>NZ_DATBQK010000023.1:0-74021 GCF_036560865.1 Rudaea sp.
TTTCCTTGGACATGACTGATTACCTGATCTTGTCGAGACTATGAAATGGTGCTCACTATTGGAATCGAACCAACGACCTCCTCCTTACCAAGGAGGTGCTCTACCGACTGAGCTAAGTGAGCGTGTATTTTTTTCAACCCCGCGCCATCGCGGTTCAATGGAGCGGGAGACGGGAATCGAACCCGCACTAGTAGCTTGGAAGGCTACAGTTCTACCATTGAACTACTCCCGCCCGGGGGTACTTCGTATTTTCAGAAACTTGCATCCTTGCGGTTCGGTTTATCTACAAAAAAATTTGGTGGAGGGTGGTGGATTCGAACCACCGAAGGCATGAGCCAGCAGATTTACAGTCTGCCCCCGTTGGCCGCTTGGGTAACCCTCCGAATTCTCAGAACCTCAAATATCTGCCTCATCAAAATCTACGGAGGTGGATGACTTCGGGCATCCTGCCCTTCGCCCTTCGGGCCATGTCGCTACGCGACATGTTCAAAATCGTTCCGGACGATTTTGTCGAACCACCGAAGGCATGAGCCAGCAGATTTACAGTCTGCCCCCGTTGGCCGCTTGGGTAACCCTCCGAAATTCTCAAGAATTCAAATCTGGCCGGCACCTCAGTCAACAAACGGACCCGTCGGGCAGTATTCGTCCACGGAGCCGCCTATTTTCAGGGGCTGGGGGCTGCCTTGTCAAGGACAGACCGGCTTGTCAAGAGCCGTGGCTGGCAACGGACGCCAAGTGGGCTGCATCGCGGTAACGCGCGACTTCCTGCTCGATATTCTTGTCCAGCTCCATGAGCTTCTGCGCGTAGGCAGCCAGGGCCTTGTCGTCTTCGCTTTGCGGCTCCCATTTCGGAACGGCGGTGGGTTTGCCAGCCTTGTCGGTCGCGACCATCACCACCACGCAATGAGTGGCGAGGGTGTCCTGGCCAGTTTCAAGCCGGCGGGCTATCACATCGACCGCAAAATGCATGCTGGTATTGCCGGTATAGATCAGCTGACCGTGCACGGTGACCAGATCGCCGATCAGGATCGGATTGACGAACCGGATGCCGCCAACCGCCACCGTCACGCAATAAATCCCGCTCCAGCCAACGGCGCAGGCATAGCCAGCCTGATCGATCCACTTCATCACCATGCCACCGTGGACCTTGCCGCCGAAATTCACGTCGGTCGGTTGGGCGAGGAAGCAGAAACGGACTTCACGATCTGTACCAGGCATGGCTCGTCTCCGTCAGTGCCAGCAGAATGAAAGCTAAGCGAAAATATCAGACGTTGAAGCGGAAATGCAGCACGTCGCCTTCCTTGACCACGTAGTCTTTGCCTTCCAGACGCAGGCGCCCGGCTTCCTTGGCGCCCGATTCGCCGCGGTACTTGATGTAGTCGTCGTAAGCGATCGTTTCCGCGCGGATGAATCCGCGCTCGAAATCGGTGTGGATGACGCCGGCCGCCTGCGGCGCGGTCGCGCCAACCTTGACCTGCCAGGCGCGCACTTCCTTCTCGCCGGCGGTGAAATAGGTTTGCAGGCCGAGCAGCGTGTAACCGGCGCGAATCACGCGGTTCAAACCCGGCTCGTTCAGTCCCATATCCTGCAGGAACGCGAGCTTGTCGGCGTCTTCCAGTTGCGAAAGCTCCTCTTCGATCGCCGCACACACCGGCACCACCTGGGCACCTTCGGCAGCGGCACGTTCCCTGACCTTGTCCAGAAAGGGGTTACCGGAAAACCCGTCCTCACGCACATTGGCGATATACATCAACGGCTTGAGCGTAAGCAGGAACAGATCGCGCACCAAGGCTTTTTCATCGTCGTCGAGGTCCAGACTACGTGCCGATTTGCCCTCGTTGAGTCCGGCAGCAAGCTTCTGCAGCACGGGGCGCCTGGCCAGCGCCTCCTTGTCGTTCGCCTTGGCCGCGCGCTCGGCCTTGTTCAGGGCCTTGTCCACTGCCTCCAGATCGGCAAGCGCCAGTTCGGTGTCGATCGTCTCGATATCAGAAATCGGGTCGATCTTGCCCGCCACATGGACGATGTCCGCATGCTCGAAGCAGCGCACCACGTGCGCGATCGCATCCACTTCGCGGATATGGGCGAGGAACTTGTTGCCAAGACCCTCGCCTTTCGACGCGCCGGCGACGAGGCCGGCGATATCCACGAACTCCATCGTCGTCGGGATGATCTTCAGCGGCCTGGCGATCTCGGCCAGCGCGTTCAGACGCAGATCCGGCACTGGAACGATGCCCACGTTCGGATCGATCGTGCAGAACGGAAAATTCGCCGCAGGTATGCCCGCCTTGGTCAGCGCATTGAAAAGCGTGGACTTGCCGACATTGGGCAAGCCGACGATGCCGCACTTAATACCCACGGGAAATCCCGGGACTCGGGACTCGGGGCTCGGGACTCGGAAAAGCACGCTGCGTTTGTGTATTCAATGAAATTCCAGATAAATGAAAAGTTCTCGGAAAGTGCTCACGAGTCCCGAGCCCCGGGCCCCGAGTCCCGCGCCGTGTGCAACTGCTTCATCGCCTCGTTGAACTCGCCGCTCACGGCGAGCGGTAGAACATCCAGTGCATCGCCAACCGCGCCGATCATCGCCTTTTCATCGGCAACACTTGGCCGGCCAAGTACCCAGCCGAGGACGCGATCCTTGTCTCCGGGATGACTTATTCCCAGACGCATGCGGTGAAAACGGCCGTGCCCCAAGTGCGCGAAGATGTCGCGCAAGCCGTTCTGCCCGCCGTGGCCGCCATCGAACTTGAGCCGCGCGACGCCCGCAGGCAGATCCAGATCGTCGTGCGCGACGAGCATTTCCTCGGGCTCGATCTTCCAGTAGCGCAGTGCTGAAGCGACGGCGAGGCCACTTTTATTCATGTACGTGGTTGGCTTGAGCAGCCACAGCGGCCGGCCATCGATGATGATTTTGGCGGTTTCCGCATGCAGCTTGGAATCGATGCCGAAGCGTGCGTTCTCGCGCTGCGCCAAGGCGTCAATAAACCAGAACCCGGCGTTGTGCCGGGTTCGGAGATGTTCGGCCCCGGGATTACCGAGGCCGACGATGAGGCGAAGTGAATCCATCGATGCAAGCTGGATCCCGGATCAGCGTACATCCCTGTACCGTCCGGGATGACGCCATCCTGGCGTCACTTCTTCTCGTCTTTCTTCGCCGCAGCGGCAGGCGCTGCAGCTGGAGTCGCAGGCGCACCAGCGACCGGTGTGGCACCCGCGGCGGCGACAGCGGCCGGGTCGACGACCGGAGCGGCTTCGACTTCCTCACGCAGTTCCTGTGCGGTGACGACGGCGGTGTCGTGTTCCCTGCCCAGACGCAGTTCGGGAATTTCCACGCCTTCCGGCAGCTTGATATCGGACAGATGCACGATGTCGTCGATATCCAGCTCACCCAGATCGACCTCGACGTACTCGGGCAGATTTTTCGGCAGGCAGGAAACTTCGATATCGGTCAGCGCGTGCGAAATCAGGACGCCAGCTTTCTTGCCGGCCGGCGATTTTTCCTGGTTGAGGAAGTGCAGCGGCACGCGAATGCGGATCGCCTTGTTCTCGTCCACGCGCTGGAAATCCAGATGCAGCAGCTGCTGCTTGAACGGATGACGCTGCATATCGCGCAGCAGCACTTTCTGCGCCGTGCCGTCGAGCTTCAGATCGAGAATGGCCGAATAGAACCATTCGTTCTGCGAGGCCAGCCAAGCGTCGTTGTGCACGAGTTGGATACTGGCGGGAGCTTCGCTGCCGCCATAGACAATTGCGGGCACCTTGCCGGAATGACGCAGGCGGCGGCTCGCACCCCTCCCGTCGTCCTTGCGGCTTTCCGCAGGAATTTCATGAATCTTTGCCATTGTTGCTTACCTTCTTTTCAAGTTAGCCACCTCGCGGTGGTGATGAAACTCCCCCGCGACCAGGGGAGCTTGTTTTCGGGGAGACGGGGAGACGAATAGTCGGGAAGACGGAAGTGCATGTGGCTTTACCGTCTCTTCGTCTATCCGTCTCCTCGTCTTCCCGTCGTTCTAATCCACATATAACGAACTCACCGACTCACCAAAGGCGATGCGGCGGATCGTTTCGCCGAGCAGTTCCGCCACGCTCAGCTGGCGAATCTTGCTGCACGTCCGTGCCTCTTCCGAGAGCACGATCGTGTCCGTGACCACCAGTTCGTCGAGCTGCGATCCGGTCAGATTGCGGATCGCCGGTCCCGACAGCACCGGATGCGTGCAATACGCGACGACCTTGCGCGCGCCATTCTGTTTCAGCGCCGCCGCAGCGGCGCACAACGTCCCTGCGGTATCGACGATGTCGTCGATCAGCACGCAGGTCTTGCCTTCGACTTCGCCGATGATGTTCATCACCGCGACTTCGTTCGCCCGCGGCCGGCGCTTGTCGATGATCGCCAGATCCGCATCGTCCAGTCGCTTGGCGATCGCGCGTGCGCGCACCACACCGCCGACATCCGGACTGACGACGATCAAGTCCTCCGGCACGTTGTAGCGCCAGATATCCGCCAGTAAAACGGGCGAAGAGTATACATTGTCCAGCGGCACATCGAAAAACCCCTGGATCTGGTCCGAATGCAGATCCACGGTCAGCACGTGATCCGTGCCCACGCTGGAAACCATCTTCGCCGCCACTTTCGCCGTGATCGGCACCCGCGCCGAACGCGGCCGGCGATCCTGCCGTGCGTAGCCGAAATACGGGATCACCGCGGTCACGCTGGCCACCGACGCGCGCTTCAGCGCATCGATCAGCACCAGCAGTTCCATGAAGTTCTCCGCCGTCGGCGCCGAGGTCGACTGGATGACGAAGACTTCCTGGCGGCGCACGTTCTCCTCGATCTCGACCTGGACTTCGCCGTCGGAAAACCGGCTGATCATGGCCTTGCCCAGAGGCATGTTCAACTCGTGACACACCGCCAGCGCCAGGGGTCGGTTCGCGTTGCCACTGAAAATCTGTATCCCCCCGGCGTCGCCGCGGTCGCTGGGGAAAGTGCCGGAATAGCCCGCCGGATTGATCGTGTTCACACGTTCACCTTGACCGCTGACCCGCAACGCAAAACATGGCTGGGACGGCAGGACTCGAACCTGCGAATGCGGGGATCAAAACCCCGTGCCTTACCAACTTGGCGACGTCCCACTTCTGTGCAAAATCGGGCATCCTGCCGCGATTCGCAGGAAACGGTCGCGGCAAAGCCGCGCCACGTTTCCCGCCACGACGCTGCGCGCCGTGCGTCGGCGCATCCTGCGCCGAATCCTTCGTTCGATGTTATTGCATCAGCCTCGCAACGCATTCGTGCTGCGTTGGCGCGTCCCACGCCAAGCTCCTTCTTGCAATGTTATGCAAGATGGTTGGTACGAAACGCCCCAAGCGCATCGATCAACGGCGAGCGACTCACACCCTGCGCCCGATACGCGCGGTACTCCGGCGGACAGGCGCGCACGACGGCGTCTGCCTGCTCACCCGATTCCAGCGCAACGAACACACACCCGCCGCTGCCCGACAAGCGCGCCACACCGAACTGGTTCAACCAGTCCATTGCGGCGGCAACCCGAGCGTAACGCGTGCGCACCACCGGCGCGAACGCATTCGTGGCTTCCATACCGGAAAGATAGCCGCCTATTGTCGCGGGCGCTGTGTTTCGTGTCAATTCCGCTGCGGCAAAAAGCGCCTTGGTCGATACCTGAACGCCCGGGTCGACGATAACAAAAACGCGCAGCGGCAGGTCAATCGGCGTGAGCGATTCGCCAACGCCTTCGGCCCATGCGGAATGCCCGCGTACGAACACCGGCACATCGGCGCCTAGGGTCAGGCCCAGGACGGCAAGTTCCTCCAGCGAAAGCCGGGTTTGCCACAATTCGTTGAGGGCGACGAGCACCGTGGCCGCATCCGAACTGCCGCCGCCCAAGCCGCCGCCCAGAGGGATGCGCTTGTTTATGCGGATATCGGCGCCAGCGGTCGTCCGCGTATGCTCGCGCAGCAGTTGCGCGGCGCGCACGCCCAGATCGTTCGCAACGGGCACGCCGGGCACTTCGTTCGTGCGCACGATCGCGCCATCGGCGCGCGGCCGCAAATGCACGCTGTCGCCCCAATCCAGAAGCTGGAATACGGTCTGCAACAGGTGATACCCATCCGCGCGTCGGCCGACGATATGCAGAAACAGATTAAGCTTGGCCGGTGCGGGCCAAGTGGTCCATAGCGGGCTCATTCGTCGAACGACCAAGTCTCGATCGCCATCTTCACCCGTGTGGTTCCATGCGAGGCGAAAACGATACGCGGCAACGCCGGGGTACGGTCGCTGAACCAGTCGCGATACTCGATCTTCCAGCCGTCCTGCTCGATCAGGGCCGGCAGATCCTGCTCGTTGTATTGCAGTTGCGCTGGCGTCCCCTGCGCGCGCAGACCGCGTACCCAAGCGCGCAGCGACGCGAGCGGCACATCCCAGCCGATGCGCTCGCGCAGCAGGCGCTGCACGTCGCTGTCCTCACTCGGTCGCGCATCCACACCTTCGAGTACGGCGTGCTGCGCATCCCCGGTGAGTTTCAGGGTCTTGCCGGTGATCGGCCCACGCACGGTGAACACATAGGACTCCCCCGCCTGGCGCCAGTCCAGTTCGCCGCTATTGGAATCCCGATCGGTCGAGACGGCGATATGCGCGTCCAGCGTCCAATGCGTGCGCGACGCGAGCGCGGCTTCACGCGCATCCTGCGCAGCGGGTGTCGCCGTGTGCATTTTCACGCGCATCGGCACGCAGGCAGTGAGCAGAACGATCAGCAAACCCGCGAACGCGAGACGGACTCGCGCCAGCGCGCCGGACATCGCCCTCACGAGGCCAACCGCTTGATCGTTTCCAGCAGTACTTTGTTGTCGCCATCCTTTTTGCGTCCCTGCTCCCAGACCTGACGCGCTTCGTCCTTGCGCCCGGAAACCCAAAGCACTTCGCCCAGATGCGCGGCGATTTCCGCATCGGGCTGCTTGCGGTAAGCCATGCGCAATTGCGTCACGGCGTCGTCGAGATTGCCAAGGCGGTACTGCACCCAGCCCAGGCTGTCGATGATCGCGGGTTCGCCGGGCTTGAGCTCGAGCGCCTTTTCGATCAGTTTCAGCGCCTCGGTTTTCTTGTCTGTACGGTCGGCGAGCGTGTAGCCAAGCGCGTTCATCGCGTCGGCATCGTCCGGTTTCAATTCGAGCACCCGGCGCAGATCGCGCACCGCGGCATCGACATGATTCAGATCGTCGTTGAGCAGGGCGCGTGCGTAGATCAGCCGCGTATCGTCGGGCAGCGCCTGCAGACCGCGGTCGTAAACCGCGACGGCCTCGTCGCCGCGCTTGGCACGGTTGAGCAATTCGGCTTCGAGCATGAACGTCTCGCCGAGTTGCTTGCCGTCGTCGCCGGCACGCGCCTGCAATTCGTGCAGCAGGTTGAGCGCCGCGTCGGTCTTGCCCGCATCGTTCAACAGAACGGCGGTGCGCATCTGCGCACCAAACCAGTGTTCGTCGGCGGCGGGCACCTGCGCATACCATTTCAACGCCTCGACTTTGCGCTCGAGCAGTTCCGACAACTGTCCAAGCAGATTCACGCGCCCCGGCGGACGTGGCTCGGGCAACAGCTTCAGTTCCTTGTAGAGAGCTTCGACCAGCGGTTTCGCCGCCTTGTCGTCGCTGCGCGCAAGATAGGCGGCGCGCGCGGCATAGGAATAGTCGCTCTGCGGCCCGTCGGCGAGCACGCGCGCGGCGCCCTCGTTGTCGCCAAGATCGCTGAGCATGACCGCATAGGCGATGCGCAGGCGCGGGGTTTTCGCATCGCGCGGATTCTTGCGCAAGGCATCGGCGAAGAGTTTGCGCGCACCATCCTTGTCGCCGGCACCGAGTTTGAGCTGCGCCGCCCATGCATAAGTTTCCGGAGTGGCAAAGCGGCTGACGGACTGATCGGCGAGTGCCTGTGCCAGCGCCTTTTTATCGAGACGCAGGGCCATCTGGCTGACCGCGATCCAGACTTCAGGCTTGGATCCGAGCGATTCCGTCTTCAGCGAACCCGCCTTGGGCGAATCTCCCAAAAGCAAGCGCTCGGCCACCGTACCCGCCTGCGCGCGGTCTTCCGCGCTGGCAAGGGCTTGCGACACCGGGCGCCAGCCGGCGCCGTCGGGCTGCTGCAGCAAGCGCGACAGCTCCGCGTAGGCGGTCCCGGCATCGCCATCGTGCAAGGCGATCATTGCGCGCACCTGGCGCAGGCCGTTGTCGTCTGCCTTCAATATCTGCCAGCGCGCCAGCGTGGCGCGCGCGGTGTCCCAATGCTTGCCGACGATAGCGATATGCGCGGCCTGTTCGGCCACTACGGGATCGTCGCTCAGCTGCGCCGCCGCTGCGAATTCGCGTGTCGCGCCGTCGAGATCGTTGCTGCCGAGCGCAAACTCGCCGGCGAGCAGATGCGTGAGCAGATCGCGCTGCACCGTGTCCGGCGGCACGATCACACGCTGCAACGGCTGCCCTGCGGCACTGGCCGGCGCGCGGCCTGTCGGCATGCTTGCGCACGCCACCAGTGCAACTGCACCGGCGCCGCACAACGCCAGGTTACGCAAAGGTTTCAAGGTATACAAAATACTCATTTATACTGGCCCACGAACCTTGCGGCAGATTGTTGCAATCCACTGTCCATACCTTGCGTCCACAGGTTGACGATTCAAGCGCTCCGGCTTGATATCGCACCCGGCGCGCCGCACAATTTCCATTCTGCCAGCTAGTTCCTTCGTTGTCGCCGCGTGACACTTGCATGACCTTGGTTGCCCTCGGATTGAACCACCTCACCGCACCGCTCGATCTTCGCGAGAAGGTGGCGTTCGCGCCGGAATCGACCGCGCAGGCGCTCAGCGACCTCGCCCGCCAGCCCGGCGTCAATGAGGCGCTGATCCTGAGCACCTGCAACCGCACCGAACTGTATGTCGAGGTCGCATCCGGTGCGGAAACGGTGCCGCAGCGCTGGCTCCTCGACCATCACCAATTGACCGGGCGCCGCATCGACGAGTTCCTTTACCACCACGAAGACAACGCAGCCGTACGCCATCTGTTCCGCGTCGCAACCGGCCTGGACTCGATGGTGCTCGGCGAACCGCAGATTCTCGGCCAGGTAAAGGACGCCTATCAGGCCGCACGCGCGGTCGGCACCTTGCGCACTCCAATGGAACGCCTGCTGCAGCAGACCTTCGCCGTGGCCAAGCGCGTGCGCACCGACACGCGCATCGGCGCCAATCCGGTTTCGGTCGCATTTACCGCCGTGCGCCTGGCCGAACGCCTGTTCGCGAATCTGCGCGACGCCAGCGTGTTGCTGATCGGCGCGGGCGAAACCATCGAGCTGGCGGCACGCCACCTGAGCGAATCCCGCGTTCGCCGCCTGATCGTCGCCAACCGCACCCTGGAAAATGCACAGGCATTGGCCGGGCGCTTCGGCGCTTACGCGATCGCGATCGCCGATCTGCCGCAACATCTGGCCGAGGCGGATATCGTGATCACCTCGACCGCGAGCCGCGAGCCGGTGTTGAATCGAACCATGGTCGAAGATGCGGTCCGCGTGCGCCGGCACAAGCCGATGTTTCTCGTCGATATCGCCGTACCGCGCGATATCGCGGCCGATGTCGCCGAAGTCGACGACGTGTTCCTGTACACCATCGACGACTTGAAACAGGTGATCGACGACAACCTGCGCTCGCGCCAGATCGCGGCGAACGAGGCCGAGGCGATCATCGAATTGCAGGTCGAACATTATCTCGCCTGGCGCCGCGCGCTCGACGTGCACAATCCGCTCACCGGCCTGCGCAGCGCTGCCGAGAGCCAGCGCGACGCGGCGCTCGAAAAAGCGCGGCAACTGCTTGCCAGCGGGCGCACACCCGAGCAGGCGCTGGAATTTCTTGCGCATTCGCTGACCAACAAGCTGCTGCATGCGCCGAGCGCCAACCTGCGCGCCGCCGCGCTGCGTGGCGACGTCGACCTGCTGCGCGCGGCCGAGCAGCTTTTCGACGGTTCATCGGATGCCAAGCAGGAATGAAAGCAAAAATCGGTTTCACCGCGAAGGACGCGAAGAAAGCGGGAAAAAGCTCAATACTTTCTTTTGCGTCTTTCGTGTTCTTCGCGGCGAAAAAGATTTTGATTTTTCTACTCGCAGGTCCTTCGCGGTCCGACTGCGGCCTTCGCACAACGGCTAAACCGCAATGAACCCGTCGATCAGACGCAAGCTCGACGAGCTTGCCGAGCGCCTGCAGGAAGTCTCGTTGCTGCTCGCGCAGCCTGAAGTCGTCAATGACAACGCCCGCTTCCGCGACCTGTCGCGCGAGTTCGCCCAGCTCGAACCGCTCAACCGATCGCTGCGTGCCTATGACACCGCGGGCCGGAGTCTCGAAGCTGCGCAAGCCATGCTCAAGGACCCGGAGATGCGCGAGCTGGCCGAAGGCGAAATCGCCGATCTGCTCGCCCGGCGCGATGCGCTCGACCAGGAGCTGAACCTGCTGCTGCTGCCGAAGGACGCGCGCGACGAGGCGAACATCTTCCTCGAAGTACGCGCCGGCACCGGCGGCGACGAAGCGGCGATCTTCGCCGGCGATCTGTTCCGCATGTACGCGCGCTATGCCGAGCGTCAGGGCTGGCGCGTAGAGGTGTTGTCTTCGAGTCCCGGCGAGCACGGCGGCTTCAAGGAAGTGATCGCGCGCGTCGAAGGCAAGGGCGTGTTTTCCAAACTCAAGTTCGAATCGGGCACCCACCGCGTACAGCGCGTGCCGGAAACCGAGGCACAGGGCCGTATCCACACTTCGGCCGCGACGGTGGCGATTCTGCCGGAGATGGACGAAGTCGAAGATGTCGATTTGAATCCAGCCGACCTCAAGGTCGATACGTTCCGCGCGAGTGGTGCAGGTGGCCAGCATGTGAACAAGACCGACTCGGCTATCCGCATCACGCATCTGCCGAGCGGCATCGTGGTCGAATGCCAGGACGAGCGCAGCCAGCACAAGAATCGTGCACGCGCGCTGTCCCTGCTCAAGGCACGCCTGCTCGACGGCGAGCGCGCCAAACAGGCCGCGCAGCAGGCCGAATCGCGGCGCCTGCAGGTTGGCAGCGGCGACCGCAGTCAGCGCATCCGCACGTATAATTTTCCACAAGGCCGCATCACCGATCACCGCATCAACCTGACCTTGTATCGGCTGCCCGAGGTGATCGATGGCGATCTCGACGCACTGGCCGGCCCGCTGACCCAGGAGTACCAGGCCGATCAGATGAAGGCGCTGACCGAAAGCGGACTGGTCGAGAATCGCTGATGAGCACGGCTTTGTTGGCGCAGGCGATCGACGAAATCGCCAACCTGATCGAACGCGGCGACTTTGCCGGCGCCGAGCGGCGTGCGCAGAACGCGCTGCAAAGTGCGACACCGCATGCGGAAATCTGGCGATTGCTGGGGATCGCCCAACTCAAGTCCAACAAGGTCGATGCGGCAATGCGTGCCTTGCAACAGGCGCGCAGACTCGATCCGCGATCGGTCGAGGTGCTGTGCAATCTGGCGTCCGTGGAAATGCTGTGCGGAAAAATGGACGATGCGCAGCGCACGCTGCGACAGGCGCTTGCGCTCGCCCCGGACCATGCCGGCGCATTGAACGGCCTCGGACGCTTGCGCCACCATCTCGGCGACCACGACGGGGCTGCTGCGTGCTTCGAGCGCTGCCTGGGCGCATATCCCGAGCTCGTCGATAGCTGGCTCGCACTCGCCAACACGCGCCTTGCGCAGTTTCATTGGAGTATCGCCGAGGCGCACGTGCGCCGTGCCCTCAGCCTCAGCCCGGCTTCGGCCGACGCATGGTATCTGCTCGGACTTCTATTTGAGCGACAAGGCCGGCTGGCCGATGCCCTGCAGCCTTATCGCAACTCGATGCAGATCCATCCGCGCGCTGCCACCGCGCATAACCTTGGCCTCGTACTCGACCAGCTCGGCGAGTGGCAAAGCGCCGCGCACGCGATGCAACAAGCGCTGCAACTGCAGCCGGATTTGTTCGAAGCGCTCGGCCAACTGGTGTTCATCAAGCGGCGGCTCTGCGATTGGCACGGTCTGCCCGCGCTCGCCGCACGCCTGATCGGCGCCGTCGACGCGCGCATTGCGGGTCCGACGCCATTTTCCTGCCTGGCCGAGGAAGCCACGCCCGCGCAGCAGCTGACGTGTGCGCACACGTTTGCGCGGCAATTCGAGGACATGGCCTCGCGCTCCGATTTGGCGCCCGTTGCGCTCGGTCGCGAGGCACTCAGGGTCGGTTTCGTTTCGTCGGGTTTCGCCGAGCATGCCACCGGTCTGCTCGTGGTCGAGCTGATCGAACGCTTGCGCGCCGCGCCGCTGCAAACGATCGCTTTTGCGACCACGCGCAGCGACGGCAGCGCTCTGCGCGAACGCATCGAGGCGGCCTTCGACGAATTCCACGACGTAAGCCTGCAGTCGCCCGCAGTCGTCGCGAGAACGATACGCAGCGCGCAAATCGACATCCTGCTCGACGTCGACGGCTATTGCATGAATTCGCGGCCGCAGATATTCGCGCTGAAGCCGGCACCGGTGCAGATCAGCTGGCTCGCCTATCCGGGTTCGCTCGGCGCGCCCTGGTACGACTATCTGATCGCCGACCGCTTCGTAATTACGGATGCGCAACGTGCGTACTACGACGAGAAAATCGCGTGGCTGCCGCGTTGCTATCAACCGACCGATACCACGCGCATCGTCGGCGAACCACCGTCGCGCGCGGCCTGCGGCTTGCCACAGGAAGGATTTGTATACTGCTGCTTCAACAACTCATGGAAATTTACGCCGCGCAGTTTCGCGCTCTGGATGCGCATCCTGCACGCAGTGCCCGGAAGCGTGCTGTGGTTGCTCGACGGCCCACCCGGCAACGGCGTCGCCGAGCGTCTGCGCGAATCGGCGCGGCAGGCTGGCATCAACCCGCACCGGCTGGTCTTCAGCCAGAAGCTCAAGCACGCGGACTATCTCGCACGCTTTCGTTGCGCAGATCTGTTCCTCGATACCAATCCCTATAACGCGCATACCACGGCATCCGATGCGCTGTATGCCGGATGTCCGCTGCTGACGCGCCCGGGCGAGACGTTTGCCTCGCGCGTCGCCGGCAGTCTCAACCATCAACTGGGCCTGGATGAAATGAACGTCGACAGCGATGATGCGTACGTCACGCGCGCGATCGAACTGGCGACGCAACCCGATCACCTCACCTCACTGCGCGCGCGCCTGCGCGACCCGGCGACGCGCAAGCGTCTGTTCGATATGCAGGCCCACGCCGACGATTTTGCGACCTTGCTGACGCGCATCGCCGAACGTGCGCGAAACGGCGACGCACCGATCGATATTTCGCTGTAGCCCACTGGCAACAGCCGATAGCGTCCGCGGCGGATGTATGCTCACCACTTACCACTCACCACTCACATCCCATGCCCGCCACCCAAGAATTCAAACCACTCGCGCTGTGCGTGCTCACGGTCTCGGACACGCGTACCGCCGAAAACGACACCTCGGGCGACTATCTATGCAGTGCGCTGATCGAAGCCGGGCATCGCTTGCACGAACGCGCGATCAGCAAGGACGATCGCTATCGTCTGCGCGCGTTGGTCTCGGCGTGGATCGCCACGCCCGACGTACACGGTATCCTGATCACCGGCGGTACCGGCTTCACCGGGCGCGACTCGACACCCGAGGCGATTGCTCCCCTGCTCGACAAGATAATGCCGGGCTTCGGCGAAATGTTTCGCGTGCTCTCGTTCGACGAGATCGGTACCTCAACGTTGCAGTCGCGCGCGTTTGCCGGGTTGGCGAATGATAAATTCGTGTTTTGTCTGCCTGGTTCGACCTCGGCCTGTCGCACCGCCTGGCAAAAACTGATCCAGGCCCAGCTCGATTCGCGCACCAAGCCATGCAATCTCGCCAGTTTGCACCCGCGTTTGCTTGAGATCTAGACAAGAAGAGCTCAAGACTCACCACACGCCAAGGACACCAAGCAAAAACTTTATTTCGCTTTCCTTTGCGTACCTTTGCGTCCTTTGCGGTGAATCCCTAGGCTCTTGCTTGTTCTGATCCACACGGGACAAAGATGAAAAAGCACAAATACGACCATCACCTGAAACAGCTCGCAGTCGAACTGGTCGAATTCCAGCGCTGGTTGATCCAGACGGGCAAACGCGTGGTCGTGCTGTTCGAAGGCCGCGACGCCGCGGGCAAGGGTGGCACGATCAAGGCGATCAGCGAATATCTGGACACAAGGCATTACCGCATCGTCGCATTGTCCAAACCCGACGAGCGCGAAAAGACACAGTGGTACTACCAGCGCTACATCGAGCACCTGCCCGCCGCCGGCGAAATCGTGCTGTTCGACCGCAGCTGGTACAACCGCGCCGGCGTCGAGCGCGTGATGGGTTTTTGCAGCGATGAGGAATACCGGCGTTTTCTCGCCGAATGCCCGGTATTCGAAAAAGGCCTGACCGACGACGGTATACTTCTGTACAAATACTGGCTCGCGGTCGATCAGGAAGAGCAGGAACTGCGCTTCGCCGAGCGCGCGCAGAATCCGCTCAAGCGCTGGAAGATCTCGCCGGTCGACATCGCCGCGCGTGAAAAGTACCGCGAGTACGGCAGGGCGCGCGACGCGATGCTCAAGGCAACGCATACCGAATATGCGCCCTGGCATGTGGTCGATTTTAACGATCAGCCGCGCGGCCGGCTGAATCTGATCCGCCACCTGCTCGACCACCTGCCCGATCGCAAGCTGCCGATCAAACCGCTCAAGCTGCCCCGGCTCAAGGGCGATCCGGGCGTGGAAGAATTGGCGGACAAATCCCTTTGGGTAAAGAAAGTCTTCTGAAAGCGCATGCGTTGCAGAACGAAGATCCCGTTTTTGCATTTTTTTTACATCTCCTGTAAAAAAGCGTTAAGAAATTCGCACTCGAAGTAACGCCGCTTGCAGATTGGCAAGGTCGGCGCGCATTCGCGGGCGAAAGATCTGTAAACGCTTCGGCACGCATCGAAGCGACGACAATTCGGGGAAAGCTACAGCGTCGTCCACTTCACCCTTCGGAGACCACCCATGCCAGCGATTCGCAATCCGCGCGCCAGCTTCACGTTCAAACCCCTGCTGCTGTCCTTGGCCATCGCCGGCGTCATCGGTGCGCCGGCGCGCGCGGCGAACGCCGCTGACCCTGCGGACCAAACGGGCCCGAAGACACTCGGCGAAATCACCGTCACCGCCGAAAAGCGCGTCGAGAATGTGCAAAAAGTACCGGAGTCGATCACCACGATCGATGCGGAGAAACTCGACATCATCAAGTCCGGCGGCGACGACGTGCAGTTCCTTTCCGCGCGCGTGCCGAGCCTGCTGATCGAATCGTCGTTCGGGCGCACGTTTCCGCGCTTCTATATCCGTGGCCTCGGCAATACCGACTTCGACTTGAACGCCTCGCAGCCGGTGTCGCTGGTGTATGACGACGTCGTGCTGGAAAACCCGATCCTCAAGGGCTTTCCGATTTTCGATATCGGCCAGGTCGAAGTACTGCGTGGCCCGCAGGGCACTCTGTTCGGCCGCAACACGCCGGCCGGCGTGGTCAAGATCGATTCGAACAAACCGACGCAGGACACCCAGGGCTACGTTGACGTCAGCTACGGCAACCTTGGCAATGCCAACCTCGAAGGCGCGATCGGCGGCGCCTTGAGTCAGGACTGGTCGGCGCGTCTGTCGATTCTTGGCCAGCATCGCGACAACTGGGTCGACAACACCGCACCGGGCCGCAACGACAGCTTCGGTGGCTACAACGAGCGCGCCGCGCGCCTGCAATTCGACTATCACCCGTCGGACAGGTTCAACGCGCTGTTCAACCTGCATGCGCTCAATCTCGACGGGTCGGCAATCCTGTTCCGCGCGAACATCATCCAGCCGGGCACCGACGATCTCGTCCCTGGCTTCCGGCGCGACAAGATTTCGCTCGACGGTCAGAACTTCCAGCATGTCACCGAGCATGGCGCGAGCGCTCGACTGAGCTGGGATTTTTCCAACATGGAACTCGTCTCCATCACCGCATTCGAAAAGGTGAAGACGCTCAGTCATGGCGATATCGACGGCGGCTATGGCGCATCGTTCGCGCCGCCTTACGGGCCGGGATTCATCCCGTTTCCGTCGGAAACCGCGGACGGTCTGCCATTTCACCGGCAGATCTCCGAAGAGGTACATCTCGCCTCGAAGGATACGAGCCCGCTCGATTGGATCATCGGCGCGTACTATTTCAACGAGAACATCACGATCGACAGTTTCGACTACAACACGCTGGCCGGCAGCACGCTGGATGGCGACGCAAGGCAGAAGCAGCTCGATATCAGCGAGGCGGTGTTTGCTTCGATCGGCTATCAGATCAACGATCAGCTGAAGATCAAGGGCGGCCTGCGCTTCTCCCACGACGACAAGTACTGGACCGCGACGCGCACGCTTTCGCCGATTGGCGCGGGCCCGATCGGGCCGCTGTACGAGAACCCAAGCACTTCGCGACCGACCGGCGATCTGTCCGCTGTGTATACGGCGGACCAGAACACCGATTTCTACGCGCGCGTGGCGACCGGCTACCGCGCACCGAGTATCCAGGGCCGTCTGCTGTTCGGCGATGCTCCGTCGGTCGCGAAGACTGAAACCGTCGTGTCGGGCGAGGTCGGCGTGAAGAGCCGGCTGTTCGACAACCGCGCGACGGTCAGCTTCGATGTGTTCGACTACCAGATGAAGAACCAGCAGCTGACCGCAGTCGGCGGCTCGACGAATTTCGCCACGCTGGTCAATGCGAAGAAGACCGAGGGCCACGGCTTCGAGCTCGATGCGGAAGCTTTCCTTACCGACCATCTCATGGTAACCGCCGGCACCAGCTACAACTTCACCAAGATCAAGGATCCGAATCTGTACACGACCGTCTGCGGCAGCGGCTGTACCGTGCTCGACCCGGAGGTCGTCCGCGGCGGCACGACGCTAGCCCTGCTCGACGGCAACCCGCTGCCGGACGCGCCGAAGTGGATCGCGAATGTCACTGCGCGCTACAGCATTCCGCTCGGCAATGGCGAGTTCTTCGCCTACACCGACTGGGCGTATCGCAGCCGGGTGCTGATCAATGTCCTCTACCAATCGAAGGAATACGTGGGCAAGCCGTGGGTCATCGGCGGTCTGCGCGTCGGTTACAACTGGGACGGCGGCAAGCGCGAAGTCGCATTGTTCGGCCGCAATATCACCGACAAGAAGGCGATCATCGGCGGCATCGACTTCGACAACCTGACCGGCTACGTCAACGAGCCGCGCATCTGGGGTGTGCAGTTCCGCGCGGAGCTCTGAGCGTAGCGTCATTCGCCATTGCATCCAGGAAGCCCCGCACGCCGGGGCTTCTTTTTGCTCATCCGATTTGTGGGTAGTGGTCTAGAAGCGCGGCCCCCTGCAGAAAAAAGAACGACTGGCCTATTCCAGCGTGAACGGTGCAGGCGTACTCTCGTTCGTATGTTGCGACGAATCCTGATCCTTGCCTGCCTCGCATCCTCCTGCGTGCTTGCCGATACGACGCAGGAGCATGTTCACCATATGTCGCATGGCGTGATGCCGTTCGATATGACGAAGACGACGCACGTCTTCGTGATGAACGAAACCGGCGGCATCCAGCGCGTCATCGCAAAAGACGATGCGGACAAAGAACAAATAGACCTTATCCGCCAGCATTTGCAGCACGAATACGAAAACTTCAAACGCGGCAACTATGCCGACCCTGCAACGCTGCATGGCACCTCTATGCCAGGTCTCGCAGAGATACAAGCCAGAGCGTCGCGTATAGACGTTTCCTATCAGTCATTGCCTAACGGCGCTGCGCTCAATTTCGTAACGCGGGATATCCGATCCATCACCGCAATACACCGCTGGTTTGGCGCGCAGCTATCTGAGCATGGCGCGGACGCGAAAGCTGAATAGATCGGCTTCAAATTTCAAACTAGACCACTACCGATTTGTGCGGGCGTCCGTCGAAATAGTGCGGCACGAAGCAGCTCGTATCACGCCCTCGCCTTCACGACCGTGGCGCGGCTTGCGCACGATCTGGCGGAAAGATCGCCACGCCGCGCCACATCCCACAGAAAGTGTTCGGCGTGTTTAGAGGACGCGAAAGCCCGTCGGCGCCGCCGATTCGTCATCGACCGCACTGCGCTGCACCTCGGTCACGCGCGCCAGCGGCGGCCCATCCTGCAGCCACTCCGCGAGCGCTTCCAGAGCCGCCGCATCGCCGCAGGCCAGCACTTCGACGCTACCACCGGCGAGGTTTTTCGCGTGCCCATGCAAACCCAGGCGTTGCGCTTCGGCACGGGTCGAGGCGCGGAAGAACACGCCCTGCACGGCACCGCTGACGATGAATTTCACGCAGGCCACGTCGCCAACTCAGGGTTTCGCGGCGGCGATCACATCGTCGAGGTCCTTGGACGTAACCGGCCCCAGAAACACCTTGGCGACATGGCCGTCGGGGGCGATCACATAGGTATTCGGCAATCCCCTGGGCGTGTCGAAATCCTTCGGCGGATCCATGACGTCGACCTGCGCGACCGGGTAACTCAACGGGTGGCTCTTGAGGAATTTTTCGATATCGGCCTTGTCGCTGTCCTCGAAGGCAAGCCCGATCGCCGCGACATTGTCCTTGTGCGCGCCGACATAGGCCGAGATATCCGGCAGCTCCTTCAGGCACGGCCCGCACCAGGTCGCCCAGTAGTTCACGATGACCCATTTTCCACTCTGTGCGGAAAGATCGAAGGTCTTGCCGTCGAGCGTGGCAATTTTCAGTGCGGGTTTGCTCGCGGTCGCGGCATGTGCGGCCAGCGCGAGCAACAGCGCGCAGATCAGGAACGAAACACGTTTCATGGATGGACCTCTAGGGCGTTGGTTTGCGGTTCTCGACGGCATCAGACCGTGCTACCGGCGGAAAAATTTCGGACAGGGGCGCGGCAAGCGCCGCACGCAGATCGCGTGCGGCCAGATCGAGGTGCTGCGTCGCAGTCGCGTCTGTCGCACCGCCGCGGCCATCGGGCAGGGGCGCGTGCAGCGGAATGCGATAACCCGTATCGACATACAGATCGTACAGACTCATCGAATCCAGATCGCGCGCGAGTACGAAATCGCCGCGCTCGTTGCGTCGAATCAGTTTACTGCGATCGAGATCGTCCAGATAGCGCTGGGTCAGATAGTCGCTCAGGAAAGGCTCGCGCGCGCGCAGTTCATTCGCCGACAACCCGTGCCCTTCGTGCTGCGCCTGCGCGAAGTGCGCGAGTACGCGCACGAGACCGCGAAACTCGTCGCCCGACGGCAAGCTCGGCGCATCGGGGCGGTAGTCGAATGCGGCCTGGGTCGCGACGAGCGATGCGCCGGCCAGCACGATGATCCACGACAGATAGATCCAGAAAATGAAGATCGGAATGATCGCGAGCGCGCCATACACCTCGCTGTAGCTGCTGCCGGCAGTCACGTAAACGGCGAACCCGCGCTTTGCCGCCTCGAACGCAATGGCCGCGACGAAAGCGCCGATCGCCGCGTGGCGCATGCGCACATGGATGTTCGGAATCACGATGTAGCACAGGCACAGCGCGAACCACTGGATCAGGAACGGCAGCACGCCGAGCACGCTCGCCTTGAGCTGGAACGATTCGCCCGCCGCGGCGAGCAGCGGCAGCGCCAGCACATAAAAACTGATCGCAAGTGCGCCGATCAACAGCAGCGGCCCGGCGCTCAGCACGGTCACATACATGATCAGGCGCGAGCCCGCCGTACGCCCGCTCGGCACACGCCAGATGCGATCGAACGCGCCCTCGATGCTGATCATCAGCGATACCGCGCTGAACAGCAGCACGAGGAGGCCGATCACGGTCGCCTTGCTCGCGCTCGCCGCGAACTGGCTGAGATAGTCCTGAATCACGTCGCCGGCGGCCGGCACGAAATTCCTGAACATGAATCCCGCGATCTGCTCGCGCCACTCGTCGAACACCGGCAACGCGCTGAGGATGCCGAGCACGGCCGCGATCAGCGGCACCAGTGCGAACAAGGTCGTGTAGGCGAGCGCACCGGCGGCCTGCAGACAACGGTCGTCGAGAAAACGACGCAGCATGAAGCGCCCAAACGCGTTGATCCACTTGCGGTCGAAGCTCATGCGCGAATGATAGCGGGACTCGGGACTCGGCAAAGATATACTTGCCGAAGCCCGAGCCCCGAGTCCCGAACGAAATGCCCGAGATCCTGATCGTCTACTACAGCCGCACCGGCAATGTGGCGCAGCTTGCGCGGCTGGTCGCGCGCGGCGTCGAGGAAGTGCCCGGCATGCGCGCGCGTTTGCGCAGCGTGCCGCCGGTCGCGCCGGTCACCGCCACGGCAACGCCGCCAGTGCCGGAGGAAGGTGCACCGTACGCGACGCTGGACGATCTGCGCGAATGCGCGGGCGTGATTCTCGGCAGCCCCACGCGTTTCGGCAATATGGCCGCACCCTTGAAACATTTTATCGATTCCACCGGCGCGGAATGGGCCTCCGGTACCTTGGTGGGCAAGCCCGCCGCCGCGTTCACCTCGACTTCGACGATGCACGGCGGCCAGGAATCCACCCTGCTCACGATGCTGCTGCCGCTGCTGCATCACGGCGCGCTGATCGTCGGCCTGCCGTTTACCGAGGCTGCTCTGAATTCGACGACCACCGGCGGCACGCCGTACGGAGCGAGTCATGTCACCGGCACGAATGCCGATCGTGCGCTCAGCGAAGATTCGCGCGTTCTCGCGCGCACGCTCGGCCGCCGCGTGGCGACGATTGCGGCAAAGCTCGCGTCGTGAATCCGGCCTCCGGCAAAATCCTGCGCCTCGGCCTGCTTGCGGCGATTGCGCTCATCGTGCTGCAGATCGTCTGGCATGGCTGGCTGGCGCCCCCCAGGGCCGCGCTGCTTTGGCCGGGCCTCGCGCTTGCAGTGGCGCCCTTGTTGCCCGGGCTGTGGGTTGCGCGCGAATCGCTGCGCCGCGGCGTGCTGATCTGCGGCATCGTCGGCCTGTTTTATTTTTCCCACGGCGTCGCCGAATTGTGGAGCGGCAACGCACCGCATTGGCTCGCACTCGCCGAAATCCTGTTTACCCTCGTCATCATCGGCGCGTCGGGCTGGGATGCGCGCGGCTACAAACGCGCGCAGAAATCGGCGACGGCGGCGCATGGTTCGGCCGGATCGGCCGGCGCATAATCGCGGCACGGATCAAGACAGGCGCTTCCATGTCGTTCGTGCAGCCCGCACCCCAACTCGGCAATCAGTATCGCGACGATCGTGTACTGCACTCGTACCTGCGCCGCGCGCTGGCGCCCGCAACTCTGGCCGCAATCGAGTCCGATCTGCTTGCGCTCGGCAGCAACGCCGCCGATGCCTGGAAAAGCATGCGCCAGCGCAGCGCCGAGGAGCCCGTGCTGACCCAGTGGGATGTATGGGGCAACCGCGTCGATCGCGTCGAACTGACCCGCGCCTGGCGCACCGCGCAGCCTCTGGCCGCACGCTACGGCCTCGTTGCAGCAGGCCACGATCCCACGTTCGGACCGGCGGCCCGCGTGCATCAATTTGCATTGGTATACCTGTTTCATTGTGCCAGCGAGTTCTATACCTGCCCGCTGGCGATGAGCGACGGTGCGGCAACGGCGCTCAAAGCCTCGGGCAATGCGCAACTGATCGCGCGTGCGTTGCCGCACTTGTTGAGCCACGACCCCGCGCAACACTGGATTTCTGGCCAGTGGATGACCGAGAACAGCGGCGGCTCGGATGTTTCCGGCAGCGAAACCATGGCCCGCCTCGTCGACGGCGAATGGCGGCTGTACGGACGCAAATGGTTCACTTCGGCAATCAATGCGCAGATGGCGCTCGCACTGGCGCGGCCCGAAGGCGCTCCGGCCGGCGCCGATGGACTCGCGCTGTTCTATATCGAAACGCACGATGCCAAGGGGCGCTGGCAGAACATCACCCTCGACCGCTTGAAGGACAAGCTCGGCACGCGCGAGCTGCCGACCGCGGAAGTCCACCTCGACGGCACGCCCGCGCAACTCGTCGGCGAGGCACAACACGGCGTGCGCATGATCGCGCCGATGCTCAATGTCACGCGCACCTGGAATGCGGTCTGTGCAGTGGCGACAATGCGCCGTGCACTTGCGCTGGCGCGCGACTATGCGCAACGCCGGCACGCGTTCGGCCGCGCGCTCGCCGAGCAACCGTTGCACCGGACCACACTGGCGAATCTGCAGGCGCAGTTCGAAGCGGCGTTTCACCTGACTTTTTACGTCGCCGAATTGCTCGGTCTCGCGCAAACCGGCGCGGCCAGCACCACGCAGCAGAATCTTGTGCGTCTGCTTACGCCGCTGGCGAAACTGTGGACCGGCAAACTCGCCGTCGCGATCGCCTCGGAAGCCTGCGAGTGCCTCGGCGGCGCGGGTTATCTTGAAGACACCGGCATGCCGCAGTTGCTGCGCGATGCGCAGGTCTATTCGATCTGGGAAGGCACGACGAATGTGCTCGCGCTGGATTTCCTGCGCGCGTTGCGCGCTGCGGGCGGCGCGCAGACCCTGCTCGATGCACAAGGCGTACTGCGCGCACAGGTGCAATCGGACGATCTCGCGGTCTGTGCGAAAAGCGCGCACGCGCGCGCCGCGCAATTCGCGGCTCGACTGCAATCGCTCGCCGGCGACGGCGATGCGCTTGAAGCGAACGCGCGCGATCTCGCGCTCGGCTTCGCGCAAAGCATTGCGCTGAGCCTGCTCGCGCGTCATGCGGATTGGGCGCAGCGCGACGACAACGACAGGCACCCCGCCGCTGCTGCGCGGCGCTTCGCCGAATTGCTGCCGCAGCCGCCAACGCACAGCTACGAAGATACCTGCGCGCTCGTCACCGGCCGCGATTGATGCCGCGCGTGCTCGATTGGTGACGGCACTCGGCGCTGGCTAGCCGAATCCTTGCGCGCGCCTGATAAACTTGTGCCCGGGATTCCCTTGCGGATTGCGACCATGCTCCAGCATCTGACCATCGTTGCCACCGGCGGCACGATCGACAAAATATACTTCGACGACAAATCCACGTTTCAGATCGGCGCGCCGCAGATCGGCGAGATCCTGACTTCGCTCGGCGTGGCCTTCGCGTTCGAGGTGATACCGTTGATGCGCAAGGACAGCCTGCACGTCACCGACGTCGACCGCGATCTGGTCCGGCGCACGATCGAAGCCCAGCCGCATCGGCAGGTGCTGGTCACCCACGGCACCGACACGATGGTGGAAACCGCGCGCGTGCTCGAAGGCATCGAGGGCAAGGTCATCGTGCTGACCGGTGCGCTCAATCCGGCGCGCTTCCAGGGGTCGGACGCGGTGTTCAATATCGGCTGCGCGGTCGGCGCACTGCAGACCCTGCCCGACGGCGTCTATATCGCGATGAACGGGCGCATCTGGAATCCCGCACGCGTGCGCAAGAACCGCGAGGCGAACCGCTTCGAGGAAGCGAGCTAGCGGCCAGCCAGCCTCAAAGCATGCCGGTTTCGAGCTTGGCCACATCCGACATCATGGTGTGGTTCCACGGCGGATCGAAGGTGAGTTCGACATCGGCTTCGGCGACGGTGGGGATCGCCTCGATTTTCGTGCGCACGTCGTCGACGAGAATATCGCCCATGCCGCAGCCCGGCGCGGTCAGGGTCATGACGACTTTGACCTTGCGTTGCCCGGTCTCGACCGATTCATTCAAACATTTTTCAATTGTACACTCGTATACCAGGCCGAGATCGACGACATTGACCGGAATCTCAGGGTCGTAACAAGTGCGCAGCTGCTGCCACACGAGCTTCTCGACTTCCTCGTCGCCAGCGCCTTCCGCCAGAGTCAGCGCCGTGGGCTGCTCCTTGCCGATCGCATCGGCATCGGCACCGTCGATACGGAACAGGTTGCCGTCGACGAACACGGTGAAACTGCCACCGAGCGCCTGGGTGATATAGCCGCTCTGCCCCGCGGGCAAGGTTACGACCTGCCCCTGCGGCACCATGACCGCGGCGCAATCGCGCTCGAAAACAATCGGTTCTGAAGTCTGGCTGTAGCCGCCCATGTACGTGTCGTTTGCCAAAGTAATGATGTGAATGCGTGATTATCGCAGGTTCGCGCACCACAAGCAGGATGTAGGGCGTGCGCGGCGCAAATACAAGCATGTGTCCGCGTCAGGCGATCTCGCGCAAAGTCTCGCCGAGCACGCGCATTGCCGCATCCAGATCGGCCGCGGGCAGATCGGCGAAGCCGAGCAGCAGGCCGGGGCGCGGCGACGGCTTGAGAAAATACGGCGCAATCAGATACAGTCCGAC
Source organism: Rudaea sp. (assembly GCF_036560865.1). Taxonomy (GTDB): domain Bacteria; phylum Pseudomonadota; class Gammaproteobacteria; order Xanthomonadales; family Rhodanobacteraceae; genus Rudaea. The sequence continues at coordinate 24,384 of NZ_DATBQK010000023.1, forward strand.
TCCTTTTTCGCGCGCGCGCTCGACCAGCTTGCGCGCCGCGGCATGGCGCAGGCGCGGCAGCCACGCGAGCAGATGCATGCCCGCGCTGGAATCGGCCACCTCGACTGCAGCGCCCGCATATTTGCGCAACGCCGCGAGCAGCGCCGTGCGCCGCGCCTTCAGCGATTTCGCCGCTGCGCGCAGATGGCGCTCGAACGCGCCGGACGCCATCAGGCGCGCGAGCGCGGCCTGCTCGATCGACGGACAGCCGCGATCGGTCAGCCATTTCGCCGCGACGAACGCGTCGCGCAGGCTTGCCGGCAGCACCATGTAGCCGAGGCGCAACGCCGGAAACAGCACTTTGGAAAAAGTGCCAATGTATAAAACGCGATCGGTGCGATCGAGCGACTTGAGCGCGGCGAGCGGGCGCGCGTCGTAGCGGAACTCGCCGTCGTAATCGTCCTCGATCAGCCAGCAACCGCTGGTCTGCGCCCAGGCGAGCAGATCCATGCGCCGCGCCAGGCTGAGCACAGCGCCGGTCGGAAACTGATGCGAGGGAGTGACCAGGGCGAGTCGCGGCCTGGCCTTGCCCGACTCGCGGCGCGGCAGTTCGGCGGTCACCAAGCCGTCCTCATCGACCCTGCAGCCGACGATTTGCGCACCGCTCGCCTGCATGATCTGGCGCGCGCCCTGATAATGCGGATCCTCGAGCAGCACGCGATCGCCTTCGTCGAGCAGCACATCGGCCGCGAGCGTGAACGCCTGCTGCGTGCCGCTGACGATCAGCACATCGTCGGGTGCCGCGACGATGCCGCGGCGGCGTGCGAGATAGTCGCAGACCTGTTCGCGCAGCGCGCGCAGGCCCTGCGGGTCGGGATAGTCGGTTTGCGCATGCGCAGCGGCGTTGCCCAGTTCGCGCCGCCATGCGCTCGCGAGCTGCGGATTGGTCATCGGCATGCCGTACTGCAGGTTGTAGCGCAGGCCGCGATGCTGGCGCCCGGGAATGCTGCGATCGTAGAGCGCGCGCATGCGTTCCCCGCGGCGCGCGAGTTTCGCGCGTACGCGCGGCGTCGCGGCGCGCGCGGGTTTGCTTGCCGGTGGTGCCGCGCGCACCGACGCGAACGCGGCGACGTAGCAGCCGGAGCCGACACGGCCCTCGATGAAGCCCTCGGCGGCGAGCTGCTCGTACGCGGCGAGCACGGTATTGCGCGACACACCCAGTTCGCGCGCGAACTCGCGCGTTGGCGGCAGGCGCGAATCCGGCGCGCAGCGCCCGCTCAGGATCGCCTGTTTGAGCGCCAAGGTCAGTTGCGCGTAGCGCGGACCCTGGCCATTGAGTTCGAGAAACATATTGGCTCTGCCCACCGCGCGGTTTTTGGAACTGGATAGTACCAATAATCCGCCCTAGCCTGAGCCTCAAGCTCGGTTCCGGAGGATTCTCGTCGCGTCATGAAAGCCGCACTGTCCGAACTGCTCGCGCGTATTCCGGGCCCACCTTCCGCGCAATGGCCGCAGGGCGAACGCTATGTGCAAGTGCTTGCGCACGGCACGATGTCGGCCGGTTTCTACGCGCCGCTCGGTCACGATCCGCAGCAACCGCATGCGCGCGACGAGATCTACATCATTCACGCCGGCAGCGCGGAAATCCTGATCGCGCAGGAGCGCCACCCTTGCGCGCCGGGCGATGTGTTCTTCGTCGGCGCGGGTGTCGTGCATCGTTTCGAGAACCTGTCGGTCGACTTCGCCACCTGGGCGGTTTTCTGGGGACCGAGCGGCGGCGAGAGCGCCTGAGAGACGGACATGTACAGTGCAGCCTTCATTTTCGAACCGGGCGTTTACGACGCGCGCTTTCACGAACTCAATGCACTAATCGATCAGGCGGCGAAGGCAACGGAAGGCTATCTGGGTGTCGAATCATGGCGCTCGGCGGACGGGAAGAAATCCAACGCGACCTATTACTGGGCGACGCTCGATGCGCTCAAGCAGTTTTCCTCCCACCCGAAACACCTCGAAGCCAAACGCGAATACAAGAAGTGGTATCGCGGCTATCACATTGTGATTGCACAGGTGATTCGCGCCTATGGCGATGGCGCGATCGAACACTTCACGCCGAATGAGCGTGCCGATGCAACGAAGGATTCAGGAGCCTGACCATGTCCGCGATCATCCGCCAAGCGACGATCCACGATCTCGAAAAAATCGCGCCGCTGTTCGATGCCTACCGGCAGTTCTATCGACAGCCAGCGGATGTCGATCTAGCGCGGCGCTTCCTGCGCGAACGCTTCGCGCATCACGAATCGGTGATCCTGCTTGCGCTGGATGCCGGCGACGCAGCAATCGGTTTCACCCAGCTCTATCCGTTGTTTTCCTCGGTGCGCGCCACGCGCAAATACCTGCTCAACGATTTGTTCGTGGCGCCGAGCGCACGCCGGAAAGGGATTGCTGCGAACTTGCTCGCCGCAGCCGCGGAATTTGCGCGCGCGAACGGCGCCGCCTCGTTATCGCTGACGACCGCGGTCGACAACCTGCCGGCACAAAAGCTCTACGAATCGCTGGCCTGGCAGCGCGATGAAGGATTTTACGAGTACAACCTGCAAACGCGGATTGAGCGACCATGACCTGGCCAACCCCGATCACACTACGCGGCGCGCATGCAACGCTCGAACCGCTGTCGCAACAACATCATGATGGCCTGGTCGAAGCAGCCCGCGACGGCGAGTTGTGGAAGCTCTGGTACACGACGGTAACCGCACCGGAAAACATGCGCGGCGAAATCGAACGCCGCCTACGTCTACAGGCACAGGGCAGCATGTTGCCATTCACGATCATCGACAACGCGACCAATCGCATCGTCGGCATGACGACTTACATGAACATCGACGCCGCGAATCGCCGTGTCGAGATCGGCAGCACCTGGTACGCGCGCAGCGTACAACGCACGGCGACCAATACCGAATGCAAGCGCATGCTGCTGGCGCACGCGTTCGAGCAACTCGATTGCGTCGCGGTCGAATTGCGCACGAGTTTCTTCAACCGCCAGAGCCGGCGCGCGATCGAACGCCTCGGTGCGAAGCTCGACGGCATCCTGCGCAACCACATGCGCCATCCCGACGGCACGCTGCGCGACAGCTGCGTCTACAGCATCATCGCGGGCGAATGGCCGGCGGTGAAGACGAACCTCGGCTGGCTGCTCGCGCAGCCGCGCAACGCAGACTGAAAACAGCGCGACGCACCGAATCTATTTGACCTCGATCAGCGCGAGCCCCTGCGGCGGCAGGGCCACGCTCAGCGTACCGTCCTTGATCGCGACGTTCTCGGGCGCGGGCAGCTGCGCTGCTTCGCGCAGCGTCTTGAGCTGCGCCATGGTTGGATAGACCGGCGAGCCCATCTTCGCGTATGCCCCGCGCAGATCGCCGTGCTCGCCGTCGACGCGCGCGATCTGCGCCGACTGCGCTTTCGTGTTTGCGAATTTCAACCTCACCGTGATCGGCGCACTTTTGGCCTTGTCGGCTTTGTCGGCATCCTGTTGCAGACCCGACGGCGCATAGTTCCAGACCGCAACGACGAGCGTGCCATCGGTCTTGCGCGTCGCCAGCACCTGATCGGACTTGACCGCAATGCGCTGATCGCCCAGTTGGTGCAGCAGCTTGAACGCGTTGTAGGCCGGCTTGGGCAGATCGCCCGCGGCGATCAAACCGAAACCGCCGTACAGCGGCTTCTTGACGATGCCCTGTTCTTCGAACACGTCGGAGAACGACCAGTAGGACATCATGTCGACGAGGCCATCGCACTGACTGATGGTGCCGGCCATCCACGCGCCCATATAGGTCGAGTCTGTGACCTGCGGCGTGTTGTCGTAGGCGGCGTTGAACTCGCTCCAGATCAGCGGCGTGTTCGGCGCGCCGGACGCCTTGATCTCCTCGTGCACCTTCTTCACCGCGCGGCACACCATCTTGTCGCGCGGAATGGCCTCGTTCGTGCCGAACACGTTGTCGGCGGTGTCGTTGCCATAGACGTGCGTCGAGGCGAAATCGAACGGAATCTTGTTGTCCCGGCAATGCTTGATGAACTCGCCGACCCACGCAGCCTGCGCGGTCGACGGACCGCCCACGCGCAGACGCTTGTCGACGGCCTTGAGCGCGAGCGCGGTGTGGTCGTAAAGCTCCCAATAGGTTTTCTGGAACGGATTGCCGCCCCAGAAACCGATGTTCGGCTCATTCCACACTTCGAAGTACCAGGAACTCACTTCCTCGATGCCGTAGCGTTCGATCAGGTGCCTGGCGAACGCAGCCATGAACGCATCCCACTTCGCGTAATCCTTCGGCGGGGAGATATTCGGGCGATACCAGAACGCATGCGGAAAGTCCGTCGCCGCGAGTTTCTTCGGCATGAAGCCAAGTTCGATAAAGGGCTTCACGCCACGCGTGAGCAGACCGTCGTAGATCTGATCGACATAGGACCAGTTGTAGATCGCATTGCCTTGCGCGTCCTCGTCATAAACGCCGTTCTCGTCGTGGAAAATCGCGTGAAAACGAACGTATTTCAGATCGGTCGCCTGCTTGACCTCGACCAGATCCTGGCGATACGCATCGCGCAACGCGAGGTTCGCGCGGCCCGAACCGAACATCTGCTCCCAGAAATGCGGGAACGGATGCGCCGGCGCTGCGGCATCGATCGTGATGTCTTGCGCGTGGGCCGAAGCCACGGCCAGGCCGGCCAGCAAAATCAGGACAAGCGTGGTCAATTTCATCGCAGTTCCTTCCAGGTTTCGGGCCGCATCCGCTCGAAGCGTAACGCATGATCGCGGTGAACAAGCCGCAAACGCAAGCGGTTCCAGTGGCAGGGTAGTCATGATCACTGCCGATCGGTCATCATCGCAGGTCAGAATCTGGAGATCGCCTTTGTCAGTTCCGCATTCCACCCCGGCGCCGCACCGCACCGCGACCATCGCCACGTGTATCGCCTCCACCGTTTTCGGTGCGTTAGCCGGCGGCGTGTTGTGGTGTTTCATCTCGGTATCGACGCGCCTTGAAACCGGCATCTTTATCCTTCCGCTCGGCATCGCGCTGGGGTTGTTCATGCGCTGGCAGGGCTTCGCCCGCCCTGTCGCCATGTCGTGTGCCGCGTTGTCGACGCTTATCGCCTTTGCCTACGCGGAATATCTGTTCGGCGCGGTGCGCATCGCGCAGATGCTCGGCCTGCCCTTGCGCGAAGCCTTGTTCAAGGCCGGCTTTGCGCTGACCGCGGATATCGCATGGGGCAATCTGCACACGCGCGACGGCGTCCTGCTCGCGCTCGCGATCTTGCTCAGCGCGGGTGCCGCCTCGTTGCGTTCTACGCGTCGGTCTTGACGCGCGTCGCACGCGCGCACGACGCGCGTTACTTGCCTGGTGGATTGCGCCGTCGGAACTCTTCGACCGGCAGACCACCGATGCCCCAGTTCTCCATCGGCAACTCGTCGATCGTCACCACGGTGGTCGACGGATTCTTGTTGAGCACGCGTACGAGCAAATCGGTAACGCCCTTGATCAATTCGGCCTTCTGCGCTTCAGTCGCGCCCTCGCGCGTGATGCGGATATTCACATAGGGCATTGCGATCCTCCTCGCACGTCGACGCGTTCGTTCAATGTCCACCGCCGCCGTCGACCGCCTTGAGGCCGGCGATCAGCTTGTTCGCGGCTTCCTTGCCGTCGTCGTAAAGCATCTTGCAGTTGTCCTGATAGAACAGCGCGTTTTCGATGCCGGCGAAACCGGTGCCCTTGCCGCGCTTGATCACGATCACCTGTTTGGCCTTGGCGACGTCGAGGATCGGCATGCCGTAGATCGGTGAGGACTTGTCGGTCTTGGCGACCGGGTTCACCACGTCGTTCGCGCCGATCACGATGGCGACGTCGCAGTTCGGGAACTCCGGATTGATGTCGTCCATATCGGCGATCAGATCGTAGGGGACGCCGGCCTCGGCAAGCAACACGTTCATGTGGCCGGGCATGCGGCCGGCGACCGGATGGATCGCAAACTTCACATCCTTGTCGCGCTTGATCAACTGCTGCGCAAGTTCCCAGATCTTGTGCTGCGCCTGGGCGACGGCCATGCCGTAGCCGGGCACGATGATGACTTTCTCGGCGAGATAGAGCAGCGATGCGGCATCGTCGGCTTCGATCGGTTTCATCGAACCCTTGATCTCCTGCGCGCTCGCACCGCCGCCGCCGAAGTTCGAGAACAGCACGTTGCTGATCGAACGATTCATCGCCTTGGCCATGAGTCGGGTCAATAGCGTGCCCGCCGCGCCGACCACGGTGCCGGCGATGATCAGCGCCACGTTCTGCTGCACGAAACCCTCGAAGCCGACCGCGAGGCCGGTGAAGGCGTTGTACAGCGAGATCACCACCGGCATGTCGGCGCCGCCAATCGGCAGCGTCATCAGAATCCCGAACAGCAATGCGAAGACGAAGAACAGCACGATCGCATGCGCCTGCATGTGATAAACAACGACCGCGCCGAGTGCGGCGGCGGCGAGGAAACACAGGCCATTGACGACCTGCTGGCCCTTGAAACGGAAGGTTTTGTCCATCAAGCCCTGCAGCTTGGCGAACGCGATCAGCGAGCCGGTGAACGAGATCGAACCGATCAGCGCGCCGATCACGGCCAAAATGGTCTGCGTCTGCGTCAGCGCATGCTCGGCATCACCGGAGATTGCCGCGCCGAGCAGCGCGCTCGCACCGATCGCCGCGGCCGAACCGCCGCCCATGCCGTTGTACAACGCGACCATCTGCGGCATGTCGGTCATCGCCACTTTCTTGCCGCTGTACCACGCGGCCGCTGTGGAGATACCGATCGCAACGATCATCAGGAGGAGATTCGTCGTGGATACATTGCCGTGAAAGAAGGTCGCGATCACCGCCACAAGCACGCCGACACCGGCCCACTGAATGCCGCTGCGCGCGGTCACCGGCGAAGCCATGCGCTTGATGCCGAGGATCAGTAACACGGCGGCAGCGAAGTAGCTCGCCTGGATAAGCAAATGTATAATTGTGGAGGCTTGCATTATTTCGCCTCCGGCTTCTTGCTCGACTTGAACATCTCGAGCATGCGTTCGGTCACCACGTAGCCGCCGGCGGCGTTGCCTGCGCCGAGCAGCACACCGAGAAAGCCGATGACCTGCTGCAGCGGCGTGGTCGCCTCACCAAGCGCAATCATTGCTCCGACCAGCACGATGCCGTGCACGAAGTTCGAGCCCGACATCAGCGGCGTGTGCAGGATCACCGGCACGCGCGAGATGATCTCGTGGCCGGTGAACGCGGCGAGCATGAAGAGGTAGAGAGCCAGAAATCCGTCGATCATGTTGTTTCCTCTCTAAACAGTGCGGCCATCTGCCAGATCAAGATTGAACCACGGAGAACACGGAGAACACGGAGAAAGCAAATTTACAGAACGAGCCGGACCAAGCCTTCCCTGAGAGTGCGGCAATTGAAGTTGATCAACAAACCCACTCGCATCTGTGTCACCTTCATGTAAGTAAGCAACTGAGCTCGATGGATCGGCAATAATTTTTCGACAGCCTTCGCTTCAACAATCAAGCTATTTTCCACCATCAGGTCGACACGAAAACCACAGTCGAGTCGAACGTCCTTGTAAGCAACGGGAATGGGTTTTTCGGCTTCAAACGATATTCCCGCTCTCGCCAATTCAAAAGCCAAACATTGCGCGTATACCGATTCAAGTAGGCCGGGTCCCAAGCCGCGATGCACATCGATGGCGCAGCCTATGACCCGATCGGATAGTTGCTCCAGTTCCAATTGCTTTCTCCGTGTCCTCCGTGTTCTCCGTGGTTCAAGCTTTACGAATTTCCTTCAACCAGCGCCTTGGTCGCCTCGTGCTTGATCTCGCCCGCATGCGTGATGCAGGTCTTGGCGATCAGTTCATCGCTCCAGTCGAGGCTCAAGCCGCCGTCCTTGATGCTCAATTCAAGAAAATTATACAAATTCTTCGCGTACATCTCGCTCGCGTGGATCGGCGTGGTCGCGGCAAGATTGACCGGACCGATGATGGTCACGCCGTTGCCGGTGACGATGGTCTTGCCCGCTTCGGTCAGCTCGCAGTTGCCGCCGGTTTCCGCGGCGATATCGACGATCACGGCGCCGGCTCTCATTCCGGCCACCATCACCGCCGAGATGATGCGCGGCGCCTTGCGCCCCGGCACCGCCGCGGTGGTGACGATCACGTCGACGCCCTTGATATGTTCGGCCAGAGCCGCCTGCTGCTGCGCACGCTCTTCGGCGGTCAGCTCGCGCGCATAGCCGCCGCTGCCGGCGGCGCTTACGCCGAGCTCGACGTATTTGGCACCGAGCGACTGGATTTGTTCCTTGGTTTCCGGACGCACATCGAAACCTTCGACCTGGGCGCCGAGCCGGCGCGCGGTCGCGATCGCCTGCAGGCCGGCGACACCGGCGCCGACGATCAGCACTTTCGAAGGACGGATCGTGCCCGCCGCCGTGGTCAGCATCGGAAAGAATTTCGGACTCGCCTCGGCGGCGATCAGTACGGCTTTGTAGCCGGCGACCCCAGCCTGCGACGAGAGCACGTCCATCGCCTGCGCACGCGTCGTGCGCGGCAGCAGTTCCATCGCGAAACTCGTGATCTTCGCGTCGCGCAGCGCGCGGATGCGCTCGGGCGCGAGATGCGGCTGCAAATAGCCGATGTACACCGTGCCGGGTTTGAGCGCGGCAATCTCGTCGAGCGACGGCGGCTGCACCTTGAGCAGCACATCGGCGCGATTGAGCGCGCTGCGCGCATCGCCGACGACTTCGGTGTCCTTGTAGGCTTCATCCGGGAAACTCGCCAAAGCGCCCGCGTCGTGCTCGATCAGCAGGTTGACTGCTTTCGCCTTGAGCTTCTTCGCCACCTCGGGAGTCAGCGCGACGCGTCGCTCGCCCGCTACGGTTTCGCGTACCGCGCTGATCGTCACCGCGTTAGTAGAATCGGCCATGGGCAACTCCCCGGGTGGTGCAGAACCGGAATCCTAGCTGAGCTTGACGCTATCTGCCAGATGTTATGCTGCGTTCTCTCGCCGCATTGCCTTCCATCGATGCAGAACCTGCACTTTCTCTCGACGCGCCTGTCTGTCGCCTCGCGCCAGCTGGGCGAACCCGCGCCCACGTCGGCGCAGCTCGAGCAATTGCTCGCCGCGGCGATCCGCGTGCCCGATCACGGCAAACTGCAGCCGTTTCGTCTGCTGTTGCTGCACGGCGAAGCGCGCGTGCGGCTCGGCGCCGAACTTGCGGCGCTGCATCTGCGCAAAGAACCCGACCTGCCGGCGTCGGTACTGGAAAAAGATCGCACCCGCTTCGCCTTCGCACCGCTGATCGTGGTCGCGATCGCGCGCGTCGACGCCAATCATCCCAAGGTACCCGTGCAGGAACAGATCCTGTCGGCCGGCTGCGTCGCCTACAACCTTCTGCTTGGCGCGCAGGCGCTCGGTTTCGGTGCGCAATGGCTGACCGGCTGGGCCGCCTACGATCGCGACGCCGCCAGCCTGCTCGGCCTCGCCGACAACGAACGCGTCGTCGCCTTCGTGCACATCGGCACGGCGCGCGAAACCGCGCCGGAGCGCACGCGGCCGGTACTGTCCGATCTGGTCAGCGAGTGGCAGGACTGAGTTTGTGCAAACCCTGCATCTGATCGATTCGAGCCTGTACATCTTCCGCGCCTGGCATTCGATGCCGCCGGAGTTCGCCGATGTCGATGGCGCGCCGATCAACGCGGTGCACGGCTTCACCCGCTTTCTCTGCGATTTTCTCGAGCGCGTGCAGCCGACACACGTACTCGCGGCATTCGACGAATCGCTGGTGAGTTCGTTTCGCAACGGGATCTACCCGGCGTACAAGGCCAACCGTGAGATGCCGCCGGCGGAACTCAAGGTGCAATTCGACTACTGCAAACAGGTCGCCGCCGCACTCGGCCTCGCCGTAGTGTTCGACGAGCAATACGAAGCCGACGACCTGATCGGCAGCGCCGTGGTCATGTCGCGCGCACACGATTTCCGCGCGGTGATCGTCTCGGCCGACAAGGACTTCGGTCAGCTCATCGGCATGCAAGACGAGCAGTGGGATTTTTCCAAAAATGAGCGCTGGGATGCGCACGGCGTCAAACGGCGCATGGGAGTGCGTCCAGACCAGGTCGTCGATTACCTTGCGCTGACCGGTGATGCGGTCGACAACATCCCCGGCGTGCCCGGCATCGGGCCGAAAACCGCGGCGAGCCTGCTCGCGCATTTCGGTACGCTCGTTGCCCTGCTGTTGCGCATCGAGGAAGTGCCCTACCTGCGTCTGCGCGGCGCCGGGCAGGTGTATGCGCGGCTCAAGGCGCATCGCGAGCAGGCGCTGCTTTCGCAAACCCTGAGTGCGATTGCGCTCGACGCGCCGGTGCCCGGTCACATCGACGCGCTGCGCCGGCGCGATCCCGATTCGGCCGCTCTCGACATCCTGTTCGACCGCCTGCGTTTCGGCCCGCTCACGCGCTCGCGCTGTCGCGCGCTGCGCGCGAACACCTGAGGCAGGCTCGGGACATTGCGGACGCAGATCTGCGTGTTGATTCACACTTGCCGCGTGAAGCACACACACAATCTGCCGCGATCTGCGCACGGAAACGCGAGTCTTTGCCGAATACGCTTGCTTCACGGAGCGGTGGCGCGCAACACCCGGAGTGAACCACCGAGTCCGTAACCTGGCCGCGCCAGCCGAGCGGCCGAGTTGGGGGTTGCGCGCGGCTCCGGACCGGATGCCGGAGCCGCGCTTTTGTCAGTAAGGCGCCGAGTCGGCGCCATCGAGCGATAGCAAACTTACGGGCCCTTTGGTGCTTGCGCAGGTGCGTTGCGCGCCGGCGCCGGCAAGGCGCTCATGGTGCCACCCACGCCCTTGTCGTCCCAGGCGAAGCGCAGATTGCTGCGGAAGATATGTACCGGTTCGAGCTTGCCGGCTTCGGTAAGCACGCCGTAGCGATCGTACAGATCCTTCTGGCTGTTGGCGATGGTATACAACCCGTCTCCGGACACCGCGCCTGTCGCCAGCCCGGTGAACGCTGGCTGGGCGACATCGAGCGGCATCGCGCTGGCGACGCTGCGGCCGTCGGCGGAGAGCTTCAGGCGCATCACGCGCTGCGGCAACATGTCGTTCTGGATTGCCACCAGCGCACCGTCGTACCAATACAAACCGTCGATGCCACCGAGCGCAAGCTTGTCCGCGTTGTGCGCGAGTTCGAACGGCGCGGCCTTGGTCAGGTCCATGCCGAAAATGCCGAGGCTGAAATCGGCGAAGTACAACGTCTTGCCGTCGCCGGACACGGCCATGCCGCGGATTCCGGTCAACTTGGGATTCTGCACCAGCGGCTTCAGCGCGCCGCCATCGAGACTGAAGATCTGCTGGTTCACGCCGTCGGCGACGAAAACGCGGCCGTTGCCGCCGACCGCAATACTCGACAACATATGCCCGACTTTGTCCTGCGGCAAAATATACTTGTGCAGAAATTTACCGGTGGACAGCGAGAATTCGAACAATCCCGCCTTGCCCAGCATGTCGGCATTAAAGCCCTTGAAATGCGGCACGCCGTTGCTCAGCACGTAGAGCTTGTCGCGCGCCGCGTCCACGGCGAGTGCGTACACCGCCCACAGGCCGTTGTTCGCGTCGGCGCTGATGAAATCGCTGAGCTTGCCGGAGCTGTCGACCAGATAAACCTTGCCCTCGCGCACGCTGCCGGCGAGGAACTGCTTGCGCTTGGGATCCCAGGCAAGCGATTCGAGCAGAAGGTCGCCCTTGGGCAGATCGAACGCCACCTTGCCTTCGCCGAAGGGCTTGCCGTTGTTTTGCAGGTTGGTGACGATGTAGTCCCATACGCGCGTGTCGTGCACGGCCGCGAAACGCGGGTCCTTTGCAATATCGTAGGAGAAGCCCAGATTGACCAGCTTCACCAGGGCATCGTAGGTTCGGGTCTTGTCGCCGGTTCCCGCGTAGGCCATCGCCAGCTGCAGTCGCAGATTGCCCGAATTGGGCAGCAACGCAGTCAGGCGTTCGAGCGTCCAGGTGAAACGCTGGGCATCGTGCTGGTCGTTGTACAACTGCGCCAGCGTGCTCAAGCCAGCAAGGTCAAGCGATTGCCTGATCTGGTCCTGGGTCAACGCTTCGGCTTTCTTGATCAACTCCGCATTGGCGGCGTCGGCCGCGGGCTGCGGCGGCTTCTGATCCGAGGCGGGTGCCTGCGCCGCAGGCGCCGGCGTCGCGGCGGCCGGTGCCGCAGCGGCCGGTTTTTCCTGCGTCGCGCCGGCAGAGTCCGCGGGTTTGCCCGAGCATGCGCAAAGACCGATCGCAAGCAGCACCGCGATCGTGAAGTGATATTGGATTTTCATGGTTGCAGACCTGATGATGACCGGCGTAGGACAATGAAAACGAAAGCAAGTTCGCCTGACTGCCAATCCGAAACGGGGAACTCATAACAATGACTGAAACGCAAGTACTTTGCAACGGCCGCTGGCTGCGCCTCATGCGGCGCGGACGCTGGGAGTACGCCGAACGCACCAACCCCGGCGGCGCGGTGATCATCGTCGCGCTGACTGCGCAGAACCGCGTGCTGTTCGTCGAGCAATGGCGCGAGGCGATCCAGAGCAAGACCATCGAAATGCCCGCGGGCCTGGTCGGCGATCTCGCCGGCAGCCGCGACGAATCCGCCGTCACCGCGGCGCAGCGCGAGCTGCTCGAAGAGACCGGCTACAAGGCCGGGCGCATCGAATACCTGATGGAAGGGCCGTCCTCATCGGGCATGACTACAGAGATCATCGCCTTCGTTCGCGCCTACCATCTGACGCGCGAGCACGACGGCGGCGGCGACCACACCGAGAATATCGTGGTACACGAAATCCCGCGCGAACAAGCGGCACCATGGCTGCTTGAAAAAATGCGCGAAGGCTATTCGATCGATCCGAAACTGTTCGCTGGCCTGTATTTTCTCGAGCGCGGCGAGGCTTTGTTCGGTGGAAAATAGTTCAAATAATGGCGAGAAAAATGCTCGTCATTCCGGCGAAAGCCGGAATCCAGTGTCTTTTGTTTCTCGCCTCGAAAAAGATAAGGCGCTGGATGACCAGCTTCGCTGTTGTAACGCGCCTCCGGCTTTCGCCGGAATGACGGCTTATTAATCGGCGCGCTTGAGTGTGGATTCCGGCTTTCGCCGGAATGACGACTCACTAAAATGACGGCTTATTAAACTCAGCGCGCTTCGAGTTTGGACCCGTGGCGCACGCCGCTCAGACTGACTTCGCCGCCCGGCACGATGCGATAACTGATGCGCAGCGTACCGACCTTCGGATGCGCAGCGTCGCCACCCGCGTAAAGCACACCATCGACGACGCTGAATGTCGCCGCGAGATTCGGCGGCAATGCGTTCGCCTTGACCGGGTAATCGATCGCCGGATGCTGCGCGGCGACGAGTTCCGGATCGACGCTGAGTTCCCTCAGACGCACGTCGCCCGCAACAAAGCGTGCATCGGCGAATGGCGCCTGCGGATTTTTGTGTCCGCCCGGCGCACGGAACTTGTTCGAATCGACAGGCTGGGCGGACCACTCGGTGTCGTAGCGGCAGCCGCTGCTGTCGCAATGCTCCTGCCATTGATACATCGCGACGCTGCGCAAGAGTACCGCCGCGTCGGTCGCGCTTACGCCGAGCTGCGCATCGCGTGGCGGTTCGGGAATTTGCAGTTTGCCGCTGACCTGCACGCTGACGCCTGACGTGGCCGACACGCCGGCCGCGGTTTGCGCTGGCAAGGCCAGCTCGGTACTGGTCGTCGCCGCGATCGGGCGAAACGGAGTCCAACGCTGCCAGGCCCAAACGCCGAGCGCGATCAGCAGCGCGATCGCGACCAGTGCTGCGATGCGCAGCGGCGATATTTTTTTCTTGCGTGCCATATGGAAAATTCGCGTGCGGGTGCGCTTATTTCACCACCGCGCCACCGGAGGATTGACGCGGATCGGTGCCTGCGTGCAGCTTGCCGCTCTTGCGGTCCCAACTCACCGCATTCATGAAACCCCAGCGCCGTTCCGACTCGCTGACCTTGTGGCCCATCGCTTCGAGTCCCTTGATCTCATCCGGCGTGAACGCATTTTTCTCGGCCGATATCACATCGGGCAGGTATTGATGGTGATAGCGCGGATTGCCGACGAACTTCTCCGGCAGCTCGCCGTCGATGAAGGCGAGAATGCCTTCGAGCACCATCGTGATGATGCGACTGCCGCCCGGCGTGCCGATCACGCCGATGCGGTCGGCGCCGATCACGAAGCTCGGCGACATCGACGACAGTGGCCGGCGGCCGGCCTTCGGCGCATTCGCATCGGCGCCGACCACGCCGTAGACGTTGGGCTTGCCCGCGACCAGCGCGAAATCGTCCATCTCGTCATTGAGCAGAAAGCCGGTGCCGGCGACGACCATGCACGAACCGAAGACGAAGTTCACGGTCTGCGTGGTCGCGACCATGTTGCCGTCTTTGTCGATGATCGAGAAATGCGTGGTGTGCGCACCCTGCGGCGGATCCATGTACCCGGGCAACAAATCGCTCGGCGTCGCCTTGTCCGGATGGATCGAGGCGCGCAGGCCGGCCGCGTAAAACGGACTCGATAATTCATCGAGCGGCATCTTGACGAAATCCGGATCGCCCAGATACTGCGCGCGGTCGCGATAGGCGCGGCGCATCGCTTCGACGATCAGGTGCACGCGATGCACGCGATCGAGTTTGCCCAGATCGTAGCCCGAAAGAATGTTCAGCATCTCCTCGATCGCGATACCGCCCGAGGACGGCGGCGGCGCGGTGACGATATGCCAGCTCGTGTCGGCGGCGCTGCGATAATCGAACGCGATCGGCTCGCGTTCCTTGGCCTGATAGTTGGCGAGGTCCTCTAGCGACCAGCGCCCGCCAGCGGCGCGCACGCCGTCGACCAGTTTCTGCGCGAGTGCGCCGTGATAGAAACCTTCGTTGCCCTTCGCCGCGATCAGTTCAAGCGTGGTTGCCAGGTCGGGGGTCTTCAGCACCCAACCCGGCTTCGGCACCTCGCCGTTGTCGAGATACAACGCAGCGGACGCGGGATAGCGTTTGAAAATTTCCTTGCGATAACCGACTTCGGCAAGGAACCGCGCATCCGGTGCGAAGCCCTTGCGCGCAATGCGGATTGCCGGCGCGAGCGACGCCGCCAGCGGCAGTTTGCCGTAGTGCTCGGCAAGCAAGACCATGCCCGCCGGTTCGCCCGGGATCGCCGCGGACAGCGGCCCATTGAGCGAATGATCCTTGTTCAGATCGCCGTGCGCATCGATGTAATCCTTTGCGTCGACCGCGGCCGGCGCCGTCTCGCGCGCATCGACAAAGATATCCTTGCCATCGCTGGCCCGATGCAGAAGGAACATCGCGCCGCCGCCGATCCCCGAGCTTTGCGGCTCGACCACCGACAGCGTGGCCGCGACCGCGACCGCCGCGTCGAAAGCGTTACCGCCCTGCGCGAGCACCTCGAAACCGGCCTGCGTCGCCAGCGTGTGCGCGCTCGCGATCGCGGCATGGCCGGGTTTGTCGGCGATGCGCGCGTCGCCGGCGGACCTGTCGGCGGCCTGCGCTCCCACCGCGACCACGAGCAGGAAAACAGGCAATGTATACATTTCTCTCTTACGCATTCTTGTCCTTTGCAACCTCATTGCCCACGCTCAACGCGAGGTATCTGTCCAGCAATTGTTCGCGCGTCTCGACATGCAGCGCATCGACGATGATGCACTCGACCGGACACACCTCGATGCACTGCGGCACATCGAAGTGGCCGACGCATTCGGTGCAGCGATGGGGCGCGATTTCGTAGATGACCGGGCCCAGGGCAATGGCCTGATTCGGGCAGACCGGCTCGCACACGTCGCAATTGACGCAGGTATCGAGAATCTTCAGCGCCATTGACAATTCCACGCGCGGCACTGCCGCGCGTGACCCATTATCTTTTTGCTCCTTCGCCTACTTGATTTCAACGAAGTAGAAGGTCGCCCCGGTCTTGTCGATGACCTGCTTGACCCGATCCTGATCGGCGGTCGCGCCGATAAACAGCACGTACACGCCTTTGAACGCGCCTTCCTTCGCATCCTTGAACGCGCCGACGACGGTATCCGCGGTGTAGGTCGAGTTCGGACCGCTGAACGCCATGAACGCGCCCGGCAGGATGCCGCGCTGAACCACGGTGGAGACGTTGTCCAGCCCGTTCTGGCGGTCGGTCTTGGCCGCGTCGTCGTCGCCGCCCGGCACATAGTAGACGTAGGGATGGTTGGTCTTGATCGTCTGCGCATTTTCGCGCAGGAACTTGGTCACGGTGGCCTTGAAATACGGCGCCCACGCGACCTTGTCGATCGTGCCCTGCGGCATGACCAGCGCAGCCTTTTCCGCCGCCATGGCCGCCGCGGCCTTGGCCGCATCCTCCGCTTTCTGCTTCTCTTCCTCGCTCGGCCCGCAGGCGACGAGCAGCAGCGCCGTGATCAGCGCGAGAATCAGACGAAAAGTATATTTTTTCATTTTGTCTCCCTCTCAAGTTGTTGCCGCAGACATCAGCCGTGCCCCCAGCGTTTGCGCAGCGCCTGCCGCACCGCCGGATGCACGAAACCGGATACGTCGCCGTCGAGGCGCGCGATTTCGCGCACCAGAGAGGACGAGATGAAACTGTATTGCTCGGCAGGCGTGAGAAACAGCGTCTCCGCGCGCGGAATCAGATGTCGGTTCATGCTGGCGAGCTGGAATTCGTACTCGAAGTCCGAAACCGCGCGCAGGCCGCGCAGGATCACGCCCGCGCCGACCTCGTCGACGAAATGCGCCAGCAGCGTGGAAAACCCGCGCACTTCGGCGTTGCCGACATCGGCCAGCGCCTCGCGCGCCAGTTCGATGCGTTCGTCCAGATCGAAACCCGGTCCCTTGCCCGGACTCTCGGCCACGGCCACGATGACGCGCTCGAACAGCGGCGAGGCGCGATGGACCAGATCGACATGCCCGTTGGTGATCGGGTCGAACGTACCCGGATAGATCGCAACGCGCGAGCGGTCGCTGGCAACAATCGGTTTCGTTGGCATCGTCAGGATCGTGCTGGTTCGCTACGTCGTTCAACTGCTGCCAAGCTTAGCGGATCGGCGATACAGCGCATAGCGCACGGCGCCGGCGCGGTTTTCGCGATGCAGCTGCCATGACGCGGGCGGCGATGGGGTCACGCTCGCGGGCGATTCGATGTACACCAGCGCGTTGGCGCTCAGCCAGCCGTGGGCTTCAAGCCGTTGGGCGGCGGCGTCCCACAGGTCCGCGTCGAACGGCGGATCGAGAAAAACCAGATCGTAGGCCAGTTGCGGCGGCTCGGCGAGTAGGCTCACCGCATCGGCGTTGCGCACGCTCGCGTCGGCCTGCTTGAGCCGGACAAGATTGTCGCGCAACTGCTGCGCGAGGCGCGCGTCGCGCTCGACGAAATCGACTCGCGCCGCGCCGCGCGACAGGGCCTCGATACCGAGTGCGCCGGTGCCGGCGAAAAGATCGAGGCAGCGCGCACCCGCTATCGTCGGCGCCAGCCAGTTGAACAGCGTCTCGCGCACGCGATCCGGCGTCGGCCGCAGGCCCGCCGCGTCGCCGATCGTCAGCTTCGAGCCGCGCAGGCTGCCGCCGACGATGCGCAGCTTGCCGGCACCCAGCTTGCTTGAACTGCGCGTCAACGGCACAAAATCCTACCTCGGCGCGGGTGTTAGCATGGCGCTATTGTCGTTCAAACAAAGACCCAATGCTCAAGTTCTGGAAAAAGAAGGATACTCGGGACTCGGGACTCGGGACTCGGGACTCGGAGGCGCACGAACCGCAAGCCGACTCGCCTCACAGCCCTCAGCCCTCAGCCCTCAGCCCTCAAGATTCCGCGGGTCCGCAGGAATCAGCAAACCGCGCGACCCCGAATGCCGCTCTGCCGAGTCCCGAGCCCCGAGTCCCGAGCCCCGACGCTCCAGCCAAACGCGCCTGGCGCGAGCGCCTCGCCGGCAGCGTTTTCAATCGCGATATCCGCACTCTGTTCGCGCGCAAGCCGAAGCTCGACGATGATCTGCTCGACGAACTCGAAACCGTGCTGATCGGTGCGGATGTGGGTGTGGCCGCGAGCACGGCTTTGGTTGAGTCCCTGCGCAAGCGCATGAACAAGCGTGAATTCGCCGATGCCGACGCCCTGCTCGGCGCGCTGCGTGGCGATCTGATCGCCCTGCTCGATCCCGTCGCGCAGCCGCTGATGGTCGATGCATCCAAACGGCCATATGTGATTCTCATGGTCGGCGTCAACGGCGTCGGCAAGACCACCACGATCGGCAAGCTTGCGCGCCGATTGCAGACCCAGGCACGCAGCGTCGTGCTGGCTGCCGGCGATACGTTTCGCGCCGCGGCGGTCGAGCAGCTGCGCGCCTGGGGCGAGCGCAACGATGTCGACGTCATCTCCCAGGGCTCGGGTGCGGATTCGGCCAGCGTGATTTTCGATGCGCTGCAATCGGCGCGCTCGAAGAACATCGATGTGCTGATCGCCGACACCGCCGGACGCCTGCATACACAAACCGGGCTGATGGACGAGCTGTCGAAGATCCGCCGCGTGCTCGCCAAGATCGACCCCGAAGCGCCGCACGAGGTGATGCTCGTCATCGATGGCACCACTGGCCAGAATGCGGTCAACCAGGTGCGCCAGTTCAGCGCCGCGATCGGCGTCACCGGCCTCGTCGTGACCAAGCTCGACGGCAGCGCCAAGGGCGGCGTGGTGTTCGCGCTTGCCAAGGAATTCGGTCTACCGATCCGCTTCGTCGGTCTGGGCGAAACCGCCGAGGACTTGCGCAAATTCGAGCCGGCCCGGTTTGTCGATGCGTTGCTGCCGGCAAGCATGGACTCTGCCGAATGAAGACCAAAGCAATCGGCCGCAAAGGACGCAAAAGACGCGAAAATGGCAAACGTAAAAGTGCTTTTTTCTGCGCCTTTTGCATCCTTCGCGGCGATATCTGCTTCTATCGATGAGCAAAGATTTTGCCAATCGCCTGCTGCGCTGGTTCGACGTGCACGGCCGCCACGAGCTGCCTTGGCAGCATTCGCGCACGCCCTACCGCGTGTGGCTGTCGGAAATCATGCTGCAGCAGACCCAGGTCGCGACGGTCACGCCATACTTTTTGCGCTTTGTGGAAAAGTTGCAAACTATACGCGAACTCGCGGCGGCATCGCAGGACGACGTGTTCGCACTCTGGTCGGGTCTGGGCTACTACAGCCGCGCGCGCAATCTGCATCGTGCGGCGCAGCTCTGCGTCGAACGCCACAACGGCGAGCTGCCGCGCGATTTCGAGGCCCTGCTCGCCCTGCCCGGCATCGGCCGCTCGACCGCGGGCGCGATTCTTGCCCAAGCCTGGGACCTGCGTTTTCCGATTCTCGACGGCAACGTCAAGCGCGTGCTCGCGCGCTGGCATGGTCTCGACCGTTGGCCGGGCGAGACGAAGACGCAAACACAATTGTGGGCCTTCGCCGAGTCGCACACGCCATCCGCACGCGTCGCCGACTACACGCAGGCGATCATGGATCTCGGCGCCGGCGTGTGCACGCGCGCAAAACCACGCTGCAACGATTGCCCGGTCAGCGACGGTTGCGTCGCGCATCGCGATGGCTCGACCGCGACCCTGCCCGTCCGCAAACCCGCGCGCGCGCTGCCGACGCGGCAAACCGTGATGCTCGTGTTGCGCGACGCTTGTGGCCGCGTGTTGCTTGAACGGCGCGCGCCGACCGGCGTCTGGGCCGGCCTGTGGAGCCTGCCGGAAGCGAGCGACGAGCAGGCCGCCAGATTCGGCATCGCGAACACGCACAACATCGCCGCCGGCGCCATCGCATTCCGTGCGCTGCCCGCGTTCACTCACGGCTTCAGCCATTACCGCCTCGACGTCACCCCGCTCGCTTTCGAGATCCAACCCGGCGCGCACGTCGCAGACGCTGCCGACCAGCGCTGGCTGTATCCCGCCGAAGCTGCGGCACTGGGTCTGCCGGCGCCGGTGCGTAAACTCATTGCGACACTTTCCTGAGCGAGAACACTCCATGTCACGCACCGTTTTCTGCGCCAAACTGCAACGCGAAGCCGAGGGGATGGCCTATGCGCCCTATCCCGGCGAACTCGGCAAACGCATTTTCGAGCACGTCTCGAAAGAAGCCTGGACGCAGTGGCTCGCGCACCAGACCATGCTGATCAACGAGAACCGTCTGTCGCCACTCGATCCGAAAGCGCGCAAGTTTCTCCAGGACGAGATGGAGAAATATTTGTTCGGCGCAGGTTCCGAGGCGCCAGCCGGTTACGTAGCGCCGGAGCATTGATGCCGATTTGATTCAGCGACCCATCGCGGTCGTCGCAGCGCAAACGATCCACGCAGCCGCTGGCGACGCGATTTGTGCTTGACTCATCCCGGTCAAGCCGATGTAATACGCGCCCTCCCGCGGCTGCGCCATCTGCGCACCGCACGTCTGCAACGCATGCGGCCAGGTAGCTCAGTTGGTAGAGCAGGGGACTGAAAATCCCCGTGTCGGCGGTTCGATTCCGTCCCTGGCCACCATTCCAAATCAAACACGTAGCGACTGTGTGTCGACAGCAAGTTGGACAAGCGTGTCGTAATCGTGCCGTCGGTTCGACGCCGCGTCATGCAAGTGTTCAGTCGCGAGGTGAGCATATAGAAGAACCACTTCGTAGCTTGACCAAGCGCCGAATTCCATCAGTCCTTGCAACCCGTCCCACGTTGCGCGCGCCAGGGAGTTCGTTATCTTGATTCGGTGCAATTTCAATGGCGACGTGAATCGGCCGTATGAAGCCTCCCTGCCAGGTCCTGCGCCATTAGATAAGCCGCATCGTGGCCAGCGTTCCAGTCTTCGAACCTGCGCGGCACAGTGATGTCCGGCTGAAGGCTCGTAACTCGGACGGGATAAAACCAGTTGAGCCAAAAGCATTCATGCCAGTCATTGCAGGCGTGCCCGTAGTCGTGCTTGCCAGTCTGGTAATACGCGCAGACCTTCAGGTTCGGCAGACATGCCTGGCTGCCCTCGGAGAAAAAGGACAATCGATCGCCGACCGGCTCGCCGATGATGGTGACCCGATTGCCACCGCCGTCCTTGACGAACGCGGTTGTGGTAATCGCGGCGGAAAAAGTCA
This sequence comes from Rudaea sp., assembly GCF_036560865.1. Lineage (GTDB taxonomy): Bacteria > Pseudomonadota > Gammaproteobacteria > Xanthomonadales > Rhodanobacteraceae > Rudaea. The sequence goes on from NZ_DATBQK010000023.1 coordinate 45,575, forward strand.
GCGGATCGGTAAGGATGAAGATGTGGCCACCCGATGCCAACAAGCCGGGCAGCGAATGTGCGAAATGCCAAGTGTTGGTGTAGTCGCCGCCACCGTCGCCGCGCAGATCGAGGATGACGGCACACGGTGGATAAGCGCGGAAAGCCCCCTCGGTCGCCGCGAGAAAAGGCGCGATTGCCTGGCCGTCCGCGTCCCCGATACTTTGCAGCCGCACTACCTGAGCGCAACTGTCTGCGACCGGAGACAGGCGAAAGTGATTGTCGAAATCCCGCCACGTCTCCGGCGTCTCTCCGGATCGAGGGCGATAAGCGATCCAATCTTTCTCAAACCCTTTGGCCGGCTCAGACGACAACCAGCGTTCATCAGAAGGCAGGTGATCGCCTTTGCGCAGCGGATAGGCCTCTAGCCGGTGCGTCACCACGCGCCCGTCGGGCAACGTCACGGTCCACGTCGACGCCTTGGGATCGGTGGCGACGCCAAGTCCGTAAAGAAGGTCCTGCACCACGATGAACACGGCTGCGTTTTCGCGCCGGAAGCCTTCTACGCCACCGCGCAGCGTTTCGAGCTGAGGCAAGATCTGCTCGAAAGACTGCCCGTCGATGCTGTCGACCCGCCCACCCAGCATGTCGCGATAGGGAGCAGCCGCCCGCACTACGTAAAAACCTTCCTCGAAGCGCGTCACTCGCAGCGGCACGATTAGCGTGCCCTGATCGGCCGTGCCATCCATACGGGAATGGCCATTATCGGCCAAAGCCATCGCCTGCATCAGCGCCACCTGCAATTTGGGTGACGGCAACGCCTCTGGCAACGCTCTGAGAGCCGCGACGCGCGATTCGGCTTCCGCGCGCGCAGCAGCCGAAAAAGCGCGGTCGAGTGCCATCACCCTTGCGAAGTAATCGAGGTCCTGGCGCTGCGCCTCGAGTGCCGATTTCGGTACTGGGTAATTAGCGCTGGGTGCAGCGTGATGAAACTTGAACAAGAAGGCAAGAAGAAGTCCGCCCACGACGGCAACGGCGGCCAGAATCACACCGAGCAAGACGAGTACCACTCGGCGAAGTTTAGTGACGGGCATGTTGGGCCAAAGTGACAAAATGAACTGCGCTGAGATATCAGTGAAATGACAGCACAAGTTCGGCAAACGCTGCATGTGGCTGATTTAGTTTAATTTTCTCGAACCTTCCAAGCTAGGCTGAAAATCCCGTGTCGGCGGTTCCATGACTCGCCCCATTCTGGGGGCTCGCACTTCGTGCCGGCTACGCCGTTCGCGCACGCTCCCGGCGTTCGCAGTCCGTCCCTAGCCACCACTTACCGCGGGTTCGGCACGTCGTTGACATAATCACGTCACTCACGATGTCCTGCATTCGTCGTTGGAAACGGTAAGCTATGCGGGAATTGGTTTGAGGGGTGACGATGACCAACCGGCTCTACTTCGGCGACAACCTCGATATCCTGCGCGAACACATCGCCGACGCGTCGGTCGATCTGATCTATCTCGATCCGCCGTTCAACTCCAAGCGCGACTACAACCTGTTGTTCAAGACGCCCAAGGGTCACGAATCCGACGCGCAGATCACCGCGTTCGAGGATTCCTGGCATTGGGGCGAACAGGCCGAACGCGAGTTCAACGAAATCCTGCGCCAGCCGAACACCGACGTCGCCGAACTGATGCCCGCGCTGCGCAGCTTTCTCGGCGAAAACGACATGATGGCGTATCTCGTGATGATGGCGAACCGCCTGCTCGAACTGCATCGCGTGCTAAAGCCGAGCGGAAGTATATATTTACACTGCGATCCGACCGCGAGTCATTATTTGAAGATTGTTCTAGATGGAGTTTTCGGCAAAGAGAAATTTCGCAATGAGATCGCGTGGCGACGTACGCGCGGACACAACGATCTCAAACTATCGAAGTTCGGAGCGAATCACGACATTCTTCTGTACTACACCAAAAGTGACGAACGAACCTTCAACCGAATTTTCTCGGAAAGGGATGAGAACGCGCCGAAGACGCACGATCTCTACCAGCACACAGATGGCCTGTTGTATCGGAAAGATAATTGCCGGGCTCCAGGCGATCGCGGCCCAAGATACGAGTGGAACGGGCACATTCAAAATTGGAGGTTTACTCAAGATGAAGCAAGACGGTTAGAGTCAGAAGGCAAAATCGTTTTTTCCAATACCGGAATGCCTCGCGTTTTGCGCCCAGTCGATTTAACTAAAGGTCACCCACTTCAAGACACATGGACGGACATCGACATTCCGAATTCTGGTTCCGGCGAGTTGCTCGGCTACCCAACCCAGAAACCACTCGCGCTGCTTGAACGCATCATCCTAGCCAGCTCCAACGAAGGCGACGTCGTGCTCGATCCCTTCTGCGGTTGCGGCACTGCGGTGCATGCTGCGCAGAAACTTGGCCGGCGCTGGATCGGTATCGACATCACGCATCTGGCGGTATCGCTGATCGAGAAGCGGCTCAAGGACGCGTTTCCCTATCTCAATCGCAAGTCGTCGGAAACGGTGAGTGACGATGAGCGCAAAGTCGCCGACGCCGCGCCGGATTATCTGCAAACCTTCGAGGTGATCGGCACGCCGGAAGACCTCGACGGCGCGCGCAATCTCGCCGAGCGCGACAAGTACCAGTTTCAGTGGTGGGCGTGTTCGCTGGTCAACGCGCAACCGTATCAGGGCAAGAAGAAAGGCGCCGACGGCGGCATCGACGGCCTGATTTTTTTCCAGGACGACAAGGGCGCGGCAAAGAAAATCGTGGTGTCGGTGAAAGGCGGCGACAACGTCAACGTCGCGATGGTGCGCGACCTCGCGCACGTGGTCGCGCGCGAGAAAGCCGAGATCGGCCTGTTCGTCACGTTGGCCGAGCCGAGCAAACCGATGACGACCGAGGCGATCAAGGAAGGGTTCTACACTTCACCCGCGATCAATGCGGAATTTCCGCGCATCCAGATTCTCACCATTGCCGGTCTGCTCGACGGCAGCGAACGCGCACGTTATCCCGACCTCGCCCAAGGCGGCCACACGTTCAAAAAGGCAAAAGTGGATTTGGGTAAAAAGGATCAGGGAAAACTTTTCTGACGCCAGCTGGTCGCAGGGGGCGGCGATTCGGCGCGAGGTCACCGCGGACGGCGACCTCGCGTGAATAGAGTTGTCCCTACTTGGTCACGGTAAGACTTGTCGTGGTTGTGTGGCTCAAGCTGCCGCTGACGCCCTTGATGGTGAGCGTGTAGGTCCTCCTCGATGTCGTCGACAGCGTCTTCACCGTGAGCGTCGAAGTGGAGGTGGCCGGGTTGGGAGTGAACGTGACGGTGGATCCCGACGGCTGGCCCGTGAGGCTCAACGTAACCGACCCGTTGAAGCCGTTGGCCGGCGTGATCGTCACGGTATAGGTGGCGGTGTTGCCGCGCTTGACCGACTGCGAACTGGGGCCCGCCGAGAGCGAGAAGTCCGGCGGCACGCTGGTCACAGTGACGTTGGCGGTGCCACTCACGCTGCCGCTCGTCGCAGTCACCGTGAAAGGTCCGCCCGCGGTCGAGCCGGCGGTGAACAGCCCCGATGCGCTAATGCTTCCCCCACCGCTCACCGACCAGATGAACGTGGGCTGCGGGCTTACCGGCTGGCTGAACTGATCGTAGCCCGTCGCGGAGAACTGCTTCGTCCCACCAGTCTGCACCGAGGCGCTAGCTGGAGTGACTGTGATGGTGGTCAGGACCGGGGATGCCGTCACCGTTACACTGGCGGTGCCACTCACGCTGCCGCTCGCCGCGGTCACGGTGAAAGGTCCGCCCGCGGTCGAGCCGGCGGTGAACAGTCCCGATGCGCTGATGCTGCCCCCACCGCTCACCGACCAGGTGAACGTAGGCTGCGGGCTCACCGGCTGACCGAACTGATCGTAGCCTGTCGCGGAGAACTGCTTCGTCCCACCGGTCTGCACCGAGGCGCTGGCTGGTGAGACGGTGATGGTGGTCAGAACCGGCGGTGAACCGGTGCAGGAGGGGAACTTGAAGGACGCGATCTGCGTGCTCCAGTTGAATGTGCCATTGGCATTCAAATATTCGTTGGTATAGAAAAACGTGCAATCGTCCGTGGGGTCGATTGTCATCGCACTGTAATCACCCCAGCGGGTGAGGCCAGTGGTCTGCGAGCCGGCTCCGTTCACGATGATGTTCTCCGCCTGCAGCGTTCCCAGTGCATCGCCAGGGGCGCGCCCGGTGTAGCGGATTGCGGGATGCATCGACGAGCTGGAGACGCTGTAGCCCAACGCGATGTTTCCCACCTTGTCCATCGCGATGCTGCCCATCCAGCGGTAATTCGCATCCGGCGCATAGGTGCCCGCCTGGAAGACAGCCGGCGATCCGCCGGGGTTGCGGATCTCGTACCAGCGCACGCCGACGCTGGAGCCGGCCGTCACCGAATGATTGACGACCAACGATTCGTGGTCGCCGAAGTTGCGATAGGCAAGACGGTGCATCAAACGATCTGCCAGCGAATCGAGCTGCTGACGGGTGCCGGACTGAGGGATGCAGGTCCCGCCACCACCGCAGGCCGCCGCGAACGCCGGCGCCGGGATATTGCTGTGAACGAAAGTTGAGTTGGACGGCGTCGCGAAGTCGGCGTGGAATTTCCAGATGTCGAGCGACGCGCTATCGTTTCCGAAGGCCACGTAATAGTTGGGCGAGCCCGCCGGCGGAGGCGTGGAGCCGTCGAGATCGGACGGCAACAGGCCGCCGAAGGAGCTGCTGAGCTGGAAGCAGATCTGCGTGGCGGGGTTGCCGGCCAGCATCGCCGTGCGGTCGAATGCGCACGCGCGGCCACCGGCGAAGTTGTTGCCGCTGAACATGTTGAAGCTGACGTAATAGCCGTCGGGCCACACGCCCAGCTTCGGATAATCGTTGAAGTTGGGCTGCGAGAAGGCGTAGCGGTTATAGGGCCCCATCGCATCCGAGGTGGTCGACACTGCGACGCACTGGAGGTAGGGCGTGGTCGTTACCGAGAACTGCGTCATCACCCAGCGGTTCGCCGCCTTGTCGTACTGGACGATCGGGTCGCCATCGTTGTTGGTTTCGCACCCGCCGCCGAAGCCACTCCACAGCGTGTTGCCTGCTATCGGGCCGTGCACCAGCGCGCCGGTTGTCTTGTCGAACACGGCGAAGGATTCGTTGACCCACTGGACGTACTGGGTTGCGCCCACCGCGCCGTTGGTGTCGGGTGGCGCGGAGTTGGGAACGAAGCCGTAGGCGCCGTTGCCCACGCCGGCGAAATTCAAACCTGAGGTGGTTGCTACAAAGCTGGACGTAGACGTCTGCACAACCGGGTCTTTCTGATGCGCAGTGAGTCCCCGCGGTATCAAGTGCAGAGGCTTATCGCGCTTACTATGCCCACTATCAACCCGCGCACCGGGTGCGGCGGCCATATCGCCCAAAGGTGGAGAAACATCGTGCTGTACCGCATCGCTGGACTCCACTCCGCCAGTTCCCGCCCCAGTTGGCTCGTTCTGCGCGCTGACCGACCACGGCAAGAACACACCTGAAGACAAAAGCACGAGCGCTAACAAATTCTTGTTAACCATCTCTACTCTCCGAAAGTGGGTCTTTTGCTGGCAGCGAGAGTGCGCCGCAGGAACAGAAAAATCAAGGCACATGAGCGGGTCAGGTTTATTCCTTTTTTTCCTTTAGTGCCACTGGCCGCTTGGGATTGCGGACGCTAGGCGTCGACTGCAAACATGCCTGACTGTGTCGCGGTGAAGTGCGCCGAGATATCAGTGATTTGAATCAAGCAGTTATCGGCCAAGTCAGCTTGCTATCGCCTGCCGTGAAAGCACTGTGCAAGCACGGCGACCGGAGTCGGCAGCAAAGCAGCGAATCAAACGCGAGCCGATGATCCTTGCAGAATTGCGGCACACTAAGCATGCTCCAGCCCGCGCGAGTGCGATCGCATCAAATAATTTCCCAGGGAGAGTCAGCGATGAAAGAACAGCTCGACCCAGGCCACATCATGCAAACCGCGACGGCCTTTTGGGCGTCCAAGGTATTGCTAACAGCGGTGGAGGTGGATTTGTTCACTATGCTCGGGGATGGAACAATGTCTGCGCCGCAGCTTGGCAAGGCGCTCGGGCTGCATCCGCGAGGGACTTATGACTTCTTTGATGCGCTGGTGGCATTGAGGTTTCTGGAGCGCGACGGGGATGGCCCCGAAGGGAAATACAAGAACACGTCCGAGACCGCCGCATTCCTGAATAAAAAAAGCCCGACTTACATCGGAGGGCTGCCTGAAATGCTGAATGCACGTCTGTTTGGCTTCTGGAACAACCTGGGGACGGCGCTCAAAACCGGACAGCCCCAGAACGAAGTCAAGCAAGGCGGGAAATCAATGTTCGAGGAGCTCTACTCGGACTCAGGCAGGCTGGCTCAATTCCTCGACGCCATGACCGGTTTCCAGGCGGCGAACTTCGCCCTGCTGGCAGAGAAGTTCGACTTTTCCAAATACAAAACAGTCTGCGATATCGGAGGCGCACTGGCGCTGCTCTCCCGAATCGTCGGTGCACGGCATCAACACCTGACGTTCGACAGCTTTGATCTTCCACCCGTGGCGCCTCTTGCACAGAAACAGATCAAGGCGGCAGGCATGGACGAACGAATCAAGACGGTCGCAGGAGACTTCTTCAAACAAGAATTTCCCAAAGCGGACGTCGTCACGATGGGCAACATCCTGCACGACTGGAATCTCGAAAAGAAGAAGGTGCTCATTCGCAAAGCCTACGCGGCGCTTCCCGACGGCGGGGCTTTCATCGCGGTAGAAAATCTGATTGACGACGCCCGGCGGGAAAATGCGTTTGGCCTGCTGATGTCGCTCAACATGCTGATCGAGTTCGGCGATGCCTTTGACTACACCGGTGCAGATTTTCGCGAATGGTGCGGCGAAGCCGGGTTCAAGCGTTTCGAATTTATCAATCTGGCTGGTCCGACGAGTGCCGCCATTGCGTACAAGTAACTTTCACTCTGCGGGCAGGAGATTGTTGCCCAACAAGGCGCCCCAGTAACTGCTTGAGCCAGACATCGGAGCAGCGACTCCAAGTGAGTTCGGCAGCCTCGACGCTTTTACAGACAGGCTATGCAGCCTTTCTCACCGATCGATTTTCCGATGGCCTGTCCTATCGGTCTACAGCGGGAATCAAGCCAATGGTGCTCATCCATTGTTCGACCAGGGCCGGCCAGCGGGTGATTGGATTCGACGTTGGCCTCAGCCCGAACGCATGCCCGCCGTGCGCGTACAGGTGCATCTCCGCCGGTACATCGGCGTTCTTCAGCGCGGTGTAGTAAACCAGCGATTGGTTCACACCGTCCACGTCGTCGTCTTCTGCCTGCAGTAAAAACGTGGGTGGTGTCTCAGCAGAGACCGGAACATTGGGATTCATCGCATCATGATCCATGGGGGAGAGATGCCCCGGATAAATCGCTACGGCAAAATCCGGACGGCTGCTTTCCTTGTCGGCCGAGTCCACCGGGGCATACAAGCGGCGCTTGAAGTTTGTACTGGCCTCCGCCACCAGATACCCGCCCGCTGAAAACCCGAGCACGCCAATCTTGTGTGGGTCGATGTGCCATTCCGCAGCATGCAGGCGAACCAGCCTCACCGTTCTCTGAGTGTCCTCCAATGACGGAACCGAGGTCGAGAGATTGTGTGGACGGCAATTGCATTTCCAGTCATAGGGTTTACTCGGGACGCGATACTTCAGCAACACGCAAGTGATGCCCCGGGATGTCAGCCAGTCGCAGACCTCGGTGCCTTCGAGGTCCATGGCCAGAATCTGGAATCCGCCACCCGGAATCACGACGACCGCTGCCCCTGTGTTCTTCCCGTTCGCGGCATAGACCGTCAGCGTGGGCTGCGACACGTTTTTTACGACAACCACGGGTTTGCCGGCGATCAGCGACTTGCTGCCTGTCGTGACGTCTTCCGGCCCCGGCATGGGCTGAGCGTCAGGCGGCGTTCCGGGCCATATCGGTATTTGCGTGTGTCCTGCGGCAGGCTGCCAAACCATCGTCTCCGCAGACACGCTTCCGCATACAGCCAGCAAACACAGGGCAATGGCCCATAGCTTCATAGTGCTCATCCGTTTGGGAGCTTCGCCAATTTTTGCGATCAAGACAGGAAATCAGGTGGAACTATCGCATCAATCCTGCACATCGCATCGGGCCTACTGCAGCCGCTCCCGTGACTTTCTTCGGGCAAGCTTGCTGCAGTTGATCGCCTTCGGCTCGATCGTGCCGTGCCGAGCGCGATGGAGGGACGTGGAGCCTGCTGATCGATCAAGCCGTACCACGGTGATCCCCGGTTTGCCGCCTTGTGCTCGAAGGTGGGACTGCCGGAGCCGGCTGCGGTTGCCAAACCATGATCGACAAGCCCTCGTTCTTCGCTGAACTCAAGCGCCGCAACGAGTGCACCCCACTTCGCCATTAGCCTCGATACCGCAACGCATCCACCAGCAATGCAAATGCCGGCGAAGACTGACGGCGGCTCGGGTAATAGAGGTAGTAGCCCGGAAACGGCGGGCACCAGTCCTCGAGCACGCGCTTGAGCTTTCGTCGGGCGACATGCAGTTGCACGATGTCCTCGGGCACGTAGGCGATGCCGACCCCGGCCAATGCCGCGTTGACAACCTGAGTGACGCTGTTGAAGGTCAGCTGGCCCTCGACTCTCACCTTGAGCTCGCGATTGCCTTTCTCGAACTCCCAGGCATAAAGCCCACCATAGGTCGGCAAGCGAATGTTGATGCAGTTGTGCTGGGTCAGATCGCGCGGCGTCTTCGGTGGCGATCGCTTGGCGAAGTACGCCGGAGTCGCTACGGCGGCCATGCGCACTTCCGGCCCGATACGCGCAGCAATCATGTCTTTGGCGACCTGCTCGCCGAGACGCACACCCGCGTCATAGCGCTGCGTCACGATGTCCGTCAGGGCGTGCTCGACGGCGATTTCGACCTTGATGTCGGGATACTTCGGCAGGAACTTCGCCAGCGCCGGCCAGAGGATGGTGTCGGCTGCATGCTCGCCGGTCGTTATGCGAATCGTGCCGGACGGCTTTTCCCGCAGTTCGGTCAGCGCTGCCAATTCGGTCTCGATCTCCATGAAGTGCGGAGCCACGCTGCGTAGCAGCCGCTCGCCCACCTCGGTCGGAGCGACGCTGCGCGTGGTGCGATTGAGCAGTCGAAGGCCCAACCTCGCTTCGAGTCCGCGAATGGTGTGGCTCAGTGCCGACTGGGAAACGCCGAGCTTCGCGGCGGCCTTGGTGAAACTGTGCTCTCGCGCGACGGCGAGAAAGACGGGCAAATCGCTGACGTTTTCGCGCGACATTCATGAATTCCTTTCATAAGTCCATGCGAAATGTACCATCTTATCGCAGGACGCCGCAGGCATTAGATTAGCTCCACGCAACTTGGAACAAACAGGAGAGATCCGCTCATGTCCATCGAACCCAACACGGCACGCAAGGCTTTCGGCCACATCGCACCGGCGCTCGCCGAGATCACAGACAAGGTTTTATTCGGCGACGTCTGGCAGCGGCCGGGATTGTCGCCGCGCGATCGCAGTCTCATCACGGTCGCAAGCCTGGTCGCGCTCTATCGCACCAACGAACTGCCGTTTCACCTGAAGAAGGCGATCGAGAACGGCATCGGCAAAGACGAACTGATCGAGTTGATCACGCATCTCGCTTTTTACTCGGGTTGGCCGACGGCGAGCACTGCGCTGCAAATCGCGCAGCGCGTCTTCGACGAGCATCAAACCTAGATCCAATCGTTCACACGCAAACCAAGGAGTGCATCATGGAATTGAAACGCCCCGGCTCTCAGCCTTCGATCAAGGGGTCTGCCGAATATTTCACCGGCACCGTGCGCATCGATCCGCTGAACGCGCCGCCCGCGCCCGCGCGCGTCTCGTGCGCAAGCGTCACGTTCGAACCGGGAGCACGCTCGGCATGGCATACGCACCCGCTTGGTCAGACGTTGCTCGTCACATCCGGCTGCGGCTGGACGCAATGCGAGGGTGAGCAGATCGTCGAAATTCGCGCCGGGGACGTGATCTGGTGTCCGCCAGGACACAAGCATTGGCATGGCGCCACGCCCACGACATCGATGACCCACATCGCCATCCAGGAGGCTCTCGATGGCAAAAATGTGGAGTGGATGGAGAAGGTGTCCGATGAGGAATATCTGGTGGGACCGGCGAAGAAACACGCGTGAGCGACAGCGCTGCTGTTTCGTGCCTGATGGAGATGCAGCAGTCAGCAACAACTGGTCGGTCGCTGAGCGCAAAACTATCGAGCGTGGTGCAGTTGCCGCCTACAGCAAATCCGCGGCATGTGCGGCAGCGACTTGTGCGGCGGCTTTGGCGCGCGCCGGCGCGAGGATTTGCGCGTAGCGCGGATCATTGCGCAGTTCGGCGAGCAGCGGATCGCTGTCCAGACCCTGGATATCGAGGAAGTAGCCATCGGCGACAGCCTGTTTGAGTGCGGCGATCGCCTGCTCGGACTCGCCGAGCGCGACATGGATACGCACGTCGTCCCATTCCGTGTAATCAGTGATCTGCGGACGGTTGACCCGGGCCAGTAAAGCCTGTTGCAACAGAGCCCTTCCCTGCGCCTGCGCTCCGGTACGCAACATGGCGAGGCCGACATTGAGAGCATCGGACGCCTGCCCGAGATAGAGCTTGGCGGGCGGATCGTTGAACAGTTGGGGAGCGGAGCGCCGGTAAATCGTCAGCACGTCAGAAGAGCGACCAAGCGCCGTCAACACCAGTGCCTTGAATGACGCATCGGGTTGGGCCATCTTGTCGACCAGAACTTGCGCCCCCGCCCAATCGCCGGACCATGCCTTGAACCCTGCGGCGATTATCTGGACCAGGACGCTGTCGGGCGCGGATTTCGCCATGGTGTCCACGCAGCGGTGCGCATCGTCCATCGCGTCGAAGCGCAGCATGACCCCGCACAGGTTGCCGGCCGTGCCAAGCGCGCCCGGGTCGCGCGCGGCGCTTTCACGCATGGCGCGCAGCGCCCGCACCAGGTCGCCCTGCGTCATGGCCAGGTACGCTTCAATGCCGTAACCCGCGGCGAAATCCGGATGGTCGGCATGCAGTTTCGCCAGCAGGGTTTCGGCTTCTTTGAAACGACCGGTTGCCATCGTCAAACCAATCAGACTTCCTTGCACGATCGGCGACAGGGGATCGAGCGCCGCCGCCCGTTGCCCCATCGCCAGCGCTTCTTGCGCGCGGCCATAGCGGTTGTTGAGGAACTCGCCATACCAATGGAAGCCGCTGGCATAGCTCGGCGCCAGTTCCGTGCCGCGTCGGAATTCCTGCTCGGCGCCGGACCAGTCGCCTTGAGCGTCCAAAAGACTGGCGCGGCTGATATGCGCTTCGCCAAGATCCGGCGCCAGCGTGAGCGCACGATCGACATACGCGGCCATCCGTTCGCGCTCCGCGGCGGTGATGGTCCCGTAGTTGTCGAGAAGGTTGTAGGTGTCGCTGGCAGCGGCATACGCGCGTACATATCCAGGATCGAGCACGATCGCGCGTTCGAAGTGCTGGGCCGCTTCATGCAAATCGGCAACCTTGCGCTGCGGCATCAAGGCAATGCCTTTGAGGTATTCCTGGTAGGCCTCGACATTCTCGGTGCGCTTCTGGGTCAGGCGCTGCTGCTGACTCGCGGGCAAGGCGATTGCCAGTTCCTGCACAACCTGGCTGGCGATCTCGTCCTGAACCTTGAACACATCGGCCATCGGCCGGTCGTAGTGGTGCGACCACAGGTGTGAACCATCGGCGGCACGGATCAACTGCACGGTGATGCGCACGATGTCACCTGCGCCCTGCACACTACCTTCGAGCAGGTTTGCGGCACCCAGCGCGGCGCCGATCTGGCGCATGTCCTGCGCCTTGCCCTTGAACGCGAACGACGAGGTGCGCGCGATGACCTTCAAGTCCGGAACCTGCGCCAGCATATCCAGCGTGGTTTCGGCGAGACCATCGGAAAAATATTCGTTCTTCGGATCGCCACTCATGTTGACGAACGGCAGGACCGCGATCGAGCGTTCGGCAACGGCCGGCGGCGCCGCGTCGGTGGAGGTCTGCGCTTTGTTGGGTGTTACCTCTACATTCGCCTCACGATGCAGCAAGAGGCGATCGGTGAGCAACAGTACGATGGCCGCGGCCATGATGCCGACGATCCAGCGATCGAGCTTCTTGCCGGTGTGATGCATGATCGACTCGTGCGGCTCGACTTCGCTCTCGCGCTTCAACCCGTCGGGCGTAATTTCGTAGAACCAGGCGAACCCCAGTGCGAACGGAAAACCCACGGCCGCGGCGACAATCAACCAGCGCACGACACCGTCGGCGATGTGAAAAAATGGCAGGATCTGCGTCGCAACCTGTACCAGCAGCCAGGCACCCACAGCGTAAAATGCGCCGGCGCGCAGCACGTTGCGCCGCTTGAGTTCGGCGAAAAATGACGGCGTGTTTTGCGTGTCGTGTCCTGTATTGTGTCGGTCCGCACCCACGCCCAGTTCCGGCAACGGCCCGGAGATTCGCGTCGCTGCCTGCTGCGATGGCTGCGACATCGGCACGCCCGGTAACGATCTCGGCGTTGCGAGCGCTGCGCGTTGGTCGCTCTCGATCGCTTCGATCTGCGTCACGACTTCGGCACCAGTCGCGACGCGATCCGCCGGCTGTTTGGCCAGCATGCGCGCGAGCAATCCCTGCAAACCCCGATACTGCGCGGGCAACTCGGGTATCGCAGCGTTCACGTGCTGCATACCAACCGCCCACTGATCGCTGCCGGCGTAAGGCACGACGCCAGTCAATAATTCGTAGAGCACGATGCCCAGACTGTACAGATCGGCGCGGCCATCCAACTCGCCGCCGCGCCACTGCTCCGGACTCATGTATGCGGGCGTGCCGATCACACTACCCGCGCCGGTGATGGTGCTGCCCGTATTGTTCTGGCGCGCGATGCCGAAGTCGGCGAGCAGATAATTGCCGTGCTCATGGCGCAGGATGTTCGCCGGCTTGACGTCGCGATGCACGATACCGTGCGCATGCGCGTAGTCCAGCGCGCTGGCGATCTCGCGCACGCAACGCAACGCCTCGCGCGGGCTGAGCTGCACGCCACTGGTTGCGATCGAACCGAGCGGCAGATATTCCATCGTGATGTACTGCGTGCCCTGGTGCACGCCGACGTCGTGCACGGCGACGATGTGCGGGTGATGCAGGCTGGCGACCGTGCGCGCTTCGCGCAGCAAACGCTCGGTGAACGTGGGATCGGTGGCCAGCTGCGGGTCGAGCACCTTGAGCGCGACCTCACGCCCAAGCGAAGTCTGCTCGGCGACGTACACTGTCGCCATTCCGCCGCGGCCCAGCTCGCGCGTGATGTGGAAACCCGGTAGGTCGAACACCAGCGTCAACCGCCCCTAAAGGTGTGGACACGGCAAAGTATAGGGCCGATCGCGCGCGAACGCCTGAAGTTTCTGGTTTGTGCGGCACGGTGTAGCGTTCGCAAACCTTCGCCCATCACCGGCCGAATCGGCTCGCTTGACGAACCTCGTCCGGAAGGCGTCCACTACCTTTGTTTCAATCCTGAAGAAAGGGGACGTCGTGACTGGATTGACCGCCGTATTGCTTTACGCCGCATGGACCTTGCTGTTGCCGATCGTCTACGCCGGTTACCGCGTGCCGATGATCCTGGCCGGAAAGAAACGCGGAAATCATTGGGAGCGCGGCCAGCCGATCGACGACCCGGCGATCCTCGTGCGCGCAAAAAGCGTCCACTTGAACTGTCTGGAGAATTTCCCGCTGTTTGCGGCTGTCGTTCTCGTCGCCGCGTTGCTCGGGAAAAGTCCTGTCGTGGACTCCGTCGCCGCGTACATTCTGTATGCCCGAATCGGTCAGGGCGTCGTGCATCTGATCGGCACATCCCTGCCACTCATTCTTGTGCGGGGCGCACTGTATCTGTTCCAGGTCGCGCTGATTCTCTACATCGTGTGGACGCTCCTGCACTGATCCGTCGAGTTCGTTCCAGGTTCAGATGCTGCCGGATCGACCGGTCCCAAGCCAAGTTGCGGTCCCCAGGGAAACGCGATGACCACATCCGCAGATCACCCCGCGTCGAGCGACTCGCAATCGTCGGCAGGGGCGCCTCGCTCGACCCTTCCGGGCCTTGCACTGGTCGCAATCGGGGTCGTATTCGGCGACATCGGCACCAGTCCGCTCTACACGATGAACACGGTGTTCGACTCGGCCAACGGTCTGCCACTCGACGCGGCGAACATCGTCGGCGTGGTGTCGCTGATCCTGTGGTCGCTGATCGTCGTGGTGTCGCTGAAGTACGTGACGCTGATCATGCGCGCCAACAACCGTGGCGAAGGCGGCATCATGGCGCTGCTGGCGCTGGCCACCTCTTCGGTGGCCGATCGTCCACGCTTGCGGCACTCGCTGTTGATCGCCGGCGTGTTCGGCGCAGCGCTTTTCTATGGCGATGGCGTGATCACTCCGGCGATCTCCGTGCTGGGTGCGGTCGAAGGGATGGAAATAGCTGCGCCGCAGTTGAAGGCCTATGTGGTGCCGGTTGCGCTGGTGGTGCTGACCTGCCTGTTCATGGTGCAAAAGCACGGCACTGCCGGCATCGGTGCGGTGTTCGGGCCCATCATGGTGTTGTGGTTTGTGATCCTCGCCGGCATCGGCCTGATCGGCATCCAGCAGGCGCCGGCAATTCTTGCCGCGCTCAACCCGTTTGCCGGACTTCTGTTTCTCGTGCATCACGGCTGGCTGGCCTTCGTCGCACTCGGCTCGGTGGTGCTGGCGTTGACCGGCGCGGAAGCGCTGTATGCGGACATGGGCCATTTCGGTGCGGCACCGATCCGCGTGTCCTGGTTCGGCCTGGTGTTTCCGGCGCTGGGTCTGAACTATCTGGGCCAGGGCGCCTTGCTGCTGGCGGATCCCAAAGCCGTCGCCAATCCGTTCTATCACATGTTTCCCGCGTGGGCTCTGGTGCCGATGGTCGTGCTCGCCACCGCCGCCACGGTGATCGCGTCGCAAGCCGTTATCTCGGGTGCCTATTCGATGACCAAGCAGGCGATCCAACTCGGTGTGCTGCCGCGGCTCAGTGTGCTGCACACATCGGATCAGGAGATCGGGCAGGTCTACGTGCCGACGATCAACTGGCTGCTGCTGGCCGCCGTGCTGGCGTCGGTGCTGGGCTTCGGTTCCTCCACGGCGCTGGGCTCGGCCTATGGCATCGCCGTCACCGGCACCATGCTGATCACGACTTTCCTGACGTTCTACGTGGTGCGTTATGCCTGGCACTACAACTGGCTGCTGTGTGTGCTGGCGACCGGTTTCTTCTTTGTCATCGACGCAGTGTTCTTCTCGGCCAACCTGTTGAAGATCGTGCAGGGCGGCTGGTTCCCGCTGGTCATCGGTGCCGTGATCTTTATCGTCATGTCGACCTGGGACCGTGGGCGCGAGATCATGATCGCCGAGGCCCATGTGCGCTCCGGCACGGCGCCGCTGAAGCAGTACCTCGACACGCTGCTTGGCCAGCGGCCAGTGCGCGTCAGCGGCACCGCGGTATATCTGACCATCGACCCCGACGGCGTGCCGCACGCCCTGCTGAACAATCTCGAACACAACAGCGTGCTGCACGACCGCGTGCTGTTCGTCAACGTCACCAGCCGCGAGGTTCCCTGGGTGCCGCCGGAGCAACGGGTCACGGTCACGCCATTGGATACACAGGACAGAAGTTGCTGGCGCGTCATCGTCGCCTACGGTTTCAAGGACGAGATCGACTTGCCGCTTGCACTGAGCGCCTGCACGACACAGGGCCTTGCGATCGATCCGGCGAAAGTGTCGTACTTCCTGAGCCACGCGGTGGTTGTGGCCGCTGGCGGCAAGGGCATGTGGCTATGGCGCCAGAAGCTGTTCGCGGCGATGTTGCACAACATATCCAACGTAGCCGGCTACCTGAAGCTGCCAGCCAATCGGGTGATCGAGCTCGGCAGCCGGGTGGAAATCTAGGAGCGACCGCGCGGCGCCTTGTGGTGTCCTTGTGCAAAAGTATACTTTTGTGAATTATTGTCTGAACGCTGTGCGACCGCGTTTCTACATCGCCCGAATCAATGCAAGATATCTCGGCTCGGCGCGGATCGAGTCCAGATCGCTATCGTGCTCGATCCAGGTGCGATCGCCCCAGCCCTTGCTCACCGCCTGCTCCAGCGCATCCATGCACTCCGGGATCTTGCCCATGTTGGCGTAGGAACAAGCCACGTTGTACAGGACCATCGGATCATCCGGATCGACCGTCATGGCCCGTTGTATGAAGATGGCGGCGCGTTCGATGTCGTCCATGGAGCCGGCGCCGAAAATCCAGGCGCGGGCATCGTCGGGATGCAGTTCCAGATGCTGTTCGATCACCAGCACTTGCCTGCGGCGCATCATGTTCGCTTCTTCCGTGCGTCCCAGCGACTTCAGCGCCTGCGCCAGGAAAGTGCCAGTCTGGTAATCCTCGGGCCGCAGCACCGAGGCGCGCTCGAACAAGCGGATGGCGTGCTCGAACTTGCCCTGCGACAACTCGGCACGCCCGTACCAGTACACCGCGTCGAACAGCTTCGGGTTAAGCTGGATCGCCCGTTCGAACTCGGCGACGGCCTCGTCGTAGCGTTTGCTCAGCGACACCGCCATCCCGCGAGCCACATGGGCTTCGGCCAGATCGGGCTCCAGCTCCAACGCCCGGCTGCTGGCGATATCGGCCTGGCGCTGGCAGAATTCGCGCGCGTCGAAATAGGTGTACAGCAGGGAATAGCAGTCGGCCACACCGGCGTACGCGAGAGCGTAGCTCGGGTCGATCGCAATCGCCTTTTCGAACATTTGCCGCGCATAGTCCAGGCTCTTGCGACGCAGCTGGTGGAAGCTCTGCCGGCCACGCAAGTAAAAGTCGTAGGCCTCCACATTGACCACGCGCCCCTTTTCGATCTGCTTCTTCTCGTCCTCGCTCAGGATCACGCGCAGCGCCTTGACGATCGCTTGCGAGATATCGTCCTGGATCGCGAACACGTCCTCGATCTCGCGGTCGTAGCGCTCCGACCAGAGCTGGTAGCCGTCGGCGACGTTGACCAGCTGCGCGGTGATCCGCAATCGGTTGCCCATCTTGCGCACGCTGCCTTCGAGCACCGTGGAGACTTTCAACTTCTTGCCGATCTCGCTGATGTCCTCGTTCCTGCCCTTGAAGGCGAAGGACGAAGTGCGCGACGCGACGCGCAGCGCCTGGATCTTGGACAGCGCGTTGATGATCTCCTCGGCCATGCCGTCGGTGAAGTACTCGCTGTCCGCATCCGTGCTCATGTTGGCGAAGGGCAGCACGGCCACGGATTTCGCCGCCGATACCGCCGAGGGCAGTGCTACGGTCGCGCTGGGCGTGCTGGTGTTTGCCGATGCCAGCGCATTGGCGAATTGTCCCGCCGTTGCGAAGCGCCCGCCGGGCTCGATCGCCATCGCGCGCGTCACCGCGCGCTCGACGTTTTCCGGAATCGCCGCGCGCAGCGCGCGCAGCGGACGTGGGGTCTCGGTGAAGCGCTTGGACATCATGCCTTGCGCGGTCGCCGCATTGAACGGCAGCTCGCCGGTGAGCATCTCGTACAGCATGCAGGCCAGGCTGTACTGGTCGCTGCGGCCGTCCAGGTTGACCTCGCCTGCGGCCTGCTCGGGGCTGACGTAGGCCGGTGTGCCGACCACCATGCCGGTCTGGGTGAGCGTGGTCGTCGAGATCGCGCTCGCGGCCTTGGCGATGCCGAAGTCCATGACCATCGCTTCGCCTTCGTACAACATCACGTTCTCGGGCTTGATATCGCGATGCACGATGCCCTGCCGGCTGGCATAGTCGATCGCCGCCGCTATCGAGCGCGCGTGGTGCACGGCTTCCTCGACCGGCAGTTGCTGCTCGCGGTCGAGCCGCTCGCGCAGCGACTCGCCTTCGACGTAAGGCATCACGTAATAGAGAAGATCGTCCGCGCTGCCCGAATCGAACAGCGGCAGGATGTGCGGATGGCTGAGCCGCGCCGCGAGTTCAATTTCCTGCAGAAAGCGCTCGGCGCCCATGCTGGCGGCCAGTTCCGGGTGCAACACCTTGATTGCCACCGCGCGCCGGTGCTTGCGGTCTTGGGCGAGAAATACCGCAGACATGCCGCCGCGGCGGAGTTCGCGATCGATCGTATACGCGCCGTCCAGGATCTTGCGCAGGCGATCGATCGGCAGGGCGGGGGCGTTGGTCATGTCTACATCGCCTTCAGTAGCGCGAGGTAGCGCGGTTCGCTGCGGATCGAATCAAGGTCGCTGTCGTGCTCCAGCCAGGCCTTGTCGCCCCAACCTTTGCTCACGGCTTGCTCCAGTGCGTGCAGGCATTCTGCGACCTTTCCAAGCACGCCGTAGGTGCAGGCCACGTTGTACAGCAGCATCGGGTCTTCCGGATCGACCGCCATGGCGCGCATTGCGTATTCGATGGCGCGGCTCGGGTCGTTGATGACGGCGTGGGCCGTTGAACCGAAAATCAAGGCGCGCGCATCGTCCGGATTCAGTTCCAGGTGCTGCTCGACCAGCTTGGCGGACCGACGGTTTGCGGCCTCGGCTTCACTGTTCCGTCCGAGCGACTTCAGGGCCTGGCTTTGCAGGCGCGGAATCTCGTAGTCCTCGGGCCGCAGGGCGATGGCGCGGTCGAACAGCCGAATCACCTCGTCATAATTCCCCTGCGACAGGTGCATGCGCGCGAACCACGACACCGCTTCGAAGTGTTTTGGATCCAGCGCGATGGCGGTTTCGAACTCTCGCTTGGCTTCGTCGAAGTTCCTGCTCAGCGACACTGCGATTCCGCGTGAAAGGTGCGCCTCGGCCAAGTCGGGTGCCAGTTCCAGGGCCTTGTTGCTGGCGATGTCGGCTTGGCGGAGGTTGAATTCCCGCGAGTCGAAATAGGTGTAGAGCAGGGAATAGCAGTCGGCCACGCCCGCATAGGCGAGGGCATACTCGGGATCGATCTCGATGGCCTTGTTGAACATCTGACGCGCATAGTCGAGGCTCTTGCGACGATGCTGGTGGAAATATTGACGACCGCGCAGGTAGAAGTCGTAAGCTTCGACATTGACAGCACGCACTTTCTCGATCTGCTTTTTCTCGTCGTCGCTCAGGATGACCCGTAATGCCTTGACGATGGCTTGGGAGATATCGTCCTGGATGGCGAACACGTCCTCCATGTCGCGATCGTAGCGCTCGGACCATAGGTGGTACCCGTCCGCGACATTGACCAATTGCGCGGTGATGCGCAGTTTGTTGCCCATGCGGCGCACGCTGCCTTCCAGAACCGTGGAGACTTTCAGCTTCCTGCCGATCTCGCCGATGTCCTCATTCCTGCCCTTGAAGGCAAAGGAAGATGTTCGCGATGCAACGCGCAGCGCCTGTATCTTGGTCAGCGCGTTGATGATTTCCTCGGCCATGCCATCACTGAAGGCGTCGGTCTCCTCGTCGGTACTCCTGTTCGCGAAGGGCAAGACGGCCACTGACTTGGCCGTCGAGACCGACGGCTGCGGCAATACCGCCGTTTCGTTCGGCGTGCTGAGGCTGCCGGACGCCAGCGCCAGGCCAAATTGCCCGGTCGAGGTGAAACGCGCGCCAGGCTCGGTGGCCATGGCCTTGGTGACGGCGCGCTCGATGCTTTCCGGAACGGTGGCGCGCAAGGCGCGCACGGGCCGCGGGTTCTCCGTGAAGCGCTTGGTCATCACGGCCTGCGGCGTGGCGCCGCTGAAGGGGCGCTCGCCGGTGAGCATCTCGTACATCATGCAGCCCAGGCTGTATTGGTCGCTGCGGCCATCCAGGTTCAAGTCGCCGGCGGCTTGCTCCGGGCTGACATAGGCGGGCGTGCCCACCATCATGCCGGTCTGGGTCTGGGTCTCGGAGCCGACGCTGCTCATCGCCTTGGCGATGCCGAAGTCCATGACCATGGCTTCGCCTTCATACAGCATCACGTTCTCCGGCTTTACGTCCCGGTGCACGACGCCTTGCCGATTGGCATAGTCGAGTGCGGAGGCGATGGCGCGGCCGTGGTGTACGGCCTCCTCGATGGACATCAGTTGTTCACGGTCCAACCGCTCGCGCAGCGACTCGCCTTCGACATAGGGCATCACGTAATACAGCATGCCGTCCACGCTGCCCGAGTCGTACAGGCCCAGGATGTGAGGGTGATTGAGCCGCGCGGCCAGCTGGATTTCCTGCAGGAAGCGTTCCGGCCCGACGCTGGCGGCAAGTTCTGGATTCAACACCTTGATCGCTACCGCGCGCTGGTGCTTGCGGTCCTGGGCAAGGAATACCGCGGACATGCCGCCGCGACGGAGTTCGCGATCGATCGTGTAGGCGCCGTCCAGGATATTGCGCAGGCGGTCGATGGGCAGGATGGGAGCAGTCGCCATGGTCACATCGACCTAACGAGCGCGATGTAGCGCGGCTCGTTGCGGATCGGGTCGAAGTCGCTGTCGTGCTCGAGCCAGGCCTTGTCGCCCCAACCGTTGCGCACCGACCGCTCCAGCGCGTCGAGCGCGTCGGAGATCCGGCCCGAACCGGAGAAGGTGCAGGCCACGTTGTAGAGCACGCGCGGATCCTCGGGATCGACCGCCATCGCGCGGGCAGCGTTGTTGGACGCCTTCTCCGGGTCGCCGAGCTGCGCGTACAGCGCCGCGCTCATGATCAGGGCGCGCGAATCCTCCGGGTGCAGTTCCAGCTGCTGCTCGATCAACTGCAACACCTTGCGACTGGCGTCGAGGCACTCCTTGTCGCGGCCGAGCGATTTCAGCGCTTGGGCGATAAATTTGCCCGGGCTATAGTCCTCGGGGCGAATCGCAGTCGCCCGTTCGAACAGGCTGATCGCGTGCTCGAAGCTGCCCTGCGACAGCTCGTTGCGTCCGTACCAGTACAGCGCGTCGAAGTTCTTGGGGTCCAGTGCGATGGCGCGCTCGAACTCGCCCTTGGCCTCGTCGAAGCGCTTGCTCTGCGAGACTGCCATGCCGCGGGCGACGTGCGCCTCGGCCAGGTCGGGATCGAGTTCCAGCGCCCGGCTGCTGGCCGCTTCGGCCTGACGCAGGTTGAACTCACGCGAGTCGTAGCTGCTGTACAGCTGCGAGTAGCAATCCGCGGTGCCAGCGTGGGCCAGCGCATAGTTCGGGTCGATGTCGATGGCTTTTTCGAACATCTGCCGCGCATGGTCCAGGCTACGCCGGCGCAGCTGGTGCAGGCTCTGGCGGCCGCGCAGGTAGAACTCGTAGGCTTCCATGTTCACCGCGCGGACCTTCTCAATCTGCTTCTTCTCATCCTCGCTCAGAATCACGCGCAGCGCCTTGACGATGGCTTGCGAAATGTCGTCCTGGATGGCGAATACGTCTTCGGCGTCGCGATCGTAGCGTTCCGACCAGAGGTGGTAACCGTCAGCGACATTGACCAACTGCGCGGTGATGCGCAGCTTGTTGCCCATCTTGCGCACGCTGCCCTCGAGCACGGTCGATACCTTGAGCTTCTTGCCGATCTGGTCGATGTCCTCGTTCTTGCCCTTGAAGGCGAAGGAGCCGGTGCGCGAGGCTACGCGCAGGGCGCGGATCTTGGTCAGGGCGTTGATGATCTCCTCGGCCATGCCGTCGGTGAAATACTCGTTCTCCGGGTCGTTGCTCATGTTGGCGAAGGGCAGCACGGCCACAGATTTCGCCGCCGACACCGCGGAGGGCAAGGCTACGGTTTGGCTCGGCGTGCTGGTGTTTGCCGATGACAGCGCATTCGCGAATTGTCCCGCCGTCGCGAAGCGGCCGGTGGGTTCGAGCGCCATCGCGCGCGTCACCGCGCGCTCGACGTTTTCCGGGATCACCGCGCGCAGCGCGCGCAGCGGACGTGGCGTCTCGGTGAAACGCTTGGACATCATCCCTTGCGCGGTCGCCGCGCTGAACGGCAGTTCGCCGGTGAGCATCTCGTACAGCATGCAGGCCAGGCTGTATTGATCACTGCGGCCGTCCAGGTTCACCTCACCAGCAGCCTGTTCGGGACTGACGTAGGCCGGTGTGCCGACCACCATGCCGCGCTGGGTGAGCGTAGTCGTCGAAATCGCGCTGGCAGCCTTGGCGATGCCGAAGTCCATGACCATGGCTTCGCCTTCGTACAGCATCACGTTCTCGGGCTTGATGTCGCGGTGCACGATGCCCTGGCGGCTTGCGTAGTCGATCGCCGCCGCTATCGAGCACGCGTGGTGCACGGCTTCCTCGACCGGCAGCTGCTGCTCGCGGTCGAGCCGTTCGCGCAACGACTCGCCCTCGACGTAAGGCATCACGTAATAGAGCAGATCGTCCGCGCTGCCCGAATCGAACAGCGGCAGGATGTGCGGATGGCTCAGCCGCGCCGCGACTTCGATTTCCTGCAGGAAGCGCTCGGCGCCCATGCTGGCGGCCAGCTCCGGGTGCAACACCTTGATCGCCACCGCGCGCCGGTGCTTGCGGTCCTGCGCGAGGAATACCGCAGACATGCCGCCGCGGCCGAGTTCGCGATCGATCGTGTAGGCGCCCTCCAACGTCTTGCGCAGGCGGTCGATGGGCAGGGTGGGTGCAATGGCCATGGTCACATCGCCCGGACAAGCGCGAGGTAGCGCGGCTCGCTGCGGATCGAGTCGAAGTCGCTGTCGTGTTCGAGCCAGGCCTTGTCGCCCCAGCCCTTGTTCACGCCTCGCTCCAGCGCTGTCAGGCAGTCGTCGGTGCGGCCCAGGACGCCGTACAGACAGGCGACGTTGTAGAGCACCATCGGATCGTCCGGGTCCATAGCGGTGGCGCGGGCGGCGTATTGCGCGGAGCGCTCGGCGTTCTGCAGGTTGGCGTTGGCGTTGGCCGCCATGATGCAGGCGCGCGAATCGTCCGGATGCTGCTCCAAGTGCTTCTCGCCCAGGCGCAGCTGCTTGCGATACATCGCCATCGCCTCGTCGTGGCGGCCCAGCGCCTTCAGGCACAGCCCGAGGAAGTTCGGCACTTGGTAGTCGTCGGGGCGCAAGGCGGCCGCGCGCTCCAACAGCCGGATCGCGTCGGTGAACTTGCCCTGCGACAGTTTGGCCTGGCCATACCAGTAAAAGGCCTCGAACAGCTGCGGGCCGAGCTTGATGCCCTGCTCGAACTCCTGCTCGGCCTCGTCGAAGCGCTTGCTCAGCGAAACCGCCAGCCCGCGCGCGAGGTGCGCCTCGGCAAGCCCCGGCTCCAGCTCAAGAGCGCGGGCGCTGGCCATCTCTGCCTGGCGCAGGTTGAACTCGCGCGCGTCCCAGTAGGTGTACAACTGTGAGTAGCAGTCCGCCACGCCGGCATGGGCCAGGGCGTAGTTCGGGTCCACCTCGATGGCCTTGTTGAACATCAGCCGCGCCTGCTCCAGGCTCGAACGGCGCAGCTGGTGGACGTGCTGGAGCCCGCGCAGGTAGAAGTCGTAGGCCTCGACGCTGGCCGCGCGCGGCTTCTCGATCTGCTTCTTCTCATCCTCGCTCAGGATCACGCGCAGCGCCTTGACGATCGCCTGCGAGATATCGTCCTGGATGGCGAACACGTCCTCGATCTCGCGGTCGTAGCGCTCCGACCATAGCTGGTAGCCGTCGGCGACGTTGACCAGCTGCGCTGTGATGCGCAGCCGATTGCCCATCTTGCGTACGCTGCCTTCGAGCACCGTGGAGACTTTCAGCTTCTTGCCGATCTTGCTGATGTCCTCGTTCTTGCCCTTGAAGGCGAAGGACGAGGTGCGCGAGGCGACTCGCAGGGCTTGGATCTTGGACAGCGCGTTGATGATCTCCTCGGCCATGCCGTCGGTGAAATACTCGCTGTCCGCGTCCGTGCTCATGTTGGCGAACGGCAGCACGGCCACGGATTTCGCCGCCGACACCGTCGAGGGCAGGGCCACGGTCTGACTCGGCGTGCTGGTGTTTGCCGACGTCAGGGCCTGTGCAAACTGTCCGGCCGTCGCGAAGCGACCGCCAGGTTCGAGCGCCATCGCGCGCGTCACCGCCCGCTCGACGTTTTCCGGGATCGCCGCGCGCAGCGCGCGCAGGGGACGTGGTGTCTCGGTGAAGCGCTTGGACATCATCCCCTGTGCGGTCGCCGCGCTGAAGGGCAGCTCGCCCGTAAGCATCTCGTACAGCACGCAGGCCAGGCTGTACTGGTCGCTGCGGCCGTCCAGATTGACCTCGCCTGCGGCCTGCTCCGGGCTGACATAGGCCGGTGTGCCGACCACCATGCCGCGCTGGGTGAGCGTAGTCGTCGAAATCGCGCTGGCGGCCTTGGCGATGCCGAAGTCCATGACCATGGCTTCGCCTTCGTACAGCATCACGTTCTCGGGCTTGATGTCGCGGTGCACGATGCCTTGGCGGTTGGCGTAGTCGAGCGCCGAGGCTATGGCGCGGCCGTGGTGCACGGTCTCTTCGACGGACAGCTGTTGTTCGCGGTCCAGGCGCTCGCGCAGGGATTCGCCTTCGACGTAGGGCATGACGTAGTAGAGCAATCCGTCGGCGCTGCCGGAATCATGCAGCGGCAGGATATGTGGGTGATTGAGCCGCGCGGCGAGCTTGATTTCCTGCAGGAAGCGATCCGGCCCCAGGCTCGCCGCCAGTTCCGGATGCAGCACCTTGATGGCGACGGCGCGGTCGTGCTTGCAGTCCTGCGCGAGGAACACCGCGGACATGCCACCGTGGCCGAGTTCGCGATCGATCGTATACGTGCCGTCCAGCGTGTTGCGCAGGCGATCGATCGGCAGCATGGGTGCGCTGGCCATGCCTACATCGCCTTCACGAGCGCGAGGTAGCGCGGCTCGTTGCGGATCGGATCCATGTCGCCGTCGTGCTCGAGCCAGGCCTTGTTGCCATAGCCGCTGCGCACCGACCGTTCCAGCGCGTCGAGTGCTTCGGAGATCCGGCCCAAATCGACGAAAGTGCAGGCCACGTTGTAGAGCACGATCGGGTCCTCGGGATCGGCCGCCATGGCGCGGGCGGCATTGGTGGACGCCTTCTCGCGCTTGCCGAGCTGCGCGTAAAACGAAGCGGCTATGAGCAGGGCGCGCGAGTCCTCTGGATGCAATTCGAGGTGTTGCTCGACCAGCGGCAACATCTTGCGGCTGGCGTTGAGGCAGTCCTGGTCGCGACCCAGGGACTTCAGCGCCTGGGGGATGTACTGGCCCGGACCGTAGTCCTCCGGGCGGATCGCGGACGCCCGCTCGAACAGGCTGATCGCGTGCTCGAAGTTGCCCTGCGACAGCTCGTTGCGTCCGTACCAGAACAGAGCGTCGAAGGATTTAGGATCGAGCGAGATGGCCCGCTCGAACTCGCCGCGCGCCTCGTCGAAGCGCTTGCTCAGGGATACCGACATGCCGCGGGCCACGTGCGCCTCCGACAGATCGGGGTCGAACTCCAGCGCCTTGCTGCTGGCCGTCTCAGCCTGGCGCAAATTGAACTCGCGCGCGTCGAACATGCTGTAGACCAGGGAATAGCAGTGCGCCACGCCAGCGTGGGCAAGGGCATAGTTGGGATCGATGGCAATCGCCTTGTCGAACATCTGCAGCGCATGGTCCAGGCTGCGCCGACGTATCTGATGCAGGCTCTGGCGGCCGCGCAGGTAGAACTCGTAGGCCTCCAAGTTCACCGCGCGGCCCTTCTCGATCTGCTTCTTCTCGTCCTCGCTCAGGATCACGCGCAGCGCCTTGACGATCGCTTGCGAGATATCGTCCTGGATCGCGAATACGTCCTCGGCATCGCGGTCGTAGCGTTCCGACCAGAGGTGGTAACCGTCAGCGACATTAACCAACTGCGCGGTGATGCGCAGCTTGTTGCCCATCTTGCGCACGCTGCCTTCGAGCACGGTCGAAACCTTGAGCTTCTTGCCGATCTCGCCGATGTCCTCGTTCTTGCCCTTGAAGGCGAACGACGAGGTGCGCGAGGCGACCCGCAGGGCGCGGATCTTGGTCAGCGCGTTGATGATCTCTTCGGCCATGCCGTCGGTGAAGTACTCGTTCTCCGGGTCGTTGCTCATGTTGGCGAAGGGCAGCACCGCCACCGACTTGGCGGCCGATACCACCGGTTGCGGCATGGCCATGGTATCGCTTGGCGTATGCATGCTGCCCGATGCCAGCGCCTGCCCGAACTGCCCGGTCGTCGTGAATCGCCCCGCTACATCGACGGTCATCGCCTTGGCTATGGCGCGCTCGATGCCTTCGGGCACAGCAGCCCGGATCGCGCGCAGCGGCCGCGCGGTCTCGGTGAACCGCTTGACCATGACCGCCTGCGCCGAGGCGCCGTCGAACGGCCGCTCGCCGGTCAGCATTTCGTAGAGCATGCAGGCCAGGCTGTACTGGTCGCTGCGACCGTCGAGATTGCTCTCGCCGGCGGCCTGCTCGGGACTGACATACGCGGGCGTGCCGAGCATCATCCCTATTTGCGTGTGCGTTTCGGAGCCGGCTGCGCTCACCGCCTTGGAGATGCCGAAGTCCATGACCATCGCCTCGCCTTCGTACAGCATCACGTTCTCGGGCTTGATGTCGCGGTGCACGACGCCCTGGCGGTTGGCATAGTCGAGCGCCGATGCGATCGCGCGGCCGTGATGCACGGTCTCTTCGATGGACAGCTGCTGTTCGCGGTCGAGCCGCTCGCGCAACGACTCGCCCTCGACATAGGGCATCACGTAGTAGAGCAGCCCGTCCACGCTGCCGGAGTCGAACAGCGGCAGGATGTGCGGATGATTGAGACGCGCGGCCAGCTTGATTTCCTGCAGGAACCGTTCCGGCCCGAGACTTGCCGCAAGTTCCGGATTCAGGACCTTGATCGCGACCGAGCGGTCGTGCCTGCGATCCGCGGCGAGGAACACGGCTGACATGCCACCGCGTCCGAGCTCGCGATCGATGTTGTATGTCTGCGCCAGCAAATCCCTCAGCCGCTGGATTGGAAGTCCGGAGTTCTGTGGCATTGCCCCTCCCAAAGAATCCGATCAAGTTTATCAGTTATCGAACGGCGCGGCCTCCAACCCTTGGTGCCGGCTACGTGGTTCGTGCTCCCGGAGTGTGTGGTGCTTGCCTATTGAGCCCTTGGGTTGGCAAAAGTCGCTGCTCTGCCTCAAGCATCATCGACTTAAGCTGCGGCAGTAGCGCTGCGAGTAGATTCGGATAGTGGCCGGCGCTCGACATGTCGGCGCTCTTGGAAAATTGGCCCCAACTTCATTCTTTGCAAAAATTGACATGAAGTGACGAAGATTGGCGGTTTGAGTTTGCGACCGATCTAATTGGCTCTGTCGATTTTCGCGCGACGGGCCCGTCCGCTGACCATCGTCAATCGTGCCTAGCACCGTTTTCTGTTCTGCCTCCCTCTGGGTTTGCTGTTGGCCCAGTCTTTGCTGTATAGCTGGAGGGATCACCATTCCTTTTCGCGTTCGCAGTCGAATCGGTTGTGGTCATCACCCACCGTTGCATAGGAAGAGCAGGTGTCCATTTTCAGCACGCCGATAAATGCATTACCAAAGCCCGTGCTCATCGCGTTCCTTACGGCCGTAGATCTCCTGCTGGTCTACATCGACAACGCTACTGGGCCGTTCGTACCGTTCACGGTCTTTTACATAGCACTTATTTATGTTTGCATTACACGCGTAGACAAGAACTGGGCGTACGTTGTCGCATTGATCTCCGCGCTGGGACGCACGTATGTTGCAAGCAAGGCATATCCAAGCTCGGCGTATTTGGCTTTTTCGGTCTGGCAATTCGTCACGAGCGCATCGGTTCTTCTCCTGATTTGCTACCTGCTGGACATCACGCACCGCCGTACTCGTGTCGACAATGCGGCAGCTTCCACAGCCGGTCCCGGAGTCGATGGTGGGGAGAGTGGCCGTAGGCACCCGCGCAACACACGACAAACCCGGATGAAATTTCTCCTGTCGGGCATTGGTACTGCATTTGTAGTCCTGGCATCTCTTCACGGTGGCGCTGCGTCCGACGCATATGCGGTCAAGGTCGATTTATCCCACATTGCGCAAAGACCGGGCTTTACGGTTCCGCTTGCCGCCGATCAGGCTGCCCTTGGAAAAGTCGTTTTGCTTACCATCGATGATGGCCCAAGAAACGCGGGGGTCGATAGAAAAATCCTGGACATCTTGAAGCGACATTCAGCGAAAGCCGTATGGCTTGTGAACTGTATAACCTTCGACTCGAACGCAAATCCGCGTGCCGGTGAGAACCTGCAGACGCTATTGCAAATTCAACATGACGGCCATCTGATCGGGAACCACACTTACAACCACCTGAACTTGCAAGAATTGGCTGCGTCCGACCATGCCAGGATGATTTGGGAAATCGAGCAATGTAGCTCGTCGATCAAGTCCGCAACTGGGTCACGACCAAAG
>NZ_DATBQK010000024.1:0-2265 GCF_036560865.1 Rudaea sp.
TCGTTGAGCAGGAGGCCACCGTTGTCCTCCAGCTCGCGCGTGCCGCCGACCGCGGCCGGCGGCGAATGCAGCGTGATCCGGCGCAGGCCCGGAATCGGCCCGAAGCCGGTGAAGACCTGCGGGAATCGCTGCGGGTCGAGCGACAGCGCGAACACCGCCTCGGGGGGTGCCTTGATGATGCGTTCGGTGCGCAGCAGGATATTCATGGCGAGAGTGTGTCGGGCCGCGAACCTGCTGTCCAGTCCATGTATGGACGCATCTCGAGGCTTCTTGCCGGCTCAGCCTTGTTGGTCACGCAGATGCTGCGAAACGCCGTCGTATCGGCTAGCCTATCGCTGCGGATTCGGGGATAAGCGTGGGCGATATCGAAAAGGACTCAGCCGACAACTTCATCGCCAAATGGAAGGGCGTCAAGGCGTCTGAACTATCCACGGCGCAAAGTTTCGCCGGCGATCTGTGCCGTTTGCTCGGCGTGGAAACGCCGCACCCGGACGCCGAACAGAAGTACATGTTCGAGCGCCCGATCACGTTCGCGCATGGCGATGGCAGCACGTCCGCCGGACGCATCGATCTGTACCGTCGTGGCGCGTTCGTTCTCGAAGCGAAAAAGCTCAAGGCGCCCACGCATACCAAGGGCTTTGACGATGCGATGCTGCGTGCGCGCAGTCAGGCCGAGCAGTACGCACGTGCGTTGCCCGCCGAGGAAGGCCGGCCGCCGTTCCTGATCGTCGTCGATGTCGGCAATCGCATCGAGTTGTATTCGGAATTCTCACGCTCCGGCGCGACATACACGCCGTTTCCCGATCCGCGCAGCTACCGCATCGCGCTGGACGATCTGCGCGACGTCGGGATTCGCGAACGCCTGCGCAACGTCTGGAACGATCCGCTCGCGCTCGATCCCTCGCGCGCGTCCGCACGCGTCACGCGCGAGATCGCCGCTCAGCTCGCCGAGTTGGCGCGTGGTCTGGAACAGGCGGGTCATCACGCGGAAACCGTTGCGCAATTCCTCATGCGTTGTCTGTTTACCATGTTCGCCGAAGACGTGAAACTGTTGCCGGTTGACAGCTTTCTCGATCTGCTGACGAAATATGTCGATCAGCCCGACGTGGCGATGCGCATGCTCGCGCAATTGTGGCGCGACATGGATGGCGGTGGTTTTTCTGCGGCCATCGCCAGCGACGTGCTGCGCTTCAACGGCAAGCTGTTCAAGCATCCGCAAACCCTGCCGCTCGACCGCGCGCAAATCGAAATGCTGATCGGCGCTGCGAAAAAGCGCTGGGAGCATGTCGAACCCGCGATCTTCGGCACCTTGCTCGAACGCGCGCTCGATCCTGACGAACGCCACAAGCTCGGCGCGCATTACACGCCGCGTGCCTATGTCGAACGCCTGGTGCTGCCGACGGTGATCGAACCGCTGCGCGCCGAATGGAGCGATGCGCATGCCGCTGCGCTCACGCTCGCCGCCGAAGGCAAGGCCGACGAGGCGGTGAGCACTCTGCGCGCGTTCCACCATCGCCTGTGCACGGTGCGCGTACTCGATCCGGCCTGCGGTTCGGGCAATTTCCTCTACGTCACGCTGGAACATCTCAAACGTCTTGAAGGCGAAGTGTTCATCGCGCTCGACGAACTCGGCTTCCGCCAGACCGACCTCGCCATCGGCAGCGAGCGCGCCGATGCGCTCGGTGGTGAAACCGTCGATCCGCACCAGCTGCTCGGCATCGAACTCAATCCGCGCGCTGCGGCCATCGCCGAAGTCGTGTTATGGATCGGCTACCTGCAATGGCACTACCGCACACGCGGCGACGTCAATCCGCCGCAGCCGGTGATCCGCGATTTCAGCAACATCGAAAACCGCGATGCCGTACTGGCTTACGACAGCGTTGAGTTCGTCACCGACGAACGCGGCGTGCCAGTTACGCGCTGGGACGGCACGACGATGAAGAAGTCGCCCGTCACCGGCGAGGACATTCCCGACGACAGCGCGCGCGTGCCTGTCGAGCGCTACGTCAATCCGCGCAAGGCTGCGTGGCCGGCTGCGGATTTTGTGGTGGGGAATCCGCCGTTTCTTGGAGCTAAGCGGCTGAAGGCTGTTTTAGGGGATGGCTACGTCGAGGCCCTGCGCGGCGCGTGGCCGGAAGCAGCGGAGTCCGCCGATCTGGTGATGAATTGGTGGCACCACGCAGCACTGCTCACGCAACGCGGTGCCCTGCAGCGCTTCGGCTTCATTACCACCAACTCGATCCGCCAAACGTTCAATCGCCGCGT
>NZ_DATBQK010000025.1:0-25639 GCF_036560865.1 Rudaea sp.
GGCGCGACGATCCGCGATCATCGCAGCGCGCTGAATGTTGCCCTGACCCAGAGCCCCGGCACGAGTACGAACACAACATATAGCGCCTCGTACTCGGCTGAGCGCGACTATCGCGCGACCGCGGTCGGCGTCGAACGCAGCCAGGCGCTGGACCCGGCGCTCACCCTTGGCTACGGCGGCAGTTTTTCGCACGACGAGATCCAGCCGACCGATGCGCAGCTCTACAACCGCATTCCCTACGCGATCAAGAACACGTCATCGGCGTTCGGAAGTCTGGCCTGGGTACTCAATCGTTCCGAGGTGTTGCAAGCCGGCATCCAGCTCAACCTGCAAAACGGCTATCTGTCCGACCCGTACAAGTTGTTCGATTACGGCGGCAGCGCCGGGCCGGAGCGGCGCCCCGACCAGCGCCTGGAGGCCGCGGGCCTGCTGCGCTACCGGCGTTCGTTCGCGCAGATCGACGCATCACTGCATCTGGACTATCGCTATGCGCAGGACAGCTGGGGCCTGCATTCGCATACGCTCGAAGCTTCGTGGTATCAGGGTTTCGGCGACGGCTGGCGCGTCATTCCGGCGCTGCGCTACTACAGCCAGGCCGCGGCGCGCTTCTATGCGCCGTTCTTCATCAATCCCGAGGGGCAGCGTTTCTATTCCAGCGACTATCGCCTCGGTACATTTGGCGCTTTTTCCACAAGTATCAATGTGCGCAAGGCCATCGGCCGCTGGGAATTCAGCATCGGCGCCGAGCGTTACCACAGCGCCAGGGGTCTCGCCCTCGACGGCAGCAATGCACCCGTCCCCGCGCTGGTCAATTTCACCCGAGCGTATGCGGGGTTAGACTTCGGCTTCGATTAGCTTGTGGTGCGCAGATGCGCTTGTTCCGCTTCCCGTTTACCAGCATGGGCTGCCCGTGCGAGATCCAGATCGAGGCCGGATTGGAGCGCGCTGCGAATATCGCCGCGGCCAGGGCGCAGGCGGATATCGCCCGACTCGACGAGAAATATTCGCATTACCGTGACGACAACTGGCTCGCCCACCTGTGTGCGAGCGCGGGCAGCGGCACGCGCATCGAGGTCGATGAGGAAACCGCCAACCTGCTCGATTTCGCCGACACCCTGCATCGGCAAAGCGTGGGACGCTTCGACATCACCGCAGGCGCGCTGACCAAATTGTGGGATTTGCAGAGCGGCCGCGTACCAGAGCTGGCTGAAATCGACGCCGCGCGCGCGCGCGTCGGCTGGCAGCGTGTCGAATGGACACGGCCGTACTTCACCCTGCCGCTTGCCGGCATGCGCATCGATCTGGGCGGCGTGGTCAAGGAGTACGCGGCCGATCGCGCCGCCGAAATCTGCCGGCACGCGCAGATCGCGCATGGCGTGGTCGATCTGGGCGGCGATCTGGCCTTGATCGGCGCGCACGCGGACGGCAGCGCGTGGCTGGCCGGGATCAAGTCACCGGCGCATCCGCAAAAAGTATACGCGAGCATCGAACTGGCCCGCGGCGGCTTGGCGACCAGCGGCGACTACGAACGCGCCATGATCGTCGACGGCAAACGCTATTCGCATATCGTCGATCCCGTCGGCGGCTATCCCATTGAAAGTTTCGCCAGCGTCAGCGTGATCGCCGACAGTTGCCTGGTCGCGGGCGCCGCATCCACGCTGGCGATGCTTTTGGGAACGAGCGAAGGCGCGATCTATCTGCGCGAACTGGGCTTGCCGTGGCTGTGCATCGATCAGGCCGGCCGCGCCAGCGGCACTCTGAAAATGGCCTAGACCGTTTCTTCGCGGTGCGCCAGTTCGCGCGTCGTGCGCAGCCGCCACGCCATCCACGCCGCGCAGGCGGCCGCCATTGCGGACAGGCTGGCGAGCAGCGAGTTGGTTGCGCCAACCTCACGCAGCAGTTGAATCGTGGCGACCACGAAGACGTCGCCGAACCGCCACACGGCCGTGTCGATGAAGCCCTTCGCCTTGTAGCGCGTTTCGCGGTCGACGCGAGTATACAAACTGTCGGTCGCGGGCTTGTCGATGCCATAGGCACCCGCGCGCGTGATGACAAGCGCGCCAGCCACCGCGAACGGCTGGCCGACAAACGCCAGCGTGACCAGGGTCAACGCCTTGACGATTTCCGTGCCCATGATGCTGGCCACCGGCCCGAAGCGCGTCAGCACGACGCGCGTGACGACGATCTGCAACACCGCCATGAGGACGTTCGTTGCCAGGTCCACGCTGGCGTAAAAATCGGTGCGTGCCGCGCCATCGGGAAAATATTGATGGCCGATATCGGTTTGCAGGTTGTACAACACCGTGCCGACGCAGTCGCCCAGAATCATCAGGATCGCGACACGGCGCAGGAACGGCGACGCCGCGACTTGCTTCGCGCCGGCCCAGAAACCGCCGCCGATCAGCGCCTCATTGCGTGTCGCATCCTGCGCAACCGGATGGCGACGCGACCACGCGATCAGGCCCAGGATGCACAGCACCGCACCGAACAGCATGGCAGCCGACACCTCGAGCAGCGCGGCGATGCCGATCAGGTGAACCAGCCACTTGGTCAGCAGCGGACCGACGATCGCGCCAAGCGCGCCGCCGAACGCGACGATGCCGAACAGACGATGTGCCTGATCGACGCTGAAGATGTCGGCGACGAAACTCCAGAACACCGCGACGACGAACAGGTTAAACACGCTCATCCAGACGAAGAACACTTCGCCGAGCACGCGCGGACTGAGCTGTCCCTGCGCCTCGAAGGCGGGAATGAAGGCGATCAGGTTGAGGATGAAGAACACATACACGACCGGCACGAAACGCTTGCGCGGAAAGCGCGCCACGAGCCAGCCATACACCGGCGTCAGGATCAAGGTCACGATGAAGGTGGCCGTATAGAACGACAGCAGCACTTGCGAACCAGACGCCGCGGCGAGTTGTTCGCGTACCGGCCGCAGCACGTAGTAGGCCGCCAGCACAAGGAAGAAATACACGAAGGCGAGAATCAGCGCCGGCCACTCGTGGCGCTCGACGCCGGTGAATGCGCTGGCGAGCTTGCTGCGTTCGGGTGGATCGTTTGCAGCCAAGTTGCACATCCGAAGGCCAGGGTCGGCGAAGCGTAGCATGCGCACCTCGCACAAGACTTGCATGCCACCTGCGCTCGGCCCTAAGTACTCCGCGCATGACTCGCACGCACAGTCTCACGTATCCTGCGCGCATGACCGCCACGCTCGCCTCGATCCATATCTATCCGCTGAAATCCTGTGCGCCACTCGCGCTTGAGTATGCACAGGTCGAGACACGTGGCCTGGCCCGCGATCGACGCTGGATGGTCGTCGATGGGGACGGTCGGTTCCTGAGCGGACGCGAGCAGCCACGCCTGACCCTGATCCGCGCACGGCCCGATGCAGGCGATACGTTGCAACTGGATGCGCCAGGCATGCCGACGTTGCACCTGAATGCACCACCCGTGGATGGCGTGCGTCTTGCTGCCCAAGTCTGGGACGACGCGGTCTCGCCGCTGCTTGCCGCGCCCACCGCACATGTGTGGATCAGCGCTTTCCTCGGCCAGCCCTGCCACATCGTCATGATGGATGCGGGCTGCGCACGTGCGGTCGATGCGGACTACGCGGCGCCCGGCGACGAAGTCAGCTTTGCCGACGGCTTTCCGCTGCTGCTGATTTCGCAGGCCGCGCTGGATCAGCTCAACGGCAAGCTCGCACAGCCCGTGTCGATGCTGCGCTTTCGTCCGAATCTCGTCGTCGCCGGCACCGCGCCGCACGCCGAAGACGGCTGGAAACGCGTGCGCATCGGCGAGATCGAATTCGAGGTCGTGAAAGCCTGCATCCGCTGCGTGTTCACCACGGTCGACTTCGAACGCGGCGAACGCGATGCCTCGGGCGAACCGCTGCGCTCGCTGATCGGCTATCGACGCACCGACAAGGGCGTGGCCTTCGGCCAGAATTTGATCCCGCGCGGTGCAGGCACAATTCGCGTCGGCGATAGCGTCGAAGCGATTGGCTGATTTGCTGCAATGCGATGGAGCATCTGCTCTAGCCTCAACGCTTAGCCTCCCCCGACCCCACCTTGGGCAAGTCCCGGATACCTTTTGCATGACCTACGACTACGTGATCGTCGGCGCCGGCTCGGCCGGCTGCGTGCTGGCGAACCGCTTGAGCGCGAATCCGAATAACCGCGTTCTGTTGCTCGAAGCCGGTCCGCGCGACTGGCATCCGTTCATCCATATGCCGGCGGGTCTGGCCAAGCTGGCGGGTATCAAGGATATCAATTGGGACTATTCCACCGAGCCTGAGGCGCAACTCGACAACCGGCGCCTGTGGTGGCCGCGCGGCAAGGTGCTCGGCGGATCGAGTTCGATCAACGCGATGTGCTACATCCGCGGCATCTCCGCCGACTACGACGACTGGGCACGGCTCACCACCGACGAACGCTGGAACTGGCAGAACGTGCTGCCCTATTTCAAGCGCGCCGAGGGCAACACGCGCGGCGCCGACGAGATCCATGGCGCGGACGGCCCGCTCGCCGTGCAGGATCTGCGTTGCCCCAACGTGTTGACGCAGACCTTCATCGGCGCGGCACAGAGTTGCGGTTACGCGCGCAACGACGATTTCAATGGCGCGCAGCAGGAAGGTTTCGGCTTCTATCAGGTCACGCAGAAAAACAGCGCGCGCTGCTCAACCGCGGCGGGCTATCTGCGCGCCGCGCGCGGCCGCACGAACCTCAGCGTGCTCACCCGCGCGCTCAGCGAGCGCGTGTTGTTCGACGGTCAGCGCGCCGTCGGCGTCGACTATCGCCACAAAGGCCGCCTGACCCGTGCCGAAGCACGCCAAGTCATTCTTTGCGGCGGCGCGATCAATTCCCCGCAGCTGTTGATGCTTTCGGGTGTCGGGCCGGCCGATCAGTTGCGCGCGCACGGCATTCGCGTCGAGCGCGACCTGCCCGGCGTCGGCGCCAACCTGCAGGATCATCTGGATATCTGCACGTTGCAGCATTGTATACAACCGGTCAGCTACGACCGCCTCAACGACCTCGCCGTGCTGTTCAAGTACCTGACGCGCCGCGATGGTCCGGGCACGTCGAACATCGCCGAAGCCGGCGGCTTCGTGCGCACACGTCACGCAACCGACTCGCGCTGCGACCTGCAATTCCATTTCATTCCGGCGATGATCGACGATCACGGCCGGCACCGGATTCCCGGCGATGGCTACACCATGCACGCCTGCATGCTGCGCCCGCGCAGCCGCGGCACGATCCGGCTCGCTTCCGCCGATCCGGGCGCGAAGGCGGCAATCAACGCGAATTACCTCAGCGATGTCGAAAGCTACGATCTGAAACTGCTGATCGAAGGCGCCAGGCTGTCGCGTGAAATCTTCGCGGCCAAAGCCTTCGACGCCTACCGCGGCGAGGAGATTGTTCCTGGCTCCGCGGTGCAGAACGAAGCGGATGTCGTTGCGTTCATCCGGCGCAAGGCGGAAACGGTCTACCACCCAATTGGTACCTGCCGCATGGGCAATGACGACGATGCCGTGGTCGATTCCGAACTGCGTGTGCGCGGCGTGTCCGGCCTGCGCGTGGTCGACGCGTCGGTAATGCCGAATCTGCCCGGCGGCAACACCAATGCACCGACGATCATGATCGCGGAGAAAGCCGCGGATTTTATTCTGGCCTGAGCGGAGCGCGGAGAAAGGATTTAGCAAAGTCATAACACCATCTGCAGAATTTGGCGCTAGAATGGCGCCCCGTGCGACAACCAGTACGACATAACGCACGGAGCACTGCCCGATGAGCAAGACATGCTGTTACGAAAACTTGCGCTGCTGAGCTTGGCCGCGCTGGCTCTGGCGCCTGTCCACGGCGCGCACGCACGCAACAGGGCGCACGCGAACGCCGCACACACACCCAAAAGTACCCTTCCGCGCACCGCCGGCGATGCCGCGCTCGCAGCACGCGATTTAAATACCTTGCTCGACCGGGTCGAGTCCTCCGGTCAGGTCGCGGGCATGGCGTTCGCCGTGGTCAAGGACGACAAAGTGCTTCTGCAGCGCGGCATCGGTTACGCGGACACGAGTACCGGCGCGCCGGTAACGCCGGATACCGTTTTTCGTCTCGCCTCGCTGTCGAAAGCGTTTGCCAGTGCGCTGGCCGCGATGCTGGTCGACGACGGTGTGCTCCGCTGGGATACGCGCGTCACCAGTGTAGTGCCCTCGTTCGAGCTCATGGATGCAAACGCGAGCAACAAACTGACCGTGCGCGATATCCTCAGCCAGCGTGTCGGCCTGCCG
Source organism: Rudaea sp. (assembly GCF_036560865.1). Lineage (GTDB taxonomy): Bacteria > Pseudomonadota > Gammaproteobacteria > Xanthomonadales > Rhodanobacteraceae > Rudaea. The sequence goes on from NZ_DATBQK010000025.1 coordinate 6,287, forward strand.
CACAATACCTACGATCGCCTGCTCGAAGCAGACGAGCCGTATCCGCTGCTGGTGGACAAACTCCGCGAAGTGCCGCTCACTTGCGACGTCGGCGAGTGTTACGGCTATCAGAACATCACCTATGCCCTGATCGGCGACGTCATCTATGCGTTGACCGGCGATTTCTTCTATCACCAGGTCGAGAAGCGCGTGTTCCATCCGCTCGGCATGCTTACCGCGAGCTATGGCAAGGAGTCGCTGGAATCGAGCAAGAGCTGGGCGCGCCCGCACGCGCGCACGCGCAGCGGCTGGGTACCGTTCGAGATCAGGGATTCCTATTATCACGTCGCACCCGCAGCCGGCGTCAACGCCAGCATCAAGGACATGACGCAATGGCTGATCGCGCAGATGGGCGGCCGCCCGGACGTGCTTTCACCGGCGCTGCTGCAAACCCTGCACGCACCTGAAATCAACACGCCGTCCGAAGGCCGCATCTCGCCCTGGCACCGCGCGCGGGTCAGCGATTCGCAGTACGCGCTCGGCTGGCGCGTGTTCGATTATGCGGGCGAGACCCTGGTTTTTCATGCCGGCGCGGTGAAGGGCTATCGCTCGATGATCGCGTTCTTTCCGAAATCGCGCTTCGGTGCAGTGGTGTTGTGGAACTGCGAATCCGCAATCCCGTCCGGTCTGCTGCCGATGCTGCTCGACCGCTACCTGGGCTTGCCCGAAGTGGACTGGGCCGGTCTCGACTCGCGACAGCCGGCGGCGAGGCACGCACGGCTCGTTGCCGGCCGCAACGGCCGCTGATCCGCGCGAACCCGGAGCCGCACGCGCAACCGCTCAGAGTTTGAACTCGATGCGGCTCCTGATGTGCTCTTCGACCGCTTTGCCGTTTTCCAGACGCGGCGTGAAGGTCCAACTAGCAATCGCACGCAGTGCGGATTCGTTGAACACGCGCGCGGGACTCGCGCCAATCACGGCGGCATCCTTGACGTGTCCGTCGGCGCCGACTGTGAAGCCGACCTCGACCCAGCCTTCCTCATGCTTGCGCGCCGCATCCGGCGGATAATTGGGGGCCGTTTTCGTCACCAGCACCGCCGCGCGGTTTTCTCCACCGGCTGCCGGCACAGCCGGATTGGAGCTGGCAGCGGCAGCGGCTGGCAAAGCCGCTGCAGTCTGCGCGGCTGAGTTCTGCGCCGGCGCAGGCGACGCAGCGGCCGGTGGCGGCGCGGCGGCGGCCGCCGTGGTCGTGGGCGCTGGAGCGGGTGCAGACGCCGCTGGCTGATTGCGCGCCGTCGCGAGCAATTTGTCCTGGTCACGCTTGTCCTGATCACGCTTTTGTTGGTCGCGTTCGACCTGGCGCTTTTTCAGATCGAGCTTGTTGCGCAGTATGGTCAGGGTGTAATTCGTCGGATCCGCCTTGCCCAGCAGATTGATCATGCGCAGGCTTGCATCGACCTGACCTGCATTGATCTGCTGCTCCACCGCGCCGGTGGCCAGCGGAAACATTTCGCGCAAACCGTCCTGGGCCGACCGGTTGTCTTTGTCCCTTTCCAATACCAGCAGATAGTATTCGACGGCATTGTTTCCCTGCGGCTCCACCAAACGCTGTTCGCTCAACGCTTTCGCCGCATTCGCGAGCAACTGGGGAACCGTAAGGGTTGCGGCGTCCGGCGCCGTTGGCCCCGCGGGAATCGCTGCTGCCTGCGGCGGGCTCTCGCTGGCGGGCGCCGCTGGTGGCGGCGGGGTGCTGACAGGTCGAGCGGCAACCGTGGATGCCGGCTTGCTGCCCCCCCGCTCTCGCGAAAAGAAGTAAGTCGCCAGCACGATGGCGACAACCACTGCGGCCGCCCCGAGTAGAACTCGTCGGCTATTTTCGATATTCATGCGCTCTTGCCCCTGTATCTGCATGAAACTGCATTATCTATCACGGTCTCGTCAAAAAACCTTGCGCTGCCTCATGGTTTTGTGACCTGGTCACGCAAATTCGCGTCCGGCCTGATCGGTCAGTATCCTCAAGCCCATGGGCGACGGGCATGGTAATGCAACTTCGAGGAACTGGCACTTCGGCTTCGACGGGAACTCCGCGGCAGTTTGCACGCACGGCCGGGGCTAGCGGTGCGCTAGACAGGTTGCCAACAGCAACCGTTCAGCAGTCCGCCTACGGCCACGCCTGATCAGCCAGCAGATCATGGCAGGCATTCGGCCCCGTGCCCTTTTCCCCCTTGAGCACTTGCACGACGTTTTCGAACTCCGGCTTGACGTGCACCGGTGTCGGCGGCGGCGCGGACCCGATCGGCTTGATCAATCCCGCCGGGAAACTTGCCATGCGCAGTTCCACAACCGGGCTGGCGCTCACGCCGCCATCGGTTGCCGGCTGGACACGATTGAGCGTCTCCTGGGGAGCCGGAGCCGCTGTCATCTGCTTTTCGACGGTCGATTTGACCACGCCTTTCTGCACTTCCGCCTGCACGTTGCTCGCGCGATCCAAGCTTACGCTCGCCTTCACATCCTTGGCGTTGCGGAATCCCACGGTGTCGACCAGCAGGTAGTCGTTGCCATCGAGAAAATCGACCGCGCCTTTGATCTGCGCAGCGAATGGCGTCGGATCGTCTGCATCGGCAGCATAAGGGCCGATCGAGAAAACGCGCAGCGACTCGCCGCGATGCGAGCCGCCGCCCGCCAGACCGCGATCGCCGGGTGCTCCCATTTCCTTGGCCAGCAGATTCTGGATGCGCACGGTCGGATCGTGCACGTCACTGAAAGGACGATCCCCGGTCACCGCACTCGACGGATGCGCCTTGATCTGCCTGAGTGCCCCATGACCACATAGCTCGTGGCCAAACGCTTCAGCTGAAGTTAGCTGTTTCATCGCTTCGGTTGGCCCTCCGGTCCAATAGCGAAAATCCGGTGCGCCGGCACCGGACGTCGGTGTCATCCTCACTTCGCGCTTCTCCAGGTCGGTCGCCGGCGCATCCTTGCTTGTCACGATGATCCGCCAATCGTCCGGCGCAGCCGCCAGCGTGCTGAGACAGCAACAACCGACCTGCTGCTTACCCGTTGCAACCTTCTTGAAGTTGTAGCTGCGGCTGTCGGTGCCGCTCTTTGGCCACACCAGGCCGTCGCGGACAATTTCGAAATCGGGACACAGCGCGGTGACCAGCGGCACGATCGTGCTGACCGCGGTCTTGGGATCATCGGACGCTTTCGCGTCGACGTTCAGCTTGCGCTGCACGCCTTCGGCACGGCCTCCTTGCTGCACCACGTGCGTCAGTTCATGGGCGAGCAGGCGCCGGCCTGCGATCGTGCCAGGCGCATAGGCGCCAGATGCGAACACGATATCCCGACCCAAGGTATACGCATGCGCCTGAATCGCGCGCGCGGCATTCGCCGCTTCGCCGTCGGTATGCACACGCACCTGGCTGAAGTCGTGACCGAAACGCGGTTCGAAGTACGAACGCATGGCATTCGACAGCGGAACGCCGCCGCGTGCGGTGGCCTGCGTGGCTGCGCCGCTGTCCATCGCTGGCCCGGCCGCAGTCGTACGCTTTGGGTGGATCTGTCGCTTGTCCTCTTCCTCGCACGCAGCGCATTTGCGCTGAAGCGCCGGCACCGTCGCACCTGTCGACGCCGGCCCAATGACCCTGTCCGCAACCGCGTCGGCTTCACGCTCGAGCGGGTCGCCGGGAGAGCCAATCGTCGCCTTGCGCTGGATCGTCGGCGCAAACGATGCCACCCCCGAAAAATCGAAACCTCGACCTGGCAAGGGTGCATCCCTGCCCGTCTGTTCGCGCGCAACCGGTGCCAGGTTCGGCAACGCACGCTGCAATGCCGAGCCAGAGGTCGCAGGCGGATTCGGTTTGGTTTGCAATGTATACATATCAACTTTTCCATCGATCAAGCCAGCGACGCATCGGTACTTGGATCAGCGACGGCTCGCCTGGAACCAGCCTGTCCGCTGCCAGCACTCAGCCGTGCGGCTTCTTTTTAGTAGCGGCCTGTCCAGTATCGCACTGAGTCACCGTCTGCACCGTACATAGGCAGCTGTTGACGGCGGGCGCGCCATTGGCGTTGGCCGTGAATACGCCGAGCGGCGCGTAGTAGTGGCGCGGACCTTCGGCCGACAATTCGGCAGTGACCGGACTGCCGTTGAGCATGCGCACGCTGCCATCGGCCTGGATCTCGTCCGGCCAGTCGATGTCGCCGTTGGCGACACGGGCGGGGATCAACCAATAGTCGCCGGTGCAGTAGCTGCCACCCTTGGCGAACCAGATCTGCACGCCGTCCTCCAGCGTGATCCAGTTCTTGTCGAGCAGGCCGGTGTCGCTGTCGTCCGATTCCTGCACCGGCAATGCGCCGTCCGCGTTCACGCCGGTCTTCTGATCCCAGCGCCGCAGCAATGGATGGTTACCGCCGTTGCCAACCAGTGTGCTGCCCTGCAGGGTGACCGTCATCGTGTCGCGATCTATCTTCATCACCTTCAGCAAGGGATCGGCGCGATTCTGCAAGACCGCAATGTCGTCCACGACGGAAACCCAATCGCCGGAATGCAGACCGAGTTTCTTGTCGCGTCCCAAGCTTGCCAGTGTCACATCCAATTGCGTGGTGCCATTGGCCAGAGTGGACGCTGCGCCGATGTTGGCGATCGGCAAGACCACCGAACCGTTTTCGCGCGACCAGACGTAACTTGCGCCGGTCGCCGTGCCATCCGCAACGCCGCCGCTATGAATTTCGACTCGATAAAGTTGATTTTCGGCGCCACGATAGCTCGACGATGGCGCAATCACGCAAGGCTCGGGGGTTGGCGAACCCTGTTTCGCGCGCGCGCGCAGCAGGCCGCTTCCGGGTTGCTTGGGGATGCCACCCAGGTCACAGGGTTGATCCGAGTTGTAGTGGGCGTCGGTTTTCACCTGCCAGACGATTTGCAGACGCGTCGTGGTGTCGGGTCCGCCAAGCGCGATCTCGCGGATGTGCGGGTCTTCGACACAGGTGATGTGCCCTTCCCAGACGTCGAGATAAATCACGTAGGGCGTTTTTTTCTGATCGCCGAACACCTGTGCGTCGAATCCGGCCTGATCCGAATAAAGCATCGGGCTGCGGTTTTCGATCAGGATTCCTTCGACGTAATAGCGTCCCGGATTGATGACGAACGAGGTGCCTTTCTTCAATTCGCCCCCCAGCCTCAGCAGGAGTTTCTTGTCGCCTTCAATGATGCTGTCTTTGAGCAGGCTGCCATCATATTTGGCGATCAGGTTCGGATCGATCACGACCTGCAGGCCGTTGCTGCCCGCGGGAGCGGCGTGAGGCCCGATCAGGTCGCGCGCCAGTGCGCGCAGGTAGTGGGTGAGGATGGCGCCCTGTTCGTTCCAGTCCGCATCGAGCTGGACACGGCCCTGCTGCATCAACACGCGCGAATAGTGCTTGCGAGGGTCGTAAGTGTTGCGAGTGAAATCGCCTTTCATGATGGTCTCCTAAGTCGCAAAAATAATGCCCGCGTCCATGCCGGCCGGTGTGTATTCGCCGAGCCGCGTCTGCAAGCTGATTTCGCGTTGTGGTTGGAACAGATCGTGGAACACGCCCATTTCCGATTCATCGTCGGCGCCGCGTGCGATCTCGCTCGCGCAATCGCAAGCCAGGCGGCAATAGGCCGAATTGCCGTAGCGCGTGCTGTCGAAAACCGGGCGTACGCGCAGCATTTCGGGTTCCTGCGCAAGCGCAAGCGCCGGACCGCTGAGCGCGGGATTGGCAACACCGACCGCGACGCGCACGAGGTCGGGCTGGCAGTGATAGCGTTTCGGCGTGCGCGAGTTCGGCGTGACGTAGCAGAAACGCACGCAGCCCAGCTGCTGGCGCGCGACGTGGATGCAGCCCATGAAGATCGAATTCTCGGCCAAGCCAATCGCGTGCGCGCGAATTGCACCGAGCACGCTGCTGCGAATCACGGAAACCTCGGCGAACGCGTACTGTTCGGCGGTGGCGCTCAACGCGACGCGTCCGCTGCGCGTTGCGTCGACGATGCTGTCGCTGATGCGGATGACCAGCGGATCGCCCAGCGCCCCGTCGGCTGTGACTTCGATCGAACCGATAGTGCTGTGTTCGACCGTCAGCTTCGTCTGGGTATTGATCAGCTCGATACTCGGCTCGTTCGGGCGCTTGGGTTCGCAATCGCAATCCAGGCCCCAGCCCGGCACCAAGGTGCAATGGCGGATCACGACTTCGCACAAATCCGGCGATGGTGCTGTCGACCCATCGCCCGGATCTGGACCATTGATCTGCAAACCGCGCCCGCTGACCAACAGGCCGTCGAGTATGAAACGGCTACCTGCGCCCCCGGAAACCGCGAACGCATCCGGACGATCGCTCATGTAATCGAGCATGCGCAGCACCGGCCGGGTACGATCGGCAGCACGCAACTGCAGGGTCTGCTGCGCGGCAAGCACGACATTGACCGGTTCGGTGTAAACGCTGCTGTCGATGAATTCGACGATGCCGTAGCGCGGCTGGTCGGCGTTCCACTGGGTCAGCGCATCGGCGAGCCGGGCCAATTGCCCCGTGCCGATCTGGTAGATCTTGAAACCGATCGCGATGATTTTCGCGAACGCGAATTCGAGCAACAACCGGTTCAAGCGCATCAGCGAAGCGCCGGTCGCGCCGGCGGCGACTAGTTGATTTACCTCAGCCGGCAGTTTCGCAGAGTCGCCGAAACGATCCGTGCTGAACAGATTCGCGTCTTCGAGCAAGCTGTTGAACTCGGCCGTCAGCGCGATTATTAGCGCGTCAGACGGTGTTGCGGGCGAAGTATATGTATCGATCAACTTCACTGTGCTTGCGGCAAAGCGGCTGCACAGATAAGCGCTCAAGGTATTGCCGGTCAATTTGAGCCGGGCAATCAATCCCGGAACATCGATCAGATCGTACCGTTGCATGCGCGACATATCCGCTAGCGTCGGCTGGATCATCGGCCGCGCGTATTCGCCGCCGCCGATGTCGGCGCTGAAGCCGTAGTAGTAGTCGACCAGTACGCCTTGCTTGGGCAGTTGCCCCGCCGGAAACAGAATGCGCCCGCTGGCGGGATCGACGACGACAGTGCCGCGCGCTGCGGTATAACTCCAGCCGCCCAAGTCGGCCACGACGATGCTGCTCGCCGGAATCGGTTGCTGTGCACCTTTCTTCGGCCAATCCGGTGCGTAAATTGCGAGGCTTTTGCCATCGCCGTAATAGTTCGCTGAGGCCGTCGCCACAGGAGGGTGCGCGTCGCTGAGTTGTTCGAACGCCAGCCGGCGAATCGGCACCGGCAGCGTCAGCTCGGTCACCGGGGCGACTTCGGGTTGCGGCTTTGTATACAATGGGACATCGTTGCCGAGCACACTGAAGGTGTAGCACTGCGGGCCTTGTTCCTCCAAACAATAAGCGGGGTTTCCGCTGACCGAATACGACCGCATGCGGAACACGAAGGCGCCGACGCTGGGAATGTTGTAACGTCCGTGCCGATGGTGCGAATCGATGCGCCGCACATCCACGGTACGCGCATTGCGATCGAAGGCACCGCCGAGAACATCGAGCGCATTCGCGTCGCGCAGTGTGAGCGTACGTCCACGCTGCAGGTGCCGATGATTCAGATGCTGCGTCCAGCCGAGGTGGCGATAGAATTCGACCGCGAAGCCCGGCCACGCGCCCACATCTTCGATGAGCTCCGCCAGCGCCGACAGCGTTCCCTTGCGCCGGCGCATCTGGATCGTGTTCGCCACTTCGCGGCGCGGAATCAGGTAACTGTTGAGCAGTCGACCTTCGGCCGTGCCGGGATCGCCCGGATCGCCGGCCTGATGGACCGGGCGATAGCCGACGAGATCGCCGATGTACGGCACGGCCCAGTCGGCGCAGGTTTCAATAAACCAATCGTCGTAGAGCTGCGCGATATCGCTTTCGACAACGCCAACCTGTTCGTTGATCACGCGCAGCAGCGCGCGCAATGGATAACCTTGCTCCGCATCCTTGCTGCGATGGAAAGCGGGCAGCAGTTCGTATAGACGATCGACGGAAACGTTCGGCGCTATGCTCATGACGCAAGCTCCAGAATCAGGCTATCGGGCACATTGGGCGGCAGATAGGCGATTTGCGCGGGCAGGATTTTCCCCAAGCTGTCGATACACGCAGCTGGCACGCTCAGCCAGCCGTCGGCGCCGCTGCCTTCGTCGCTTGTGCCCGGCGCCGGTGTCAGCGTGAACCACGCCGACTGGCTGCCATCGCTCGCCGTACCATTCGCTGCCGCAGCCGGCGCCAACGGCGTCAAGCCATTGATCAGGTCGGCATCGCTCAGCAATCTCACCGTACCGCCGAGTACATGTGCGACGCCGGTGACGCCCTGAATCACGCCGATGATTTCGCTGCCGAATACCGGCTGACCCAGACCGCGGGCCTGGAAGCCGAAACGACAGTTCAGCGCCGCAAGAATCCGCGGCTGCACATCGTCCCAGGCGTAATCCGGTTGCAGAGACACGCTCGCCTGAATCACCAGCGAGAGCGCGTTGCGGATGTCCACGTGGATCGGCAGATGCGGATCGCCGAATTTATTCAATGCCTCGACCAGATTCCGATACAGATCCGATGTTGTGTCGATCGGGATATCGTCGATGCCGGCGATGGTGACATGCACGAAGTCGCCGCCTGGCCCAGGCAGCTTGACCGCCGTCGCCTTGCCGATCCCGGCAAAGCTGCAGGCGAAGTCCGCGTAGTCCTGCACCGAAACCAGCCGATCCAATGCCGTGACTGCCAATGGCGCATTCACACGTGCCTGCTGCAACGTATCCGCATCGGCGCCGCCCGAAGCGCGAATCGGATTGTTGACGCCGGTGACACCCAAGGGTTTATCGGTGGCGAGCGTGAGTTGTCCCGCGCGCACGTTACCGGCCGCGCCGATGCCGCTGCGATAGACCGAGGCGACGTTGTCCTGCCCGGTCGGCAGTCGCGCGCCGTGCTTGCCATCGCCGAACACGATGCTGGTCGCTTCGGCGTCATTGCGCTTGCTCAGATAAACGCGTGCATTCGGCGCGGCCATGCTGACATCGTCGACTTCGTGCCTGAGCAAATTGTTCACGCGCACTTGCAGGGTCGAGGCGACGCCCGCTGGCGTCGGCGCCGCCACATAGGTCAGCGGCGGCGATTTCAAGGTGAAGTTCTGGAACACCTGCGTCGCATCGCCCGCGCCCAAGGTCTCCCTGCGCGTTTCGCCGTGCGTCGCGCGCACGACATTGCCGTACAGCGTGAACGTGTCGCGTCGGTAACTGTAGGCAAGCGGCGTAGCGAGTTTGATGTACGTGTGCAACGTGTCGCCGGGCAGGTTCGCGGCGTTAGCCAGGACCGGATTGTCATTGCCATCCCGCGGAACCAGAGCGGTCAGCCCTTGCCGCACGGCGGCGATCATGGCGCGCTCGGCGACCTCGACTTTGACATCTGGATCCGTGAAGTCGGCGCGTTCGCCTGCGGCAACAACCCATAGCCCGGGAGTCAGTCCCGAATAGTACTGGTCGAGTTCGATCTCGTTGGTCGTCACATCGCCGGCGACGTTGTCTTGCAGCGGGTCTGACGCGAGTGCGAGTTCTTCGCTTTGAGCGAAAACTTGCGCTTGCCGCAATAAATCGGGCGCCGACAGATCCGTAGATGTCGGAGTGAGCCAATCGCGGTCGACGGACAGGAGACTGACCTGCGCCGAAAACGCGCTGCCGATCGCCATCGAAATCGTTTGTACGCTCTGCACGTTCAGAACCTGCGGGTCGGCGGCCGCCGCCAATCCGGAATCAATGATCGCCCAGCTGGGATTGTCGGAATTGCTGCCCGGTTTTATTTGTGCGTACGTTGCGTCCAGCGGAACCTTCAAGGGGTCCGGGCTGCCCCACGCCGATTCGACCGAGAGATTCGTATACGCAATCGTCCCTGAATAAGAATCCGTGGATGCCGCTCTCGCGGTTCTGGCAATTCCGATGACCGGCGGAGGTTGTATTTGCAAAAAAGGGCTCGGTGCCGTGTTGCCAAACAGCGCCGCCTTGCTGCGCAGGGCATACACCTTGATCGTCGCGGGCGGCGACGTCGTGACGTTCACGGAGCCGAGAGCGGGAATCAGCGTTTCCTTCAGTGCCGGCACATGCGCCAACAGCATCTTTGAGAACGCTTCAGCGCCAGGTCGCAGAGTCGTAGCGACATCGCGGCTTACCGTCAGCACATTGCGCGGCTGCAGCTTCAGTGCCTTGCTCAGTTCCTGGATCGTGGTTTGTATCGGCGTTGCCGCGACAACAGGAACCGGAACGGACGGAGCGGGTTTATCCCATTCACGGACCAGCACCTGTGTACGCTTGTTGTCCGTATCCGGCATGACCTTGTCGACGCGATAAGCAATCGGCCGTTGATTACCATAGTCGATCAGTAACGCATCGTTCGGTTTGAGCTGGGTGCTCGTCCCATCCAGGTACAGACCTCTGCCCGGATTGAGCACGTCGTATTGCGCACCATAGTTCAGCCTCGTTCGTCCGCTCAGAACAACCGGCGGAGCGCGCCACTGCGGTTGCGCAAGGCGCACCGTGATCTGGCTCCATTCCGGTCGCGCGGACAACAACTCGGCAGTTTCGAAGGTTTGCGCCTTTTCGCCGGTGGCGGGCACGCTTTGCACGCGCGTACCGACAGGAATATTCACGGACGCGGCATTGGCATCGATCGTGTAGGCGAGATATACGCTGGCCGATACACCCGGCCGCATTTCATAACCGGTCAAGCGACCGAGTTGCAGCACGGAATTGCGTTCGGTTGCGGTGCGCAGATAGCCTTCGTTGGCGATGCGGTCCTGATAGAACGACAGCACATCGCCGGCGATCGCCCAGATGTCGCACAAAGCGATCGACGCATCGCCGGCATCGCGCATGCGCAACGGCGCGAGTTCGGGAAAGTCGGTGCTCGACAGACGCGCACGCATCGTTTCGACAAACGTCGCATAGGTACCTGGACGATGATGAATTTCGCGCAGGCCGGGCCGGTTTTCTTCGGCAACCGGTGTCGTCGCGCGCACACCGGTGCAGCAACCGCAATCGCAGCTCATCGGCCACCTCCCATATTCAGCGTGAGCTTGCCGTGCTCCGGATAATTCGGATCGTTGTCCAGCTGGGCGATCTCGTAACAGGCAAGCTTGAGTTCGCCCGGTGGAAATGCGCTAGCCGGCGCATCCCAGCGGCGCAACTCGACCAGTTTGACGCTTTGCACGCCTTCGATCCGCTGTGCCGTGGAGATCAGGTCGGGCGCGTACACATCGTCGCCGAAACTCAGCCGATCGGGATGGAAGAAACCGAGCGAGCCGTCGGCGAGGCGTCGATTGCTGAACGCGTCGATCAGCGCTGCCGCCACATGCCCGCGCAGATAATCCGGCAGCACGCAAATTTGCAGCGTGATCGCCAGCGGCACGTAGCGTGCAGGCTGCACCTCAAGATCCTGACCGACACGGCGGAACGGTTGCAGCTCGCACTCGACTTCGGCACACAGCGCTGCACTCGCATCTTCCGCGCCAAGCGGATCGATCGCGACATCGGCTTCGTACCAACTCCCCGTCCATGCGAGCCGCGTGTTGGCGCGCTGCAATTTCGCATCGTTCTGCGCGAGCTGCGCATAGTCATCCGCGGTGATCGCGCGCAACAGCTTGCTGCGAAACGCGTGCGGCGCAGCGAGCTTGGCCTCGGCCAGCGTCTCGGGCGCGGTACCGCCTTGCGCAGGCATGGGATTGCGCGGCACGAGATTCGCGCCGTCGACCGGCGCATTGCGAAACACGATATAGGCGATCGCTTCGGCCGGCACCTTGCCAGCGACTTCGACGCCGACGCGGTAGTGAGTGCCGAAGCTCGAACCCGCATCGGGTCGGCGACCTAGGCGGCCATCGCCGAAGCGCAGGTGACCCAAGCCCTGATCGTCGACTTCCACGACCACGTCGCGATCGTCGCTGCCGCTGGCGAGCAGGTCAGTGCGCACGCTCCATGCCACGCTCGCGGATCCGGCACCAGCCGGCATCTCGGTAACCTTGAGCTGCGCGATGGCTTGGCGCGGATCCTGCGTCAACGCGGTCGACGCCGGCCCGCTCTGCGGCGGCGGTTCGCGATAGATCAAAGGTCCCTGGCGCAAAGTCTGGGTGAACTTCGCCGGCCGCTCCACGCTGTCGAGCACAACGCCGTCGCAGCCGCAGCAACCGTCGCCACCCGCGGAGCCGACCACGCCGCACGGGTCGTCGTTCACACAGGCGCCGTGATCGACCAGGATCACGTTGCCGTGCGCGACGCTGATATCGCCGATGCGCCGGCAATCGGGTGCCGGCAGGCGCGCGGACAGACACAACGCGAACGGCAGCGCATCGGCCTGCGCCCATTCGATATTGACGATTGCCTGACCGAACAACGGATCGGTCGTATAGGTCGCTTTGGTCAGGCGCACCGCGCAGCGATGCGTCGGATCGGCGTCGGCCGGATTGCCTGTCGTCGGCCCGAGCATTTCCTCGAAAATCAACACATCGCCCGGCACGAGTAGGGGATTCTGAGTGTCTTGCGATGAAGCGGACGCCGTTGCTTTCGGTGTCTTGCCATCGGCTGTTGCGGAAAGCCTACTTTGTGTACTCGCCGCACCTTGGTCAGTGCTTGGCTGCGGAGTCGGATCGATCAAGGTCGCGCAGGTCGCACCCCTGACCAGACAACATTCCTCGTCGCCCCAGGTATAAAAATGGATCGTGCTGCGTTCCGGATAAAGATGGACGTCGGTACCCGGCGGCGAAACGACGGGTTCGAATACTTCGTACAGGTTCGCCGGGATCAATTCGAGATCGGAGTCCAGCAACGTCCGACCACGCGCGACGTTCTGCAATTGTGTCTCGCGGGTGACGAAATAGTAGCTGCCGCTGGTAAGCGTGGCGTTCGAGCTGCAGCCAATCGTCAGCCACGCGCGCGCGTTGCAGCCTTCGTGCAAGTGGTAATCGACGAGCCGCGCATGGCGACGCACGGAAATGCGCGTACGTGCCGTGTCCAGATAGGCTTCGGTCGCCACCGCGTCTTGGTAATAACTCAGCTGATCGGCGACGTAGGCGAGCAGCTCGACCAGGGTCACGCCGATATCCGGCACATGACGCTCGCGCCAGTCCGGCATGGTCACCGCAAGACGGTCGAACATCAGCTGGCGGAAACTCTCGTAGTCCTTGGCCAGGTAGTTGATATCCGGCGCTGTGGACGCTTCTGGCGGACAGATCGGCGCCACGGCGCAATCGAAATCGCTCGGGCAATCGATCTTGAAATTGAAATCGAGCTGGACATAGCGCGAGTCGAAACCCGACAGCGGTTGTTCGCGGGTCGAGCCATCGTCGTTCTGCACGATCTCGACGAGGCGCAAGGTATAGGTCGAGAAGTCGCCGTAGCGATCGAGGGAGACGATCAGGCATTCGTCCGCCTCGTCGCCGCCGGCCGGCGCCGGCGCGAGGCCGATCGCCTGGATGCCGGTGATGCGGCGGCCGCCGTCGATGTGGATATTGGCCGGCGTGAGGTTCTTCGGCGCCGAGTCGAAAAAGTATACAGCGAGTGAAAGCTGATCGTCGCTCACTTCGATGTAGTCGATGCCGTTCCAGTCCGAATTGCCGAACAGTTGGCGCCGGCGCGTATCCTCGCGGCAGACCATGGCGGCGGATGTCGTGAGTGCGGACATCAGGAATCTCCCTGGGTGAAGGTCGTGGTCTGCGCCTGACCCGTCGCCTTCAACACATAGCTGAGATTGACACTGAGCGTGGAATCCTCGCTCGTCACTTCGAGCGAACTGATGTCGATCAGTTCGCCGAGCCATTGGGTGAGCGCCGCCTGCGCGGTGAACTGCACCGTCGCTGCAAGTTCCGGACTGTTCGGCGCGAACACGAGCTGGCGCAGGCCGCAACCGAAATCCGGACGATTGACGCGCTCGCCAGGATCGGTGAACAGCAATTGCTCGATCATGTCGCGCACGTGATCGGCATAGTCGGTGCTCGCCGTGGCGCCGCGACTGTCGAAGTGAAAAGGGAAGTCGATATTCATGAGTGCCTCACATCGCGATGACGCGCGTTTGCGACGACATGACCAGCATCGGCGTGCCGTTGGACACGCAGGTGGACATCCCCGTCGCGATAACCAGCGGCTGGCCGTTCGAGGTCACGCGCGTCGTCGCCATCGTCCAGGTTCCGGTCACGCACGGACTGCCGGACGGTGTCAGCGAGCAACCGGCGATCGCGTACGGCGTCGGCTGGGTGACCGTGGGTTGCCCGGATACCAGCACTTGCGCATTCGGAGCAGTGGGCGTCGCCACGCCCAAGTGGGAACAATTCACCATCGCGCCGAAATGAAGGAGAGGTCCTGGCATCGGTTTGTCCTCAGGTCACCACCAGCGCGGTGCCATTGAGCGTGATCTTGGCGCCGACGATATCCACGCCTGCCGGCGTGATCGAAACCAGAGAACTGGCACACTTGATCACGATGCTGGTCGGCATCACGGTGATCGACGGACTCGGCCCCAGCGGCCCCGCCGAGAGCGCGACGCCGCCGACGGGCAGACCGAAGATCGTCACGGAGTTGTGCCCCGTGGTTTCCAGCACCATGTTTGGCGTCGGTGGCGGTGAGGCGGCGCCGAGCAACGGGACTTCCGCGGCGATGCCCCAGAAACAACCAGTCCAGATCGGATAATCTGGATCGCCCTGTTCGAATTCGATCCAGACGCCGGCGCCGACTTCCGGCACGAAGAATGTGCCACTGGATTTGCCCGCCACGGGCACGCACGGCAGCGCATAGGTCGATGGGATAATACCGAGCACGTCGGGCACGATCGCCTGGATGCGTCCGAGCATCTCAGGGTCCGCGTTGCTGAACACCGTGCCGCGATACTTGCCGTAGTAGCGTCCGTCGTCGCTCATGCGGCAACCCTCGGCACCGTCGAGATCAGACCGTTGCGCGACAGCTTGAAGCTCTGCTTGTACTCGCCGCGCTTGATCGTATGAGTGACGCTCTTGACGTAATGCAGCCCGTCGTACGCAAGCCCGGCGCCGCGCACGCCGACAAGCTGGCGCGATTTGAGCAGGCGTCCGTAGCGCACCACGTCGAGTGAGCCTTCGCCATTCACGACCTCGGCCCATTTCGCCGACGCGGCGAGGCCGCGCATGATGCCCTGCGGAACCGGCAATTTGGAGAGATTGTCAGCGACCGGCGTCAACGCTGTCGGAATCGGTGGAATCAGACCGAGCGGCGGATTGAGCGGCGTAATCGGCGGCAGCGGAATTGCCAGAATCAGTTTGGTTTGCTCGTTGTAGTAGAAGTAGGCGGGTAGTTCGTGTTTGTCGTTCTTGAAGCTGAAGCTGAGCGACTCGACATTGCTGTGCCCGTCCATGTTGATGCTCAGCGCGGGCTGCGGTATGCCGACTTTGATCTGCGGACCCCAGTAGCCGAAGCTCTGTCCCGGCAACGGACCCGGGTCGATATAGAACACGTAGCCGACGCGCTCGGCGAGTGTCGTGATGTATTTGAAGTCGGTACCTTTCTGCGCTTCGATCTTCGAGGTCGGCAGCGGCACATCGATCATGACGCTCGGGATCACCAGCGGCACCACGCCGAGCAGCGCATATTTGGCCAGCAGCAAGGCCACGCGCCCTTCGGCAGGCATCGCCGGAAACGGCAGACCGCTCCAGTCGCTCTGATCCATCATCACGCCGAGGTCTTCGCCGTACACGGTGAGGATCGCCTGCGACGACTTCGTTCCCGGTTTGATATCGAACTTGGTCATCGCACCATCCATGATCACGTGCGGCGTGCCGCTGACCGTGGCGACGATGACGACGCGAATGACCGGAATCGAACTGATGCCGCTGCCGAGCAAGAACAGCGTGTGCAACGGCGATTGCGTGCTCAACGCGAACGACAGCTGAAACCCGCTGCGGCCCTCGTCGGTGTTGGTGACGGTGACTTCGTTGAGCGCTTCCATCACCACGCGTGGTGCTGGGATCGGCACCACCGGACCGATCATCAGGGTCAACTGGACCTTGCCGCTAAGCATTGGAAGGCCCCGGAAATCCGGCGGGCAAAGTGATGCGCAGCTGCCGTCCAATCGCAGCGGTCAATGCCGCTGGGCGCAGTTCGCGATTGCCATCGCAGATGCGCCAGAAGAGTTCAGGATCGCCGAGCACGCGCGCCGCAATATTGTCGAGACGATCACCCTGCACCACGGTATACGTGCCGAGCAGAGCGAGACTTTCCGGGGCAGGCACGAAGCGACGCGCGAGATAATTCACCTGGGTACCGTCGGGCAACGTGCAGGTCTTGGTCGGCGTGTTCACGTAGCGGCTGTTGGCTGCGAAAGTGCTCATAAGATCGGTCTCATGGAATCCCGGTCAGGCCGAGTTGCGCCAGCGTGCCGCCCGGCCCGCGTCCGGCGAGTTGTTCCTTGCGCTGTAGGTAGCTCATGAACAGGCCGCCGCCCTTGTTGGCGAAACCCAGATCGTCGACCGAGAGCACGCGCATGCCGAGGCTAACCTTGGCGCGGATCGGATTGAGCGCCACATCGAAGGCCTCTTCGGTGATCGACAATTCGGTGATGCGCACCGGCAACACGCGCACCTGACTCCAGACGAACAAGGTCAGTGGCGTCTCCATCGGAATGATTTCGAGCTCACCGGAATCAAGCGCTGAATTGTTCGTCTGCAACTGCGTGCTGGTCGGATAGACCAGCGTTTCCAGAAGTGCCAATTGTGGAAAAATACCCACCTGCACCGTGGCCTGGTTCTGATCCGGTTGCTCGAGCTGGTCGGTCGCGTCGATCTCCGCTTCGAGCTTGAGCGTCTCGACCGGCGGACCCTTGAGACGCAACGCCTCCGAATAATCGTGCCCATCCGCACCGATCGCCTGCACCTGCAGCGTGCGCGACAACGAATCCGGGTTGTACTGCAACACGATCATGCGCGATGTCAGCACCGCCGACGTGACCGGATCGAGCGGCACGATGCCGCCTTTGAGAATGCGTGGGGAGCCGGGGAAGGAAGACATCATTCAATCCGGCCGGGCGCTTCGCCCGTAACCCCTTCCGCTGCGTGTCTTTGCAGCACAGGTCCCGCCTGCGGCGCGACGGTTGGAAGTACCGTATTTGCAACGATTTGGCTGCGTCTATTCATTGACCTATTTCCTCACCTGCAACTGATCAGAACCTGATCCAATTCATTTATGTCTTCATTCCGGTACTTCAATTCGGCTCCGAATGAGCCAAATTGGAATGCTCAAGTCTTCGGGTTTACTTTTGCTCGGCTTGAGCCAAGATGTATCACTTCAATGGAATGATGATTTCGTTGCTCATTGGACCAGTCTTGCGAATCGTTCCGCCAAATTCCGCCACGATGCGCTGCATGCCCATCACGTTCTTGTTCACAATTACGTTGCCTGTGATTTTCAACTCCATCGCGCCCACAGCTTTTGCTTCTTGAACGAAGTCTCTGAACAGCTGCATGATCGGCCCTATGTTCACCGTCTTGCCACGAAGGTTGGTAAGCCCATAAATATCGCGTTTGAATGTGTGTCCATCGAAAGATTTGTCGCCAGCGATGCGATAGTCCCCGACCACTTCACCTACCTCCTGTCCGGCAGGGATTCGGTCGGTGGCGGCCTCGTCGGAGATCAACTCGGGAACCCCTCTGCTATCCGCAGAGGAAATGTCGGACTGAGCCCCGGTTTTTGGTTCCGAATTGCTTTTCAGATTGGGGTCTGGCGTTGGCGGCGTCTTGCCCATGCGGGCTGGGCCGAGGTCCTGACCGGGCACGGGGGTGCCTGGCGCATGATCAATCTGTTGTCCGTGCGGGACATCGTGCGTAGCGTTCACGGCCACTTTCGCAGCCTCACTATTGGGTGAAACCGGAGGGTCGTTCGATGGGGTTTTATTTTTAAAAACCGGGTGGGAGGCATCTACCTCCACACCCTGTGAGACGGAGTCGGTATCGCGGAGCATTCCTGTGGGCTTGCCGCTGCCAGCGCCTCCTCCCGGCTTTACAGTTAGAGTGGGGTCGGGCTTGGGTGCTTGCGAGGAAGTATCGGGTTCAGACGGCGTCTTTCCCGGACGTGGCGCAGATGTGTCAGCTACATTCGGCGCTTCTGGAACAAACATGCTTGAGGCTCCGAGGGCATCGAATCCGCCCTGCACGCCGCCCACCACTCGCTCCCAAGGACTTCGGCCAAAAGACTGGTGGGTCAGTATCGATTTGTCCGTAATGCTTTCATCTATTTCCCCCACGCCAAATGTTCTCAGGGCCGCTGTGGACACAACATTCAATAGATTTAGTGGAGAGGTAGTATCCATTCCGGCCGCTTTTGCCTCCTTCCCCGCACCGATAAGGTGACCGAGCCCGCTGGAGGCAAGCAGGCTGGTCCCGATCCACTTGCTGACGAGACTGCTGGAAACACCTCTGGCCGCCGCCCAATCCAGAGCACCCGCTCCCAGCGCTTCAAGGCCAGCGGCTCCGCTGCCTACAAGTGCGGACGCACCGATTGCGATGAACGGCGCGACCTGCGCTGCGGCTGCAATCCGGGACATCCTGCGCAGACCCGCTGCTTCGGCTTTCCAAGCCACGCGATATTCATTTCGGATGAAGAACTCCGGGTTTTCCGTCGCATCCTGCGGAAGGGATGCGCTCCCAGTGCGGAGTTTCCAATTGAAGATCCGCTTGAATTCCGCGAAGGTTTGAAAATCCGACTGTCCGCCCGCCACACCTGCCAACACCAACTCGATGTCCTGCGGATAAAGGTCTTCACTCGCGGCTGGACCCGTTACTCCGATCTGGCGAACGTCTTTGAGCAGTTGCGTGAACTTTCCTCTCCCCCAAGCGCCCACTTTGCTTAGGGCGTCTTTTTGTCCTTCGACCCACTGGTCGACTGTCTGCATTCTGGAAACGGTCGCCGGGTCTTGACCTTCCATCTGGATGGCCATCGTGGTCGATGATTCGCTCAGACGGTCGCCCATGTCCGCCATGAACTCCATGGCTTGCGGATCGGATTCACCATCCGCATCTTGAAACCCGACCGTCAGCTGCCGCTGTGCACTCGCTGGCAGCCTGGCGATGCGGTCTGCCGGCGAGAGCCGGGTCTCGACTTCCACTCTCGATCCGGTGCCATGGGATGCAACTTCGAGATGTGGGCGAATCGGAGACGATCGGTCGATAACCAAGTCGACCATTTTTTTGTAACGCCGTACTGGTGCAGCGGGCGTGTCCAGGCTGCTACCCTCAATGAAGGTAACTTCCTCATTGGATCCGTCTTTGAAGAACACCCTCGCGCTCGGGGAATGCCAGTATCTTTCCACGCGGACCATGCGTGATTTTTCCTG
>NZ_DATBQK010000026.1:0-46197 GCF_036560865.1 Rudaea sp.
GAAGCAACTCGAAGACTCAATGAATAAATACTTCATTCTGCTCGATGCAGAAGAGCCTTTATACAAAAATGTAAATTTATACGGGCTCGACCCAGCGAAGAGTACAAATCTTGTCTACAGAGCCGGAAAATCCAACCGATCCAAACCCACAACAACAGAAGCCTGACAAACCTGTTGTCGTAGAGCTTTCTGAACTCCCCGCATCAATCCAAGCGCGGGTCTCTCCCGCTGGGGACAGAAAGACCCAAGAACGAACTCTTTTCACTATTCAAAAGTTTCATCGCGGTCCGTTGCCTGACCCCGAAACACTTGCCGGCTACAATCAAGTTGAACCAGGCTTGGCCAATCGCATTGTAGTGATGGCTGAGTCGCATTCTTTGCATTATCGCAAAATGCAATCACGCTCTATGTGGCTCCAAGCTGCCGAGGGTTTTCTGGGCCAGATATTCGCTTTTCTCATTGTTTTGGCGTTCTTATTCGTGGGTGGCTACTTAACTTTCAACGGTTATCCATGGGCTGGTGGGTTTAGCAGCACAATCGGCCTTGGAACCATTGTCACTGCTTTCATACTAGGCCGCGATGGATCGAATAGCGCGAAACCTGATTCCGACGAATCTGGCAATGGCCGGGCCGGCCCGCTACAAAAGAAGAAAAAGCCTCGCAAGTAGCGTGCCAGTTTTCGATGATTTATTTTTCAAACTGACCCACTACCATCACTTATCTTGGTCCCAACGAGCGACGGCAGCGGAATGGCTGTCGGTCCTGGAATTCGCGCCCCCGAGCGGCACCTGGCCGCAAATGCAGCTCACGTCGGCGCGGCGGTACCCTCTCACCAGTTCTCCAAGTCACCCCGCAGCCGCCTTTTTGCATGCCCGGCGGACACGGCGGTGTCCGTCGAAGCCTGTTTCAGCCACGCATTGACAAGGCCATCGGCGCTGCACAAACTCGCTGATCGCCGTGCGCAGCTGCACGGATGCTTGCCGCGCCAAGGAAATCCATAGAGTGACTCCGACCGCTGGTTCTCCGACACCTTCCCGCTCCACCCAACTGGATGCGCCATTCATTGCCTCGGACATCGGCGGCACGCATGCGCGCGTCGCGCTGGTGCGCTTCACGCCCGAAGGCGGCCTCGCGATCCTGCACTATTCCGAATACGTCTGCGCCGAGCATCCGGATCTGGCCACGATCCTGCGCAGCTTCCTCGACACGATCGGCACGCGTGAAGTGAGCCGCGCGGCGATCGCGATCGCGGGCCTGCAGGACGGCGACGCTTTGATCAATCCGAACCTGCCTTGGCGCGTGTCGCTGTCGCAGACGCGCAGCGCCGTGAATCTGAAGGATCTGGCGATCATCAACGATTTCGAGGCGCTCGCGCATGCCGCGCCGCATATCGACGTCGCTGCCGCCCTGCTGCTGACCGGCAAACCGGTCGCGCCGGCCAAGGTATCCACACTCGTGCTCGGCCCCGGCACCGGCTTCGGCGCCGCGCTGCGCATTCCGACCAAACCGCGCGCGACCGTGATCGCGAGCGAATCCGGCCACGCTTCACTCGCGCCCGGCAACGATCTGGAAATCGACGTGCTGCGTGAGTTGTTCAAGCGCTGGCCGCACGTCGATCGCGAGCGCGCAGTCTCGGGCCCGGGCCTGCTCAATGTATACGAGTGTATTTGTGAACTCCACGGCGTGAGCGCGCTGCTGAAAACGCCGGCGGAAGTCACCAATGCCGCGCTGGCCAACGCGAACCCGCAGGCAGTGAGCGCGCTGAACGTGTTCTGCAACCTGCTCGGCAGTCTGGTCGGCGACCTCGTGCTCACCTACAACGCGCAGGCGGTGTTCCTCGCCGGCGGCATTCCCTCGCGCATCCGCACGTTTCTGCCGACCAGCGGCTTCGTCGCGCGCTACCTCAACAAGGGCGCGCTGCGCGAGGCGCTCGAACACATCCCGGTATGGCTGATCGAACACGGCCAGCTCGGCCTGATCGGCGCAGCCGCTTGGTACCGCGATCATTGCGCTGACGCGTAAAAAATCTGTCATTCCGGCGAACGCCGGAATCCATTTTGATGGACAAGCAGCCCTGCGTTTACATCCTCGCAAGCGCTGTGCGCGGCACGTTATACGTCGGCGTAACCTCGGACTTGGTCAAACGGATATGGCAGCACAAGAACGATTTGCTTGAGAGTTTCACTGGCAAACATCGCGTGCACATTCTCGTATGGTATGAACTGCACGCGACTATGGAGTCAGCAATCCTGCGCGGAAAAGCCATCGAGGAATGGAAGCGTATTTGGGAAATAGAGCTGATCGAATCCAACAACCCCGACTGGCGCGATCTCTATTCCGGGCTGTTGTAACGTGAGAGTTCAAAAATGGATTCCGGCTTTCGCCGGAATGACGACTCAAGAATATTCTTCGACTGCGCCGCCGATCCACGTGGCGCGCACCCGCAGCTCGTCGTCGAGCGCGACCAAGTCAGCCATATAGCCCGACGCAATGCGACCATGACTCGCACCCAGACCGATAAAGTCGGCCGGATAGGTCGAAGCCATGCGCAATGCTTCATCGAGCGGCACGTCGAGCCACGCCACAGTATTGCGCACCGCTTGCGCCATATCGAGCACCGAACCGGCGAGCGTACCGTCGGGTGTGGTCAACAGGCCGTCGCGCACGGTCGCGATCTCACCGCTGATGCGGAATGACGGCGATGCGGAACCGACCGGCGGCATTGCATCGGTGACGAGAAAGATCTTGCCGCGCGGCTTGGCGGCCAGGGCGATGCGCAGCGCGGCCGGATGCACATGATGGCCGTCGACGATCACACCGCACCAGCTGTCGCGATCGGCGAGCGCGGCACCGACCACGCCGGGTTCGCGCCCCGTGAGCGGCGTCATCGCATTGTATAAATGGGTAAAACCGCGCACGCCGGCGTCGAGCGCCGCGCGCGTCTGCGCAAACGTCGCCGCGGTGTGGCCGGCTGCAAGCACGACGCCACGGGCGACGAAATCGCGCAGCGTCTGCGCGGGCACGCACTCCGGCGCGAGCGTAAGCAAGGTCTTGCCCTGATGCAGCGAGGCCGCCAGTTCGATTTCGGCGGCATCGGGCACGCGGAACTTCGTCGCATCGTGCACGCCCTTGCGCGCTGCCGCGAGATAAGGTCCTTCGAGATGAATGCCGAGCACACCCGGCACGCCTTGCGCGATCGCCGCGTCCACCGCGGCAATTGCCGCGCGCATCACCTCGACATCGTCGCTGATCAGGGTCGGCAGCAGACCGGTCGTGCCGAAGCGGCGATGCGCGTGCGCGATACACCGAATCGTTTCCACATTCGGCGCGTCGTTGAACAGCACGCCGCCGCCGCCGTTGACTTGGGCGTCGATGAAACCCGGCACCAGCATGCGGCCGGCGAGATCGTGCTGTTGCGCGGCTCGCACGCGCGCATCGGATTCTGCGACCACATCCGCGATGCGGCCGTTCTCGATCAGTACCGCCTGCCCGGCTATAAAACCGTGCTCGGTCAGCACGCGGGCATTGACCAGCGCCGTCGCCATCACACGGTCTGGGTGACTTTGTTCAGATGCGGCGGCACGTCCGGATTGCGTCCGCGCCGAATCGCCAGCGCATTCGCCGCGCGATAGAACCCCTGGATCGCAATCAACGGCGCGCACACCGGGTGCGGCGCTTCCGCGACCGGCAGCGCATGCGGCTCCGCCACGTCGGGTGAGGTGATCCACACCTTCGCGCCGCGCGCAGCGAATTCCTTCGCCAGTTCGCGCGTGCCCTCCCAGGATTCATCGCGCTGGGCCAGAAACAACACCGGAAAGTCCTGGCCGACGAGAGCCATCGGTCCATGCTTCACCTCGGCGGCACTGAACGCTTCGGCATGCAGACCGCAGGTTTCCTTGAGCTTGAGCGCCGCTTCCTGCGCAGCACCGAGACCGAGACCGCGGCCGACGACGAATAGGTTGCGCGCCTCGACCAGACCGCTGACCAGCGGCGACCAGTCCATCTGCCAAGTCGCGCGCATCGCCGCGGGGGTTGCGCGCAACGCGTCGAACAAAGCGGCATCGTTTTTCCAGCGCGCAGCGATATGCACGATTGCCGACAAGGCGCACAGATAGCTCTTGGTCGCGGCGACGCTGAGTTCGGGACCCGCGCGCAGCGGCACTACGGTGTCGGCGACCGCGGCGAGCGGCGAATCCTCGACGTTGACCAGGGCGACGACGTGCGCGCCCGCGCGCTTGGCGCCCTGCGCGTGACGCACGAGATCGGGGCTTTTGCCCGACTGCGAAATCGCGATGTACAACGCGCCATCGAGCTTCTGTTCGGTGTGGTAGATCGAACTCACCGACGGCGAGGCCGATGCGGTCATCAATCCGATCTGCGTCTCGAACACGTATTTGGCGAAAGTCGCGGCGTGATCGGAACTGCCGCGCGCACAGGTGACGATGAAGCGTGGCGGCGTCGCACGCAGTGTCTGCGCGAGGCGCGCGACGATCGCGTCGTTGGTCTGCAACTGGCGCTCGACCACGTCCGCGCTTTCGCCGGCTTCGCGAAACATGCGCGTTTCGTCGGGCTTGGGGATTTGGTCTGACATCGTTGTCATCGTGGCTTCAATGGTAGCGCAAAATTTTTGACGTGAAGCAACCAAGGTGATTTGAAGCAGGGAATTTCAGCGTCGCGCGCTATTCGCCGTGCAGTTCGGCGACGAAATCGTAGGCGTCGCCGCGATACAGCGAAGACGTGAACTCGACTACCCGGCCGTCTTCGAGAAACGCGCGCCGCTCGATTGCGAGTGCGGGACTGCCGAGCGGAATATCCAGCAGACGCGCCTGTGCCTCGTCGACAGCTACCGCACGCAGGCGCTGCAGCGCACGCGTCGGCCGGCAACCGATCTGTTCGAGCGCATCGTAGAGCGACAGCTTGACCGCGTCCGGATTGCCGATCACCGATTGCGGCACGACGGTCAACTCCAAGGCCAGCGGTTTGTCCGCCGCAAAGCGCAAGCGGCGCAGGCGGATCACGTTTGCACCGGGCGACAGATTGAGCGCCATCGCTTCCTCCGGCGTAACTTCGCCGACGCTGCGTTCGAGAAATTTGACGCGCGGTTTCAATCCGCGTGCGCGCAGATCGTCGGTGAATCCGGTTAGGCGCGAAAAGGATTTGACGATGCGCTCGGCGACGAACGTTCCCGCGCCATGCCGCTGCGTGAGCAGACCATCCTCGACCAAGCCGCCGATGGCCTTGCGCACGGTGACGCGCGACAATGCGAGGCGCTTGGCCAGGTCGCGCTCGCTCGGCAAGGCCTGCCCGGGTGGAAAGGCGCCGGATTCGATCGTGTTCTGGATCGCGCGGCGCAAACGCAGATACGCGAGCGAGCGCTGCGCCTGCGCGCCATGATCGAGTTTGCGATACTCGCTGACCAAGGTCGATTGCATGCCACTATCATACCAATGAAATACCACTTTTGCCAATTCTGCCGGTGCAGGAACGAAAATATGCTCTTTGCGCCATCAAGCGTGCAGGATTGGCAATTAGTGGTATGATAGTGGTATTATCAATGACACAAGACGATTGTCCTCTCTATTCCAGCGTTCCGAGGTGACTCGTGGTACAGATGATAGCGGTCGATCCGTTCGATCTGGTGATCTTCGGCGGCACCGGCGATCTGGCTATGCGCAAGCTTCTGCCCGCCCTGTTTCGCCGCTACGCCGGCGGACAGGTGCCGAATGAAAGCCGCATCGTCGGCGTCGCGCGCAGTCACGATTCCGCGGAAAATTACCGCGGCGTGGTGCGTGAAGCGATCAAGCGCGCGGTGGCGAACGCCGATGCGCAGACGCTGGAGAATTTCCTCGGGCTGGTGCACTACTACGGCCTCGATGCGACCCAGGATGCCGGCTGGCGCGAGTTCGCCGACACCATCGCCACGAGCGGCGAACGCGTGCGTGTGTTCTATCTTTCGACCAGCCCCGACCTGTTCGTCGGCATCTGCGATCGCCTGCGCCAGTACGGACTCAACGGCAAGGATGCGCGCGTGGTGATCGAGAAACCGATCGGCCACGATCTCGCCAGCGCGACCGCGATCAACAACGCTGTCGGCGCAGCCTTTGCCGAAAGCCAGGTGTTCCGCATCGATCATTATCTGGGCAAGGAAACCGTGCAGAACCTGCTCGCCCTGCGCTTCGGCAACGTGCTGTTCGAGCCATTGTGGAACGCAGCGCATATCGACCACGTGCAGATCACCGTGGCCGAGACCGTGGGCCTCGAGAAACGCGCCACTTACTACGACACCGCCGGTGCGTTGCGCGACATGGTGCAGAACCACATGCTGCAACTGCTGTGCATGGTGGCGATGGAAGCGCCCGCCTCGCTCGACGCCGATGCCGTACGCGACGAAAAACTCAAGGTGCTGCGTTCGCTCAAGGGCATCGATCAGAACAACGCGATCCTGTTCACCGTGCGCGGCCAGTATCGCGCCGGTGCGACCGACGGAGCGCCAGTGCGCGGCTACCCGGAAGATCTTGGCAAGCCCACATCGCAGACCGAAACCTTCGTCGCGCTCAAGGCCGAAGTCGGCAACTGGCGCTGGGCCGGCGTGCCGTTCTATCTGCGCACCGGCAAGCGCCTGCCGCAGCGTGTGTCGGAAATCGTCGTGCAATTCCGCTCGATTCCGCACTCGATCTTCGCGCCGTCCGCGGGACCGGTAATGCCGAACAAGCTGGTGCTGCGCCTGCAGCCGGATGAAGCCGTCACGCTGTCGTTGATGATCAAGTCGCCCGGCCCCGGCGGCCTGCGCCTGCAGGAAGTACCGCTCGACATGAGCTTCGCCGAAGCGTTCGGCGTGGCGCAACCGGATGCCTACGAGCGCCTGCTGCTCGACGTGGTGCGCGGCAATCTGACCCTGTTCATGCGTCGCGACGAAGTCGAGGCCGCCTGGCGCTGGATCGATCCGATTCTCGCTGCGTGGGAAACCAATCCCGAAGCGCCGAAAGCGTACACGTCCGGCACCTGGGGGCCGAGCGCAGCAGTCGCCTTGATCGAGCGCGACGGTCGCACCTGGCACGAGGATGCGGCGTGACGGCTGCCGCCCACCTGCCGATGACGTCTGACTGCGTGAACATGGTCGAGCACAGTTTCGCCAGCGCGGAGTTATTGGCCGATGCACTCGCCGCGGCCGTGGCCGCGGATCTGCAATCCGCGATCTCGACGCGCGGCCGTGCACTGCTGGCGGTGTCTGGCGGCAAGACGCCGACGCGTTTCCTTGCGCAACTGTCGCGACAGCCCTTGGCTTGGAAACAGGTCACGGTCACCCTCGTTGACGAGCGCTGGGTCGCGCCGAATGACGCGCGCTCGAACGAAGGCCTGGTGCGCGCAACCCTGCTGCAGGGCGCCGCTGCCGCCGCGCATTTTGTGTCGTTGTATGCAACCGGTTTCGCGGAACCCGAAACCGCCCTGCCCGCGATCGCCAAGCGCATTGCGCTACTCGACTGGCCGTTCGACGCGCTCGTGCTCGGCATGGGCGAGGACGGTCATTGCGCGTCGTTCTTTCCCGATGGCGATCATCTGGCCGAAGCGACCGATCCGCATACCGACGCGCTCGTGCTGCCGATGCGCGCACCCGGCGCTGGTGAGCCGCGTATCACGTTGACCCTGCCCGTTGTGCTCGACAGCCGCGCGATCTATCTGCACATCGAAGGCGAACGCAAACGCCGCGTGTTGCAGGATGCAAGCAACGCAGCCGAATCCGATCGCACTTTTCCGATCAGCCAGGTGCTGCGCAATGCGCGCGCGCCGCTGAATGTTTATTGGTGCGCCTAGCACCAGGAGTCTCGTATGCCACTCAACCCGGTTCTCGAAAAAGTCACTGCGAATATCGTTGCGCGCAGCTGCGCCACGCGCGCGGCGTATCTGGAGAAAATCGACCGCGCACGCGGGCACGGTCCGCATCGCAAGCGCCTGTCCTGCGGCAATCTCGCGCACGGTTTCGCTGCCTGTTCCAGCGACGACAAGGCGGCGATTCGCGGCGCGGTGCATCCGAATATCGCGATCGTCACCGCCTACAACGACATGCTTTCCGCCCATCAGCCGTACGAGCGTTATCCGGAATTGATCCGCAGGACGGCGCGCGACTTCGGTGCGACGGCGCAGGTCGCCGGCGGCGTACCCGCGATGTGCGACGGCGTGACCCAAGGCCAGGGTGGCATGGAGTTGTCGCTGTTCTCGCGCGATGTGATCGCGCTGTCCACCGCGGTCTCGCTGTCGCACGACATGTTCGATGCGGCCATGTTCCTCGGCATCTGCGACAAGATCGTGCCGGGCCTGTTGATCGGCGCGCTTGCGTTCGGCCATCTGCCTGCGATCTTCGTGCCCGCGGGGCCAATGCCGAGCGGTATCGCCAACGACCAGAAATCCAAGGTCCGGCAACTGTATGCAGAGGGCAAGGCCAGCCGCGCGGAACTGCTCGAAGCCGAAGCCGCGTCCTACCACGCGCCCGGCACCTGCACGTTCTACGGCACCGCGAACTCGAACCAGATGCTGATGGAATTCATAGGACTGCACCTGCCCGGCGCTAGCTTCGTCAATCCGAACACGCCGCTGCGCGATGCGCTCACGGTCGCGGCAACGCAGCGTGCCGCATCGATCACCGCGCTCGGCGAGCACTACCAGCCGCTTGGCCGCATCGTCGACGAACGCGCGGTCGTCAACGGCGTCGTCGGTTTACACGCGACGGGCGGCTCGACCAATCTTCTGCTGCATATGGTCGCAATCGCGCGCGCAGCCGGCATCGTGCTGACGCTCGACGACTTCGACGAACTTGCCAGCGCCGTGCCGTTGCTCGCGCGCGTCTATCCCAACGGCCGCGCCGACGTGAACCAGTTCCATGCTGCTGGCGGCTTGAATTTCCTGATCGCGCAATTGCTCGACGCGGGCCTGCTGCACGGTGACGTGAACACGGTCAATGGCACCGGCATGGATGGCTATCGCAAGCACGCGCTGCTGGATGATGCGGGCAAACTTGCGTACACGCCCGTTGCGGCTGCGAGCTACGACGAAACCGTGCTGCGCCCGATCGCCAATCCGTTTCGTCCCGACGGCGGCCTGCGCGCACTCAACGGCAATCTCGGCCGCGCAGTGATCAAGGTGTCATCGGTGCCGGCCGAACGCGCCGTGATCGAAGCGCCGGCCGTGGTGTTCGACGAGCAGGACGAGATCAAGGCCGCATTCGAGCGCGGCGAACTCGATCGTGACTTCGTCGCCGTGGTGCGTTTCCAGGGCCCGCGCGCAAACGGCATGCCCGAGCTGCACAAACTCACGCCGGTACTCGGCGTGCTACAGGATCGCGGCTTCAAGGTCGCCCTCGTCACCGACGGGCGCATGTCCGGCGCCTCGGGCAAGGTGCCCGCAGCCATCCATCTCACGCCGGAGGCCGCCTGCGGCGGTGCGATCGGCAGGATCCAGGACGGCGATATCGTGCGCCTCGATGCGATCGCCGGCACGCTGGATGTAAAAGTGGATAATGCGGCATTCTCCACTCGCCCTCAAGCGAGCGCGGAGGGACTCGCAGCGCACCACAGCGGCCTCGGCCGCGAACTGTTTTCCCTGTTCCGCGACAGTGTCGGCGCCGCCGATGCCGGCGCCAGCGTTTTTGCCTGAACATGCGGTCACGGATGCCGCTTTGTGAGCTTCGCGATCATGGACGAACGCACCCGTAACGGAGTTTGAAATGCCCAGTGCAATCGAAAACAAACAAGCCCAGGTCGAAGCGACGCTGCGCATCGCGCCCGTCGTCGCGGTCGTGGTGATCGACGACCTCGCCAGCGCGGTCCCGCTCGCGCGCGCACTCGTGGCAGGCGGCATCCGCGCGATCGAAATCACCTTGCGCACACCGGTTGCGCTGGATGCGATCCGCGCGGTCGCCGGCGAAGTCGAAGGCGCCGTGGTTGGCTCGGGCACCGTGTTGACGCCAGGCGATCTGCGCGCATCCGAACGCGCCGGCGCGCGCTTCGCTGTTTCACCCGGCGCCACCGACAGCCTGATCGATGCCGCCGACGCGAGCATGCTGCCATGGCTGCCCGCAGCGGCGACCGCGGGCGAAGCCATGCGCCTGTTCGAACGTGGCTATCGCTTCCTGAAGTTCTTTCCGGCCGTGCCCGCGGGCGGCGTTCCCCTCTTGCGCGCCTGGGCCTCACCCCTGCCCGGCATCCGCTTCTGTCCAACCGGCGGCATCACACCTGCAACCGCGCCAGACTTTCTCGCGTCGCCGAATGTCGTCTGCGTCGGCGGTTCCTGGCTGAGCCCGAAGGATCTGCTGCGCGCGGGCGATTGGAAAAAGATCGAAGAGCTTGCGCGCGCTGCCGCGGCGCTGAAAGCTGCAGCGTAGACACATTCGGAAGCTCGGCGTAACTTTCCAGTTGCGCGACAATTACGCAGAAATAAACGGCATAACCGAACGCTCGAAATTAAGGCAATTTCAACCATGAGTGTTCGAGCATGCGCATCTGCCCGGCGCGCTTGACGTTCTGTTTGGTCAGCCGCAAGCTGGATCAACCGCCAGGAGCGTCCCATGACCTCGATTCAACGCGTTGTCTGTACTACGGCAGACGATCTTGTCGCCGCGGCCAAGGATGCGGATGCCGGCCCCATTGTGGTTCGCGGACTTCTGACCGATGTCCCGTCGATCCGGCTTGCGCCCGGCCAAACGCTGCAGGGCGAAAACGATCTGGCTGAAATTTCTTTCGCTCGCGGTATCGATGGCCTGCAACTGAGTTCCGACAATCAGGTTAGCGGTATTCGTCTTGATGCTTCCCCCGAGAAGCGCGCGATCTTCAACGATACCGGCGTCGACAGCCTCGGGCGCATACGCCTAGCCGGAGTCACTGCAACCGGCCAGGTGCAGATCCTTGCACGCGACAACGTTCGCAGCGGTCACGTCGAAGTCGACGGACTCGACGTGGTTGCCGCCGACGCGCGCGCGCAGAGCGATCGGCCCGCCGGTTATGGCGTCTTCGTACTGCAGGGTGCGTTTACGCTATGGAATATGCAAGCCGATGAAAGCGTCGTCATCAGTGCCAGTCTCAAGGGACTGTCAGCGGGGCGTGCGGTGGCTCCAGTGTTCGGCAGCGGCATCTTTGTCAGCGGCGCCGGTTTCAAAGGCGGCCGTCTGGTCGTGTCGATCCTGGAAACCGGTGCGGTCTACAGCAACGGCATGATTCCGCCCGGCACGCCGAACCAGATCACCGGCGGCGTGTTCACGGTGTTCAATGCCTTTGTCGATCTGGTGCACAACCTCGGCCCGGTCGTCACCTACGGCGTGAACGACATGGTGCTGGACAACTGGGGTTCGGTGGATCGCTGGATCGTCGAGGAGAAGCTGACCTCGTATGGTCCCAGCGGGATTGGCTTCGTGAATTTCGGCTTCGTCAACGAGTTCAAGGCGAATGCGCCGGTCGAGACTTTCGGCCAGGGCGCGCGCGGTTTCAATGTTTATACCGGCACGGTGAACGATGCCGAGTTCGACCGCATCACCACGCATGCAGATGGCGCTGTCGGCATCCAGATCAGCCAGCCGATCGGCCGACTGACCGTCCATCGCGGCATCGAGACTTTTGGTGGCACCGGTGATTCGCTGGTGAAGGGCGTGGTGCTCAAGCTTTCGGCGATTGCGTTGAGCATCAAGCCCGGTGGCTCGGCGCGCGAAATCGATATTGACGGCGGCGTGGTGACCAATGGCAAGGGCGTCGCCCCGATCGAAATGCTCGGTTCGATCGGTGAGTTGCGCATCACGGGCGGCATCAAGGCGGCAGAGTGAATCGTTGGCCGCCCGCGTCGTTGCGACAATGCGTGCGCCGCTTCTACCGATAAGGAGCACTTGTCATGCAACGTACCGTTGAAACGGTGCTGCCTTCGCAGCGCATCATCGATGACGGCGACATGCTGTTGTGGCGCGCGTTGCCGATGCCGGAGCAGGAATCGCTGGGGCCGTTCGTGTTCATCGACCATTACCGGCATCACAGCCGGCGCGGTATCGGCGACAAGCCGCACCCGCATGCCGGGATCGAGGTGATCAGTTATCTGCTCGAAGGCGGTGTCGAGCATCGCGACAGTGTGGGTTTCAAGGACAGTCTCGGACCGGGCGATGCGCAATGGATACGCGCCGGTCGCGGCATGCTGCATGCGGAACAACCCACCGGCGGCCGTCATGGCCTGCAACTGTGGACCAGCCTGCCGCCGGCAATGAAGTTTGCCGAGCCGGCGTACGCCTCGTTCCGTGCCGCCGATATTCCCGAGATCAAACGCGATGACGCGAAGGTCCGAGTCATGGCGGGTACGGTGGACGGCATCACCGGGCCGATGAAAAACGCGACTCCGACAATTTTCGCGCACGTGCATCTGGATCCTGGCGCAAGTGTCACGTTAGCGGTCGACGAGACAACCGAACTCGGCCTGTATGTCCTGGACGGCAGCCTGGTAGCGGATGCGGATTCGCGGCTCAACCCGGGCGCACTGGCCGTCCTGAGTTCATCCGGCTCGCAGGTCACCCTGACCGCTGCGCCGGATCAAGCGGCTGATGTCGCCTTATTGGGTGGCGCCCCGGTTGAAGGTGCACTGTTGTTTGCTGGCCCGTTTGTGATGGACACACCCGAGCACGTCGAGCGGGCCAAGCGAGACTTTGTCAGCGGCAAGATGGGACGACTCGACGGCGTGCCGTTCTGACGCGTCTGCGTCGTCGATGCAAACGTGCCGCGAGCTGGTGATTGACTGAACGCGGGCCAACGTCCGGCATGAATTATTGAACCGGTGCCGGCAACTCTGGAATACACAGTTGTGACCACGCGTATACGTGGCGCGAGGCCGCCGTGCCTGGCACGGCGCAGACGCACACGGACGAAGGAAGCGAAACCATGAAACGACTTGAGAGCAAGACAATGATCGCCGCACTGGGTCTATTGATATCGGCCGGAGCTTTCGCCGCAGGCGGCATGCACTCCGCGGCGCCCCAGGCATCAAGCCACACGATGACCACACACACGGTGTCCGGACCGACGCACACCACCGGACAACCGAATCAGAGCTGCGGCAGCGCAAGCGCCCCCAACACTCCGGGCCATGCCGCAGCCGCACCTGGTTCGGCGTTCAACCCGGATGGCAAGGCCGGAACCATGTATGCCGGTCAGCAGCCACAAAACTCGCGCAACCCCGTGAGCGTGTCGCAGTACGACGTGGCCTGCTTCCATCAGCAGCACTGAGGCCGATGAGTAAACGGAAGAGTCCGGCGAACAATCCGGACTCTTCCGCTAGACGCTACTTCCCTGCGTCCGCACCCGGCCGTACCGGCGCCGTCGAGCCACGGATCACCAGCGTCGGGCTGAAGCCGACATTCTGCGTGCTGTGCGCGGCATGCTCACCGCGTTTCAATTCAGCGATCAGGCGCTCGGTCGCGCGGCGCGCGATATCCGCGGTCGCCTGCTTCGCCGTGGTCAGCGCGGGCCAGCATTGGCGCGAGAACGGGCTGTCCTCGAATCCCGCGATCGACAGATCGTAGGGCACGTTCATGTTCGCAGATTTCGCCGCGGCGAGCACACCCGCCGCGATTTCGTCGTTGGAACCGAAAATCGCCGTCGGCGGATTTTTCAATGCGAGCAATTTGCGCGCGCCGCGAAACCCGTCGTCGAAGGAATAGTCGCCCTCGACGATCAACGCCTTGTCCGCCGCGATGCCGTAGTGCTTGAGCGCGTCCTCATAACCCTTGAAACGCTCCGGACTCGAACGGTGCGCCTTGCCACCCCAGAGAAAGCCGATGCGCTGATGGCCAAGCTGGATCAGATGTTCGGTCACCGCATAGGCCGCGTCGCGGTCGTCGACGAAGACACAGGGGAAACCGTCGCGCGGATCTTCGGCGGCGGAAAGAATGCGCACGAACTTGATCTTGTGCGCGGCGAGAAAACGGATCAGCTCCATGCGCTCGGACATCGGCGGCGCCAGCACGAGGCCGGCAAGGCGCGAACGCTGCACGAGGTCGCGCAACTCCTCGGCGAGCTGCGGCGAACTGGAATCGCAGGGATGAATGTGCAGGCCGAAACCGTTTTCCCGACACACCGACAGCACGCCACTCTGCATCGCAATCACGTAGTACGCGTTCGGGTTGTCGTAGACCATGCCGAGCGCATACGACTTGGCGCTGCGCAGGCTGCGCGCGGACTGATCGGGGTGGTAGTCAAGTTCGGCTACCGCCAGCTCGACACGCTTGCGCGTCGCCTCAAGCACGGACGGCTCGTGATTGATCACCCGCGATACCGTCTTCAGCGATACCTTCGCCCGCTTGGCGACATCTTTGATCGTTGGAGTGCGCATGCTCGCCAGGCCATCCATCTCGTATGGCGCGGATCGTGGCCCGCGCACCTTGCCATTCTCGCTTGAAACGCCCCGCTGCGGCCAGCGCCATGCGCCAAGCCAGCAGATTTTGATCGAGTATTATTTTATACAAGTATATTAAGAACCGGATTGCGTCGCCAAGCCAGTTCGCTTGCGCAACCTTCGCGCGGCACGCTTCGCATATTGCCGCCATGCCTGCTTCTCTCCGTCAACGGTGCAAATGACGTGTCGTATCGGCCGCTTTCCATCCCACAAAATGTTCGCGTTACAAGTAACGTTGTCATGATAATTTTCGTAAACTATGATTTATATCTATTTGTATTAATTAATATTTAATGCCGAACAAAGACAGAAAAATAATTTTTTAACACCATATTGACAACGTTGTCATCATAGCGCAGACTGCCGCGCAATCAAGAGGCCAGTGGCCATGTTCGACTCGGGGAAGCAGCGCGTGATGCAAGACGCAAGTCCGCTCACTGTCGGTTCGCAACCGTTGCGCAAGAGCGCCGCCGCGGCGGCGCGCACCTCGTTTCTCGCTGCCGACGTCGGCGGCACCCATGCCCGCATCGGTCTCATTCAAGCGCAAACCGCCGGTTCGATCGCGGACGATGCCGATGGCCATCTGGAAGTTCTCGGCTATCGCAAATACGCTTGTGCCGATTATTCGGGCCTGGCGGAAATCCTGCGCGAATTTCTTCGCGACACCGGTGCGCGACCTGTCGCCGCCTGTATCGCGTGCGCGGGTTACGCGCTCGGCGACACGTTGATCAACGCCAACCTGCCCTGGAATGTTTCGATATCCAGCCTCAGCCGAGGTCTCGGCATCGAACACGTCGCCCTGGTCAACGACTTCAAGGCAATCGCCTACGCAACACACTTCCATCCGATGGAAGACTCGATCCAGATCGCCGGCGTCGGCGAGGTCGGCTCCGGCCAATCGCAGCTCGTCGTCGGTCCGGGCACCGGCCTCGGCGCGGCGGTGTTGCTGCCGCGCTCGCCGCGCCCCGAGGTTCTCGCCACCGAAGCCGGGCACGCAGCCATCGCGCCACGCACGGCGCTTGAATTGCAGATCGTGCGTCGTCTCGGCAAGGGCGTTGCGCATGTGCCCAACGAACAAGTTCTGTCCGGCCCCGGCCTCGTCGCGCTGTATCGGGTGCTTTGCGAAATCCGCGCGGTGCAGCCGCGTTTCTCGTCGCCCGAAGAGATCACGACCGCAGCCCTGAGCGAAAGCGACGCGCTCGCCGTGGAATGCGTCACCTGTTTCTGCTCGTGGCTCGGCAGCATGGTCGGCGACCTCGCGGTCCTGTTCGGTACCTATGGCGGCGTGTCGCTCGCGGGCGGTTTTCTGCCGCAGATATTGCCGCTGCTCCAGCGCAGTGATTTCGCCGAGCGCTTCCGCGACAAGGGCACGATGCGCACGGTACTCGAACGCGTGCCGGTGCGCTTGATCGAGCACGGCCGCCTCGGCGTGACCGGTGCGGCGCACTGGTATCTGGATCACGAAACCAAGTCCGGCGGGGTTGAGGAGTGAACGCCGGAGCGAATGCGGATTGCACAGGAATCGGGCGCCGGATGCGCCCAGAAATTGCAAAAATGTGGATAGATATAAATGTAGACATTGCCCGGCGGAGCAGCGCGCTGCAGCGAATCTTCCGGATCACACACCTGACCAGAGGGGCGACCCATGAAAACCCGTAAAACCATACTCGCGGCGAGCATCGCCGCAGCTCTATACGCAAGCGCGGTCGTCCACGCCGGCGAAGTGGCGACAAACAATGTTGCGCAGACCCCGGATGCGAGCTCGGCCGCCGCCGATGCGCAAAGCACTTCGTCTGACAGCAAGAAGAAGGCGGACGAACTCGGCACGATCTTCGTCACCGGTATCCGCGATACCGAAGCGGAGTCACTGAAGTTGAAGCAGGCCGCCAGTTCGCACGTCGACATCGTCACCGCGGAAGACGTGGGCAAGCTGCCGGCCAAGAACGTGGCCGACGCGCTGCAGCGCCTGCCCGGCGTCAATATCAGCGCCGCCAGCGCCACCGAAGGCGGCTTCGACGAGAACGATCGCGTCAGCCTGCGCGGCACCAATCCGAGCTTGACCCAGACCCTGGTCAATGGCCATACGGTCGGCACTGGCGACTGGTTCGTGCTGAGCCAGGTGCAGACCGTCGGCCGCAGCGTCAGCTATACCCTGCTGCCGTCGGAAATCGTCAGCGAAGTGGTGGTGCACAAGAGCTCCGAGGCCAAGATCACGGAAGGCGGTGCCGCCGGCTCGGTGGACATCATCACGCGCAAGCCACTCGAGTATGCCAAGCCGCTGACCGCGGAAGTTTCCGCCGGCGGCGTGTATTCCGATCTGCCGGGCACGACCAAGCCGCAGTTCAGCGGCCTGCTCAACTGGAAAAACGCCGACGATACTTTCGGCGTGCTGGTGCAGGGTTTCTATGAACAGCGCGCTCTGCAGCGCGACGGCCAGGAAGTGATCGGCGGTTACCTCCAGATACCGACCAACGCAGCGGTAGTCACTGCGCATCCGGATCTTGCCGGCGTGTATTACCCCAACCTGATCAACGCCGCGTTGTTCACGCAGAAGCGCACGCGCGAAGGCGGAGTGATCGACCTGGAATTCAAACCCTCCGACACCCTGACTATCGACGTCAACGGCTTCTACTCCAAGCTCAAAGCCGACAACTACAACCGCAGCTACCTGCAATGGGCGAGCCAATTCGTCGCCGGCGGAGCTGGCCTTCAACCCGGCTACACGGTGCAGAACGGCGTACTCACTTCGGCTACTTTCGCAGCACAGCCGGGCAGCATCACGCCGTATGGCGTTTACGACCAGATTTCACGCCCCGGCGCCGCCTCGCAATCGGAATACTTGACCGCGGATGCCAAGTGGCGGGCGAGCGATCACTTGACCTTCAGTGGCCAGATCGGCACCACGAACGGCAAGGGCGACAGTCCGAACCAGGACGTTATCGAGGTCGGTACTGGCCCAGGCGCCGGTGCAAGCTGGCAGATGCGCGGCCTCAGCCAGCCGATCAACTGGACCCAGGGCGGCGTCAACAATAATCCGTCGACTATTCAGCCGCAGGACGGCTGGATCTTTGGTGACCAGAACATTCACGTCAAGGACAAGGAGAACTGGGCCCAGGGCGATGGTGAGTTCGCCTTCGACAACAGCGCTTTGAGCTCGCTGGATTTCGGCGCGCGTTATTCCGAGCACACCCGCGACAACAAGACCGATATCGGCCAGGGCCCGAACTTTGCTACCTGGCCCGGCACAGCCGCCTCCTATCCGACGACCTACTCGAACTATCCAAGCAATTTCTGCGGCAACGTAGGCGGCATCTGCCCGGGCAACGTCTGGTACTGGTCGCCGAGCCAGCTCGCCGCGATCGCTGCACAGTTTGCCAATCGCAATCCGGTGACGCGCTTCAACTGGCAGAACATCTACAAGGTGGAGGAAAAAGACACCGCACTATACCTGCAGGCCAACTTCGCCGGCGACAAGTGGAGCGGCAACGCGGGCGTGCGTTACGTGCGCACCGACGAAAACATCAACTACAACACCAGCAATCCTGATGCGTATACCACAGGACCTGGCGCGGTCACCGGCTCGGCTTTCGGCAACTACTTCAGCAGCCGGTACAATCACACCTACGACGAATTTCTGCCGAGTGGGAACTTCAAATACGAGCTCGCCGAGAATATCGTCGGACGCCTGGCCGCATCGCAGACGATGACGCGTCCG
This sequence comes from Rudaea sp., assembly GCF_036560865.1. GTDB lineage: Bacteria > Pseudomonadota > Gammaproteobacteria > Xanthomonadales > Rhodanobacteraceae > Rudaea. The sequence continues at coordinate 18,125 of NZ_DATBQK010000026.1, forward strand.
GATTATTCCGCGCTCGCCGGATCGGTCTCGCTGGACGATCTGACTCACACCGGCAGCGGCGGCAATCCGCAGCTCAAGCCGATCGTCTCGACCAACTTCGATGCCTCGCTGGAATGGTATTTCGCGCCGCGCGGCCTGCTATCCGTTGGCGCATACAACATGGACTTGAAGAACTACATCAACTTCGGCAACGAGAACCGCAGCTATCTGGATCAGAACGCCACGCACATCGCCGGACATGATGTGATCAATACGTACGCAGTCAGCGTGCCATCCAACGTCGGCGGCAGCATCAAGGGTGTGGAGCTGAACTACATCCAGCCGATCGGCGAAAACTTCGGCGTGGCTGCCAATTACACATATGCCGACGGCAAAGCGGACAACGGCGCGCCACTGCAGGGTACCTCGAAGAACACCTACAACGTTTCGGGCTACTTCGAGAACGAGCTTTTCAGCGCACGCTTGAACTACACCTACCGCTCGTCCTTCTACGCAGGCGTAAGCCGCACCGACAATTACTTCCAGTCCAATATCGGCAATCTCGGTGCGTCGGTGGCGTACAACATCAACAGTTGGGCATCGGTCACCCTGGATGCGATGAACCTCAACAACGCGAAGCTGAAGTACTACGTCGAGCTTCCGGCCATCGGCAAACAGCCGTACGCGTTCTATGACAATGGTCGCCAGTACTACGTGACTTTCCGCCTGAAGTTCTGACCCCGAAAGCAAGTCAAAAGAGTTCTCCAGCCGTTGCGGGCCTTGATGGATAATTAAGGCCCGCTTTTTTTGCCTGCCGCACGCCGAGCGAATGAGCAAGCACCGCATGATCGACTATCGATTGAGGCGCAACACCCGCGGTTTGCGGCAGAAAGGTTTTTGCCTGATTGCACTGGCGCTGACTCTGGCGCTGCTTGGCTGCCGCAGCATGAGTAGCCACAACGACAAATCCGAGCCGCAGATCCCAGTCGCGACCGACCTGTCTTTGATTCCGGTGCCCTACTCGCTGCACCGATCTGCCGGTTATTTCACTCTCGGCAAGAACGCGGCGCTCGGCATTCATTCGAACGATGCGGCGGCAGAGAACATCGCCCACTACTTCAGCGAACTGGTGCAACGCACGCGCGGCGTACATCTGGATCTGCTTGCGCCCACCAGCAAGGACAACAACACCCAAAGCGGCATCGACTTCGTGCTCGATCCGCGACTGTCGCTTAAGGACGACGATAGCGACGAAGGCTACGCGTTGACCGTGGCCACTGGCCGGATCACGCTCGTCGCGCGCAGCGCGCACGGCCTGTTCAATGGCGCGGTGACATTGTGGCAGCTGTTTACGCTCGACGCCGACGCCAATCTGCCCTTGCGCATTCCCTGCCTACGCATCGAGGACCATCCGCGCTTTGCTTGGCGCGGGCTGATGCTCGATCCGGCACGGCATATGCAGTCGCCCGAGTTCGTCAAGCAGTTCATCGACTGGATGGCCCTGCACAAATTCAACGTCCTGCATTGGCATCTGACCGATGACCAGGGCTGGCGCATCGAGATCAAGAAGTATCCGAAGCTGACCGAGGTCGGCGCATGGCGCCGGCCGGCGGGTGCCGCGGGCACCGATGCCAACGGCCAGCCGGTGCGCTATGGCGGCTATTACACGCAGGAACAGATCCGCGACATCGTCGCCTACGCGCAGCAGCGCTACGTGACCATCGTGCCGGAGATCGAAATGCCCGGCCACGCGCAGGCCGCGATTTCCGCCTACCCCGAACTCGGCGTCACCGGCAAGAATCCCGGCGTCTCCCACGACTGGGGCGTGCATACGGTTTTATACAATGTGGACGATTCCACTTTTGTCTTTCTACAGAATGTGCTGGCAGAGGTGATGGACCTGTTCCCGTCGAAATACATCCATATCGGCGGCGACGAGGCGGCAAAAGACCAGTGGCAGGCGTCCGCGCGTGTGCAGGCGCGCATGCGCGAACTCGACATCAAGGACGAAACCGCGCTGCAGAGCTGGTTCACCCGGCGCATGCAGACCTTTCTCTCCGCGCATGGCCGCAAGCTGATCGGCTGGGACGAGATTCTCGACGGTGGCCTGCCGCCTCAGGCTACGGTGATGTCGTGGCGCGGCAGCAAGGGCGCGATCGAGGCGGCGAAACAGGGACACGATGTCGTGCTCTCACCCGATCCGGATCTGTATTTCGATCATTTGTCCGGCGACTTGCCCGACGAGCCGGCTGGGCGGCCGAAAGTGATTTCACTGCGCGATGTCTATGAGTTCAATCCGATTCCGAAAGATCTCGACGCAACGCAAGCCAGACATGTACTCGGTGCGCAGGCCAATTTGTGGAGCGAATATTTTCCAACCGATGCCAGCGTGGCGCGCGCGACCTACCCACGTGCCGCGGCGCTTGCCGAAGTGTTGTGGTCGCCAGTGACGGCGCACGACTGGAACGGTTTTCTCGATCGCCTCGTCGTGCAGCAGGCGCGCTATCGCGAACTCGGCATCGGCTATGCGCAAAGCGCATTCGCGGTGCATATCGAAACGACGTTCGATGCGCCACATGGCAAGGTCGGCGTGAAGCTCGCCAACCAGACCGATTTCGGCACAATTCGCTACACGCTGGACGGAAATGCGCCGACGCCGCAATCGCCGCGCTACACGGGGCCTTTCGAAACAGCCGCATCCGGCGAAATTCGCGCCACGGCCTTTGCGCACGACGCGCCGCTCGCGGACGCGCGCGCGCGCAAACTCGATCCTCTAGCCCTGCTGCACCGCAGCTCCGGGGAACTCCGGCAATGCCATCCCAATAGCGGCGTAATCCTGCGCCTGCCGGACGACACGCCAGTGGGCCCTGACCAAGCGATTTTCCACGTAGACCTCTTTGACCCCTGCTGGCTATGGCCGGACGCCAGCCTCGACGATATCGACCATATCGCGGTCAACGTCGGCAGCATCCCCTTCAATTTCCAATTGTGGAAAGATATAAAAAGCGTGGTGACGCGCAAGCCGCTCAAGTATCCAGCCGGCGAGTTGCAAGTGCATCTGGATCGCTGCGACGGCGATCTGCTGGCGGCCGTCGCTCTCGCGCCAGCGCTCGCCAATGCGGGCACGACGCAACTGGAAGTACCGATCGGACACCACGCAGGCACGCATTCCCTCTGTCTGCGTTTTGCCACCGGCAAATATGATCCTCTATGGGCGATCGATTGGGTCCAACTGGTGCCAGCGCATTGATCTCCACGCCGCTCCGCTGAACTTCGGTCAATGCATTGCATGCGTTTCGTAGGCTGGGCTGACGAAGTTGTGTAGGCTGGGCTGACGAAGGAAGCCCAGCGTTTGAGGCCGACGGAATGCATGCGCTGGGGTTCGCAATACGCTCACCCCAGCCTTGATGGCTTTAAGTAGGTTGGGTTGACGAAGGAAATCCAACGCTTGTATCAATGGAACGCAAACGTTGGGGTTCGCCAAAACGCTCACCCCAACCTACTCGGCCGGCATGGCGTGCGCTCAAACCGCTTCGCCGCAGGCATGCCCCGACGCCCACGCCCACTGAAAATTGTAGCCGCCGAGCCAGCCGGTGACGTCGACCACTTCGCCGATGAAATACAGGCCCGCCACGCGTTTGGATTGCATCGTGGTGGAGGACAGCTCGTCGGTGTCGACGCCGCCCAAGGTCACTTCGGCGGTGCGATAGCCTTCCGTGCCGTTCGCGACCAGCGGCCAGTCCGCGAGCTGCGCAGCAATATCGTGCAGCTCCGCATCGCGATACTGGCGTAACGGTTTGTTGGGCAACCAAAGTTCGCACAGACGCTGCGCGAAGCGTTTCGGCAGGCGCTCTGCGAGCACGGTCTTGAATTCCGCGGCAGGACGTTCTGTCTGTTGCTCGCGCAGCCATTCGAGTGGGTCTGCGTCGGGCAACAGATCCAGGCGCAAGTCGTCGCCGGGATTCCAGTACGAGGAGATTTGCAGGATCGCCGGCCCGCTGATGCCGCGGTGCGTGATCAACATGAAGTTGCGGAAGCTCGCCCCGTTGCAGCGTGCCTCGACCGGCAAGGCGACACCCGCAAGATCGGCCAGACGTTCTTGGTGCTTGCCGCTCAGCGTCAGCGGCACGAGTCCCGCGCGCGTCGGCAGCACGCGATGGCCGAACTGGCGCGCGATTTCATAGCCGAAACCGCTCGCACCCATGCTCGGTATCGACAGACCGCCGCTCGCGATGACCAGTGCGGGTGCAGCGAATAATCCTGTCGTGGTATCGAGGTGGAACGTGGCCTCGTTGTGGCGCGCGCTCGCCACCGTACACCTCGTCTCGATGCGCACGCCGGTCGCTGCGCACTCATCCAGCAGCATGCGCACGATCTGCTTCGACGAATCGTCGCAGAACAATTGACCGAGTTCCTTTTCGTGATACGCGATCTCGTGGCGTTCGACCAGCGCGATGAAATCGCCCGGCGTGTAGCGCGCGAGCGCCGATTTGCAGAAATGTGGATTCGCCGAAAGGAAATTCACCGGCGTCGTGCCGGTATTGGTGAAGTTGCAGCGACCACCGCCCGACATGAGAATCTTCTTGCCGACCCGGTTCGCATGCTCGATCACGAGTACGCGTCGACCGCGCCGGCCCGCCGCGATCGCGCACATCAGACCGGCAGCACCGCCGCCGATGATCAGGGTATCGAAGGATTCCGCCACGCGTTCAACCGCGAACTTGCGACGGCGCCATGCGCACGGCCGGATCGACGGTGACCGCGGCATTCTCGCCGAAAATCTGCACCTGGCGATCCTGGATCAGACACTGCAGTCGCATATTGCGCTCGGCCATTGCGGCGAGTGCGCCGACCGCGGCAGCAGGAATATCGATCACGCTGAGATTCTTTACGCGCTCGAGTTGCGTGCGATTCTTCTCCCACCAGATATCCGCACCGCGCCCGCTGTAGTTGATCACCACGACCTGACGCGCACGTCCGCAGGCCTTGCGGATGCGTTGCTCGTCCGGCTGGCCCAGTTCGATCCACTCGAGGATTTCGCCAGTCAGATCCTTGCGCCACAGATCTGGTTCGTCATCGCTGCTGATGCCCTTTCCGAACTGCAGCCGTTCGTCGGCATACAGCGCGAACGCGAGCAGACGCACCATCAGGCGCTCGTCGGTTTCGGACGGATGCTTGGCCAGCGTCAGCGCATGCGTCGCGTAGTAGTGGCGATCCATGTCGCTGATCGCAAGTTCGGCCTTGTAGGTGATCGCGTTGAGCGCCATGGAAACGCCTGTATCCAATCGGAGCGTGATTGTAAGCGCCTGGCGCATCATTCCGCCCAGCGGCATGCCGCCGCCGGCCATCTTCGACATCATTTTTCCAATCTAACCACTCACGCCAACTTACTCGGCGAGTCTCCCATCATCGGCGTCGCGAGTGGTAAATGGGCGCACAGCAGCACGGTTGTTTGTGTAGGCTGGGCTGACGAAGCCCAGCGTTGAGGCCGACGGAATGTACACAAAGGGGTTCGCGATACGATCACCCCACTCAATGGCTTTGAGTAGGTTGGGTTGACGAACGAAACCCAACGCTTGATCTCAATGGAGCGCAAACGTTGGGGTTCGCTCAACGCTCACCCCAACCTACTAGGCTACTCGGCCGAGAGCTTGAGCTCGAAGCGTTGCGCACGAACTTGATTCAGACTGTCGACAAACAGCACATGATGCTCGGAATCGATGCCGGAGACGTGTCCTGCGCTGCGCAGGTTCGCTGGCCTCTGCTCGAATCGTTCCTTCAATGACGCGGCAGACGCGATCGGCGATTCGCGCAGCCAGATCAAGGTCGCCGCCAGCCGCAGATGCGCTGCGTAGTCCAATATGCGTTTGTCATAGCCGACGTAGGCCGGCGTCGCAATCTCGGTGAGGATGCAGCCGGTAACACTGGTAATGCATTCAAGCCGCCTAAGGGGATGGGGCACAGCATTGAGATCGATGGTTTTGTCCGCAAGCAGACGTCGAGACGCTGCTTCGCCACAGTAGGGAGTGAACTGCTCGGCCCCCCAGGCAACCGTTTGCCTGGGGTCGAAGATCAACTGTGAGAACACCCGCTTCCAATAGGGTTGCCTTGTTGATGAAATCTCTCGCATCACATTTTCGCTGACAGCACGCTCAGTGGACAGCTCGGCACAACGATCGACATCGGCCGCTTCGATCGGCCGAAATGCATCCATGCAGCTGGGTGGGATCGCTTCATCCGACGACGAAGCGGCCAGCATTTCGCCAAACAAGCGTATCGCGCCGTCGGCGTAGCGGATCAACACCATGTCGCCGATCAGGGAATTAGTTGCTGCGCGCAGCCGGCGCCACGTCCTGGCGTTGCGACACACTCCATCAAGCGCACCAACGTGATCCCCGTCGACAAACTGCAGCGCCAACGAACTCAACCACAGATTCTGCGGGAGCACGGAATACATCCCCATTGGCGTGCGATAGTCTGCGGGAAATTCGATCCACAGGAAGTCGGCATGTTCCAGCGACTGCGCACGCGCCAACAATCGCGCGTAGGTCTTGAGCGTCGAACGGGTGAGTTCTGCTTTCTCGGTGACGTGGTGAAGGCAGTCGTTTTCGAGAGTTTGGCATGGGCCCGCATCGTCATTCGACGGCTGCGGCAACTTGCTCGCAGAGGGCACAAACTGAATTGCCTCGTCTCCAGCTGCCAGTCGTTTGCGGACCTCCGCGACATCGACGGCCATGTGCGCATCAAGATCCTCGTCGGCAACGTCGTAGCCCATAAACCACAACAACGGAAAGGCGTTGCGTCCATGGTCCGGCCGGCGATCCTGCTGGAGCAGGTCCAATGCTGCACGCTGCTCGAAACTGGGTCCGCGAATTCGATACGCAGCGAAAACCACGGCGACAACAACAATCAGAACTAGAAGGGCCCGGCCGATCCAGCGAAGAGCGTCCCTCATTTCATGACCTCGAAAGTAGGCTGGGCTGACGAAGGAAGCCCAGCGCTTGATGTCCACGGAATGCACACGCTGGGGTTCGCGATATGCTCACCCCAGCCTACTTGCTAGACAACAGACTGTCGGTTGGGCAGAGTGCCTAACTAGCGCATCATTCCGCCCGGCGGCATGCCACCGCCGCCCATGCGTCCCATCGCACCGGACATCTGGCGCATCAGACCTTTCATTCCGCCGCCGGCCATCTTCGACATCATCTTCTCCATCTGCATGTATTGCTTGAGCAGACGGTTGACGTCGGCGGGCTGCATGCCGGAGCCGCGCGCGACACGCGCGCGACGCGAGCCGTTGAGCAGATCGGGGTGGCGGCGTTCTTTTTTGGTCATCGAATTGATGATCGCGACCATGCGCTGCACTTCCTTGTCGTTGACCTTCGACTTCACCGCGTCGGGCAGATTGCCCACACCGGGCAGCTTGTCCATCAGAGAGGCAAGACCGCCCATGCTGAGCATCTGCTGCAACTGATCGCGCATGTCGTTCATGTCGAAACGCTTGCCCTTCATCACCTTTTCGGCAAGCTTCTGCGCTTTTTCCTTGTCGACGTTCTGCTCGACCTGTTCGACCAGCGAGAGCACGTCGCCCATGCCGAGAATGCGCTGCGCAATGCGGTCGGGATAGAACGCGTCGAGGCCATCGGGTTTTTCGCTGACGCCGATAAACTTGATCGGCCGCCCGGTGATATAGCGCACGCTCAAGGCCGCGCCGCCGCGCGCGTCGCCGTCGGTCTTGGTCAGCACGACGCCGGTCAGCGGTAACGCTTCGGCGAAGGCCTTCGCAGTGTTCGCCGCGTCCTGACCGGTCATCGCATCGACGACGAACAAAGTCTCGATCGGATTCAACACCGCATGCAGCGCCTTGATCTCGTCCATCATTTCCTTGTCGATGGCGAGACGGCCCGCAGTGTCGACGATCAGCACGTCGGCGAAATTCTTTTTCGCCGCATCGAGTGCAGCTTTGGCGATCGCGACCGGATCCTGTTCGCCGGTGCTCGGATGGAACAGCACATCGACCTGCTCGGCCAGCGTGCGCAACTGTTCGATCGCGGCCGGACGGTAGACGTCGCAGCTGACGACCATGACTTTTTTCTTCTTGCGGTCCTTGAGGAATTTCGCCAGCTTGGCCACAGTGGTCGTTTTGCCCGCGCCCTGCAGGCCGGCCATCAGCACGATCGCCGGCGGCGCGGCGGCAAGATTCAGATCGGTGTTGACCGAGCCCATCACCGCCGTCAACTCGTCGCGCACGACCTTGACCAAGGTTTGTCCCGGCGTCAGGCTTTTCAGCACCTCGACACCGACCGCGCGCACCTGGATGCGCTGGATCAGCGCCTGCACCGCGGGCAGCGCAACGTCCGCTTCGAGCAGGGCGATGCGCACTTCGCGCAAGGACTCGCGGATATTCGCCTCGGTCAGGCGCGCGCGACCGCGCAGGCGCTCGATCGTGGTCGACAGGCGTTGGCTCAGGGACTCGAACATAAAGATCTTGCCGAAATGGAAATCAGCTGCGAATTATAGCGGTTGATCGACCCGGCTGCCCCGTTCGCGACCTGCCCGACATGCCGCCAGGTCCAGGCGATGGTCATTTCATGCGCAACGCGACCCGGCCGAGCGCTGGTGCGCTCGCGCAATGCCCTGCGTGCAGGCCGTCGAGATAGCGCGTTACGAGAGCAGTCTTGGCGCGAGGATCGGATGGTACGCGCCCGACGGAAATGCGAACCGGGCCTTTCCCGCGGCAACGCAACCCAGGCATCAAATCCGATCTTGGGGTGTATATCAGGTATTGTCGAGACTCTGGCGTTATCGTGGCGACGGAAATGGGGGCATCTGCATGAAGGTTTGGCAAGAATTTCTTGGTGTCGAGGACGCGGAGGTCAAGGACTATCACCGTCTGGCGCGCCGAGAACTCATCGACCTGTTCTCTTCGCCGAGGAAGCGCATCGTGGAGATTGGCTGCGCCGCGGGTTACACGGGCAAGTATGCCAAGCAAAAATTCGCCGGCGTCGAATACTGGGGCTTTGATCTCAACAAGGCCGCAGCCAAGGAGGCACTGCAGAACCTGGATCGAGTGGTTTGCGGAAAATTCGAGGAACAGCAGCTTGACTTGATGGGGCTTGAACCCCGTTCAGTGGATGGCGTCGTGCTCGGCGATGTGCTCGAACACATGTACGATCCCTGGAGCGTCTTGACCGCGCTCTCGCCGTGGCTCACTGCAGACGCAGAGTTGGTGATCAGCCTTCCGCACGTCCGCAATCTCTGGCTGCTCAACGAAATCGCCGAGGGTCGTTTCACCTACGATCAACACGGACTGCTGGACATCACGCATATCCGTTTTTTTACCGGAAATGAAATCCGCGAGCTGATGGACTCCACCGGCTATTCCATAGCGATGGGGCAGTTGGTGATGGACGAACGCCTGCAAGATTATTACGTGGCCAATCAGGGCCGAACTGGTCCCTGCATCGTCCACTATCGCAGCATCTCCATCAAGACAACCGGTGAAACTCTGGCGGAATTTTGCGCCAAGCAATTTCTCATTCGCGCTATTCCAAAGAAGGGTCTCGCGGCTCCCATCGACGTCCACCCATCGTATCTGCCGAAGAGCATCGTCGCCGACCACGAGGCGTCCCGAAGCGCCCCACAAGCAGCATCCGACCGACTCTTGCGCGTTCCTGAGCAAACACTTGAAATGCCCTAGCCCTTGAGGCAAAAGCTGGCGCAGGAATCGCAGGTTCCGAGCCTGCAATGAGGAAACCAAGACGGTGCGCGGACCGCATCCTCGCAGACTCAATGCCTGTCATTTTGTATTCTATGCGACACTTGGCGCATGCCCATCACCGTCTTCGCCGTCATCTCGATCGCGCTCTACCTTGCCGCCGCCGCAACGCTGGCGCTGCCTCTGCTGCATCGCCAGGCGCAGCCGCGCACGCTGAGTCTCGGCCTTGCCGCGGTCGCGGTTCTCGCGCATTTCGCGGTGCTGATCGGCGCGCATCGCGGCGGCGTCGATCTGCATTTCTTCGCGGCGCTGTCCCTGGTCGGTGCCTGCATCGCCGCGTTATGTCTGCTGGTGAACCTGAGCCGGCCGGTAGCGACTCTCGGCGTGATCGTGTTTCCGCTCGCTGCGCTGCTGCTGGGTGTCGATGTCTTCCTTGCCCCATCGACCCAGCCGCTGGCGATGGAGTGGCAGATCAAGCTGCACGTGATCTTCGCCCTGCTCGGCTTCAGCGTGCTCAGCATCGCCGCGCTGCTGGCGATTCTGCTCGCCTTGCAGGAACGCGCGCTGCGCCAGCGCCACTTCGACGGCCTCGTGCGCGCGCTGCCACCGCTGACATTGACCGAGGCGCTGATGTTTCAGTTGATCGGCGCGGGCTTCGCTCTGCTCACGCTGACCCTGATCAGCGGCATCCTGTTCGTCACCAATCTGTTCGACCAGAATCTTGCGCAAAAAACCGTACTGTCGATCATTGCCTGGTTCGTGTTCGGCGCGCTGCTGTTCGGTCGCTGGCGCTACGGCTGGCGCGGGCGCCGGGCCGTACAACTGACGCTCGCCGGCATGGCCGTGCTGCTGCTCGCGTTCTTCGGCAGCAAGCTGGTACTGGAACTGATCCTGAAACGCGTCAGCTGAGTGCTGGCGATTGAATCGTGCCACGCCGTGGAGCGCATTCATCCGCCGAAAACGCGGCACCCGCGACCGAAGCAACGCAAGGTCACTCGTTAGGACGCGGCCGCATCCAAAGCTTCGGACAGGCGCTCGACGCCGATAATTTCCAGGTCGCCGATCTTCGCGCGTTTCGGCGCATTCGCTTTCGGCACGATCGCCTTGAGAAACCCGTGCGTCGCTGCCTCACGCAGGCGCTCCTCGCCGTTCGGCACCGGGCGGATTTCACCGGACAGGCCGACTTCGCCGAACGCGACGAGCTTGTCCGGCAAGGGCCGGTCGCGGAAACTCGACAGCACGGCGAGCAACACCGGCAGATCGGCCGCGGTTTCCTGCACGCGGATACCGCCGACGATGTTGACGAACACATCCTGGTCGTACACCGCCGCGCCGCCATGGCGATGCAATACGGCGAGCAGCATCGCGAGGCGATTCTGTTCGAGGCCCAATGCGACGCGGCGCGGATTGCCGAGCGAGGATTGATCGACCAGCGCCTGCACCTCGACCAGCAGCGGCCGCGTGCCCTCGCGCGTGACCATCACCGCACTACCCGGCGTCGGCGCACTGTGCGGGGAAAGGAAGATCGCCGACGGGTTCGGCACTTCGCGCAGGCCCTTGTCGGACATGGCGAATACGCCAAGCTCGTTGACCGCACCGAAGCGGTTCTTGAATGCGCGCAGGATGCGGAAACGGCTACCCACCTCACCCTCGAAGTACAGCACCGCATCGACCATATGCTCGAGCACGCGCGGCCCGGCGATGCCGCCTTCCTTCGTCACATGGCCGACCAGAAAGATGCTCGTACCTGTTTCCTTGGCGTAACGAACGAGGCGCGCCGCCGATTCGCGCACCTGACTCACGGACCCCGGCGCTGCGGTCAGGGTTTCAGTCCAGATCGTCTGGATCGAGTCGATCACGAGAACGCGCGGAGTATCCTTTTGTGTATTTTCCACAATGCGCTCGACGCAGGTTTCGGCGAGGCAGCGCAGCGCGTCGAGCGGCAGACCGAGGCGCTGTGCGCGCGCGGCGATCTGCGCCAGCGATTCCTCGCCGCTGACATAGAGCGTGCGCAGGCGCTTGCCGAGCGCACCCAGGGTTTGCAGCAGCAAGGTGGATTTGCCGATGCCCGGATCGCCGCCGACCAGCACGACCGAACCATCGACCAGACCGCCACCGAGCACGCGGTCGAGCTCGCCGATACCGATCGTCGTGCGCGTCTCCGCCTCCAGCGCGATGTCGGTCAGGGCCACGATCTTCGGCGGCTGCGCCGCACCGGCATAACCAGCGCGCTTGACCGTACCCGCGCCGGCCTTGGCCGGCTCGATCACGAATTCACTGAGCGTATTCCACGCGCCGCAGGATTCGCACTGCCCCTGCCACTTGTTGTGTTCCGCACCGCACTGGTTGCAGACGTAGGCTGTTTTCGCTTTGGCCATCAGCGTGGTTCCTTCATAAATGCGTTGCCGGTGATACAGCTGGAGTGGCGCAAGATGTCGCACGCGGCCTTGAGGAATGTGGATGGCGATTGGGCGGAGGCGATGGAGTCCACCGCGAGGTACAATACAACCCGTACCCCACTTCCAAAGCGGCGCTCCCGATGGCTTCCCTGCTCAAACAAAATCCGTGGCTGCGCGACCCGAAAATTCGTGCGAAAGCGCTGCGTATCTCGGCGGCCACTTCTTCTGCGGTAGAGGGTATCCGCAAACCGTATGCGGACCTGAAGAAATCCATCAAACCTGTCCAGAATAAAAAGAAGAAGTCCGCCTGATCGCTAATTCAAAAACTGATCCGAGTCGCGCATAATCGCCAGTCATGGCCGCGTGAATCCCAGCGATATAAGCACGCTTGCCGTATCCGGAAAAATTCGAAAAAGCCAGCGGCGGCACACCAGCCTGCAACGCCATCAGCCACGCCAGCAGGCGCGCGCAGCGTCCATTGCCTTCACGGAATGGATGAATCAGTATCAACTCCGCGTGCGTACGGGCCAGCACGCGCGCGAGGCGCGTCGTATCCATTCCATCGCACGGCGTTTCCTGCGCCAGTTCCTTGCGCGAGAAATCCGCCATCAGGCGCGGCACCTGCGCTGCCGCTGCAAACATGAAACCGCTCTTGGTGATATTCACACTGCGATAATCACCGGCCCATGTATAGATGCCGCCCAGCCATTGCCTATGCAACTCGCACACATCCGCCGCGGTGAAGCGATGCGCCGCGTCAAAATGCCTGAGCGCCCATTCCTGCGCGGCGTCCAGTGCAACAGATTCGGCTTGCTGCATCTCGCCGACGCGGCGTATGCCGAACCGGTTGCGCAGCACGCGCCCGCGCGAACCCGGTTCAAACTCGGATTCGACACCGCTAGCGGCATAGCGCATGGTCATCGCGCTACGCCCGCAACATCACGACGCGCGACCATTTCGAGCATATCCTCGGAATGGTCTTATAAAGCATTTCGGTGACCTCACCGAAATGGTTGCAACGAGTGGCTTGCGCGTTCAACGTCGGCTCCCGCTTTCGACCATCTTGAGCGAATCCCCACAATGGTCGGATGTCCGCGCAACAATCACCAGCGCATCCGCGCGATATCGAAGGCACCGGCCGACTCGAGTTTGTCGCCGAGCTTGCGCAGATGGATGAAGTCGCGATGGCCGCGCTCGCGCCCGACCATGAACACATCACCGTAGTCGACATGTTTCACAGTCGCCTTCTCCACTTCGTGCGATACACCCCACCATTGATTGCCCTTCACTTCAAGCAAGGCGACACCGTCGGCCTGCTTCCGCTCCGTCAACGACACGACAAAGTCCGGGAAAAAACCATCACCCTCATCGAGAGCCAGCGCGACGAAGTCGTCGTTGATCGCGCGGTCTCTGACCTCGTCGTCCTCGCGTTCCCACACCAGGCCGAGCTGACGCTGGGCATCGCGTCGTTCGAGCAGACGTATCAATGTTTCCTTGTCATGATGATCGTATTTCGACATCGGCAGTTTTCAGCTTTTCCTGTGCGAGGCGCGCGTCATGCCGCCTTCGGTAGCACTTCGCGCGCGATCTTGCGCCCGGTTGCGGATTCGGCGACGCGCAGATCGTAGGCTGTTTGCAGATTCAGCCAGAACTGCGGTGTTGTATCGAAGTACCGCGCCAGTCGCAGTGCGGTGTCGGCGGAAATGCCGCGGCGCTCACGCACGATATCGTTGATGCGCGGCGCGGGCACTTTGAGCGCCTTCGCGAGCGCGTTGGCACTCATGCCCAACTCGACCAGATAGTCTTCCCGCAAAATTTCACCCGGGTGTACCGGACGCATACCGTTCTTGAACATGATGTCACCCTTCAATGATAGTCGACGACTGAGAACTTAATTTTCGTCCTCGACAAACAATACCCGCCGCGTCACGCCGCAGGTGAGGTCATAGGAAATCGTGCCCGCGTGCCCCGCGATCTGTTCGACCGGCAGGCCGCGGCCCCAGAGCACGACGCGATCGCCGACCTGCGCGTCGGGCACGCTGCGCAGATCGAGCGTGATCAGGTCCATCGAAACGCGGCCGACAATCGGCGCGCGCTGGCCGCGGATCAGTACCGGCGTTCCAGGTCCCGCACTGCGCGGATAACCATCGCCATAGCCGATCGCGGCGACGCCGACGCGCATGTCTTCGGGACACTCCCAGGTCGCCGCGTAGCCGATGCGCTCGCCCTTCTGTATACGGTTTATCGAAATCAACTTGGTCGACAAGGTCATCGCTGGCGCGAAGCCCAGATCGCTGCCGCTCTTGCCGTCGATCACGGACAGGCCGTAGAGCAGGCCGCCGACGCGCACCCAGTCGCCGTAAGCCGCAGGCCAGCCGAGCACGCCGGCGGAGTTGGCCAGCGAGCGTGGACCGGGCAGATCTTTTGTGGCGGCTTCGAAACGCGCGATTTGCCCGGCCGTCAATTCGTTGGCGAATTCGTCCGAGGCGGCGAAATGCGTCATCAGCGCGATCTCGTCGTCGACATTCGGCAGCGCGCGCAATCGTGCGTGGATCTCGATCGCGCGCTCCGGCGCAAAACCCAAACGGTGCATACCGGTGTCGATCTTCAGCCAGACGTGCAGCGGACGCGGATCGCGATCGGCATCGAGCCAGGCGAGTTGCGCCTCATGATGGATCACCGCATCGAGTTGCAGGCGGCGCAGCTCGGCGAGGTCGGCTGGCTCATCCGGCCCGGATAGCACGACGATGCGCTGCCGGTGCCTCGCCGCACGCAGACGCTGGCCATCCGCGATCGCGGCGACACCGAGCGCGTCGGCATCGCTCAGGCTGCGCGCGACGCGTTCAAGCCCATGGCCGTAACCGTCGGCCTTGACCACGGCCATCACGTTCGCCCCGCGCGCCAACTCGCGCACGCGCGCCAAGTTGTTGCGCAAGGCGTCGAGATGGATCGTGGCGAGGGCGGTACGGCTCATTGAAGATACTGCGCTGGAAGAGGATGCAAGATAAAAACCGTCGGCGCTTCACGCATGGCCGGTCAACCAGGCCTTCGTTATCTCATCGATGAAAGCGCCAACGCTGGATGCGTGCTTGCGCGGCGATGGCAAGGAATGGCTTTTTCGGGACGCATACCGCCACGCATCTTAAACGTTTCTGCCCGCTGCCGGCGCGGTCGGGCCATGCGCACGCAGAGATCGAGCCGCCGCCACAACCAGAATCGTCGCGGCGCACTGCGCGAGAACAAACCCCGGCACATCCTGCGGTCGAATTCCGGCAAAGGTATCGGTGAGCGCGCGCGCCAGGGTCACTGCGGGATTGGCGAACGACGTCGATGCGGTAAACCAGTATGCGGCGAAAATATAGGCGCCGATCAGCGCCGGCAGCGACCGCGGCCGTGTTTGCGATCCGATCAGGATGGTCGCCAGCAGTCCCGCCGTGGCGACGATTTCGCTGAGCCACTGGCCGCTGCCCGTGCGTGCATGCGTACTGAATTGCAGCAGCGGCAGATCGAACATCGCGTGTGCGAACAGTACGCCGATGATCGCGCCGGCGATTTGCACTACGACATAACCCAGCATATCGGTGACGGAGATTTCGCGGCACGCGGCAACAAGGCAAGTCACCAGCGGATTGAAATGCGCGCCGCTGATCGGCGCAAGCAACGCGATCAGCACATAGAGGCCGGCGCCGGTGGCGGCTGCGTTTGCGAGCAGGGCGATCGCCGCGTTTCCTTGCGCCAGACGCTCGCCCATGATGCCCGAGCCAACGACAATCGCCAGCAGCGCGGCCGTACCAAGACCTTCGGCCAGCAATCGACGGCTGCGACTCACGGCGACGACTCGCTGATCGCATCGAGGCGGTTGCGCAAGGTCGCACTGTCGAGTTGTTCGACCGGCAGCGCGAGCAACTGTTCGATGCGATACCGGATCACGCGGTGCGCGTCGGCGAACGCCTGTTCGATCTCGCCTTGCGTGCCTTTCACCGCGGCCGGATCGGGCAGACCCCAATGCGTACGCACGAAATCGCCCAAGAATATCGGACATGTCTCCTGCGCCGCGCTGTCGCAGACGGTGATGACCAAATCCAGCTGGGGTGCGGCGTCGCCGGAGAACTCGTCCCAGGATTTGCTGCGATAACCGTCCACCGCAATACCCGCACGTTCGAGCTGACGCAACGCCTGCGGATTCACCCGACCGGTCGGCTGGCTGCCGGCGCTGTACGCGAGAAAGCGCCCGCGACCCAGGTGATTCAACATCGCCTCGGCCAGAATGCTGCGTGCGGAATTGCCGGTGCAGACAAACAGCACACGGTACGGATTCGGATTCATGGTTGTATACTTTTCCGCATGCATACCGAAGACGCCGGACATAGTTCGACAAACTCGTGCGTCGATTGCAACTCAGCCGGTGCCGCATCCCGGGCGATCACGGTGTACCCTCGCTGTGCGAAGAAACGCTCGGCGGTTGTCGTCAGCAACACCAACTCGACAATTCCCTGCCCGCGCGCCGCCGCTTCGATCGCGTCGACCAGCGCCGTGCCGATACTTGCGCCATGCTGCTCCGGCGCCACGGCCAGCGAGCGCAGCAGACCAAACGGCGGATACGGCTCCAAACCGACAATACCGATCAACGCATCGGAGTTCGCCGCGCGCGCAACGTGGAAATGTGCGAGGTGCGCCGCATCGAGATCAAGACTGGGCAAGCTGGCCCGCGTGAGCAGCGCACGAATTGCGCCAAGGTCGCCAGCGACGGCGGGCTGAATTCTCATGCTCTAGCAGCAACTTGCAGCGGGCTTCGCCGACGATGCCTCGCCACCGCATGCCGCCGGTTTGCAGCAAGCGCTCGCCTCGCTCCGTTCGATCGCACGATCCGGGCGATCCTCGCCGTAAACCGGCACCGTGCCCAGCGAATGAAACGTTTCCCATGCAACGCCCTGCGGATCGGCGATCCAGTACTTGTCCGACTTGGCATAGCAGCACGCCGTACCGACCTGCTCGACCAGGCCGCGATCCGCGCGTTCGAGCTGATCGCGTAGCGCCACGAGCTCTTCGCCGTCATCGACCTGCAGGCCGAGATGATTCACGCCGACCTTGTCGCCGCGCTGGGAGATCGCGAAATTCAGGCGTGGATCCTTCAGCATCCATTTCGCATAGTCGGTCTTGCGCACCGTGGGTTCGGCGTTGAACAAGGTGGAGTAGAAACCGATGCTGCGATCGAGATCAGCGACGGCGACATGCACGTGAAAGCGTTTCATGAACGAATCCTCCTACGCGTGGATTGGGTTTTGACCGGCGCACAGTCGGGGCTGCACGATTGGCCGGCACAACAGTTTTCGGTGAGATAGGCGATGACGGAATTCATCGTCGCGAAATTCGCCGCATACCAGACGAAGCGGCCATCCTGCCGGCTCACGACAAGGTCGGCGTGGCTCAGTTCCTTCAGGTGAAACGACAACGTCGCCGGCGCGACCTTGAGCGCCGCACCGATGCTGCCGACCGCGGCGCCGTCCGGCCCGATTTCGACCAGATAACGGAAGATCGCCAGACGCGTCTCCTGCGCCAGCGCTGCGAGCGCGGCGAGCATCGTTTTTGTTTTCATACTTCCATAATAATGGAAATATGGAAGCAGTCAAGTTGCGGGACTCGGGACTCGGAAAGAGAATTAGGAGAGTCTCGTCATTCCGGCGAAAGCCGGAGGTGCTTTAAACCAGCCAAGCTGGTCATCCAAGGTCTCTCGCTCTTGCTTACCCCAGAACAAGACGCTGGATTCCGGCTTTCGCCGGAATGACGAAGGACTGCGCTTTATCGAATCCCGAGTCCCGAGGCCCGAATCTTTACTCGTAGCCGCCGCCGTAGCTGTCCGCGGCGAAACTCTCGAACTTGGTGTATTGACCGAGGAAGGTCAGCTTGAGCGAACCGGTCGGGCCGTTGCGCTGCTTGCCGATGATGATTTCGGCCTGGCCCTTGTCGGCCGATTCGGGGTTGTAGTACTCGTCGCGGTAGATGAACAGGATCACGTCGGCATCCTGCTCGATCGCGCCGGATTCGCGCAGGTCCGCCATCATCGGGCGCTTGTCGGTGCGCTGTTCGAGCGAGCGGTTGAGCTGCGACAGCGCGAGCACCGGCACGTTCAATTCCTTGGCCAGCGCTTTGAGGCCGCGCGAGATTTCGGAAATCTCGGTCGCGCGGTTTTCCTTGTTGCCCGGCACGGCCATCAGCTGCAGGTAATCGATCACGATCAGTCCCAGATCGTGTTCGCGTTTCAGGCGGCGCGCACGCGCACGCAACTCGGCCGGCGACAGCGAGGGCGTGTCGTCGATAAAGATTTTTGCGTCCGACAAAAGGGTGATCGCGCTGGTGACGCGCGGCCATTCCTCTTCCTGGATATCGCCCGTGCGCAGATGCTGCTGATTGATGCGGCCGAGCGAAGAGATCAGACGAAACGCCAATTGCGAGGCCGACATTTCCATCGAAAATATGGCGACGGCCTTCTTCGACTTGATCGCCGCGTGTTCGGCCATATTCACCGCGAGCGCGGTCTTGCCCATCGACGGACGTGCGGCGAGGATGATCAGATCCGACGGCTGCAGGCCGGCGGTCAGTTCGTCCAGATCGGCGAAGCCCGTGGCGAGACCGGTCACCGAACCCTTGCTTTCGTAGCGCTGGTGCAGAATTTGGAACGCTTCCTTGACCGCCGTGCGCATCGGGGTGAAGCCCTTGCGCCCGCGCGCGCCGGATTCGGCGATGCGGAAGACCTTCTGCTCGGCGCCTTCGAGAATTTCCTGCGTGCTGCGTCCTTCCGGCTGGAAACCATCCCCAGCGATTTCCGTGCCCGCGTCGATCAACTGGCGCAGCACGGATTTCTCGCGCACGATCTCGGCATAGGCGACGATGTTCGCCGCGCTCGGCGTGCCGTTGGCGAGCTGGATCACATAGCTCGATCCGCCGACGAGTTCGGACAGCTTGTTCGATTCGAACCAGTCCGCAAGCGTGACCGCATCGCAGGGCATGTTCTTGTTCGACAGTTCGCCGATCGCACGATAGATCAGGCGATGGTCCTTGCGATAGAAATCGTCCTCGACCAGTTTGTCCGCGATGCGCTCCCACGCGTGGGCATCGAGCATCAGACCTCCGAGCACGGCCTGCTCGGCATCGATCGAATGCGGCGGTACGCGCAACGCATCGACGCGCGCGGGGAAAATGCGATCCGGAGAGGCGGCCATGTTTCTTCTGTGTGACGAACGGGGAGCTGCCCGTGCATGTTACACAGTCCCGTCTCATCTGCCGATACGATAACTCTGTGGATATCCTGTGGGAATCGCACTGGCCGGGTTCGTGCATCGTCAGGCGCGATTGGAATACCATGACCGCCGCCTCCACAGAAAACGGTGTCCGCACATGAGCGAGCCCATCACCAATGTCATGGACCTGCGCGAACTCGCCCGCCGCCGCGTGCCGCGTGCGTTCTTCGAATACGCCGACCGCGGCGCTTACGACGAGATCACCCTGCGCGACAACCGCGCCGCACTCGAAGCGATCCGCCTGCGCCAGCGCGTACTGGTCGATGTCGACAAGCGCTCGCTCGCCACCACGATCCTCGGCCAGCCCGCTACGCTGCCGCTTGCGCTTGCACCGACCGGATTGACCGGCCTGCAGCGCGGCAGCGGCGAGATCCTCGCGGCGCGCGCCGCGGACGCGGCTGGCATTCCGTTTTGTCTATCCACGATGTCGATCTGCTCGATCGAGCAGGTGCACGCCGCAGTGCCCGCGCCGTTCTGGTTCCAGATTTACGTGATGCGCGATCGCGGCTTCACGCGATCGCTGATCCAGCGCGCCATAGACGCCGGCTGCTCGGCACTGATGCTCACCGTCGATCTGCAGATCCAGGGCCAGCGCCATCGCGAGATCAAGAACGGCATGACCGTGCCGCCCAAGCTCACGCTACGTAATTTCCTCGACATCGCGAGCAAGCCGGCCTGGGCGTGGCGCGCGCTCACCGCACCGAGCCGTTCGTTCGGCAACCTCGCCGGCCAGATCAAGGGCGCCGACAGCCTGCTCACGCTGGCGCAATGGATCGCCACGCAATTCGATCCAACCCTGACCTGGAGCGACCTCGACTGGGTGCGCAAAGCTTGGCCGGGCAAGCTCATCATCAAAGGTGTACTCGATGCCGAAGACGCCGCGATCGCAGCCAAGGCCGGCGTCGATGCGATCGTCGTATCCAATCACGGCGGCCGCCAGCTCGACGGCGCGCCCGCATCCATCGCCGCGCTTCCAGGCGTGGTCGATGCGGTGGCCGGCCGCAGCGAGGTGCTGTTCGACGGCGGCATCCTCAGCGGCCAGAGTCTGCTCAAGTCGCTCGCGCTCGGCGCGCGCGCCGGACTGATCGGCAAGGCGTTTCTCTATGGCCTCGGCGCGCTCGGCGAAGCCGGCGTGACCAGGACGATCGAGATCATCCGCAAGGAACTCGATGTGAGCCTCGCGCTGACCGGGCAGACCGACGTGACGCGGGTGACGCGCGATATCCTGAGAAACGCCGATGCGTCGCCATGGACTGCGCCGGCTTGAGCATTCCTATCGTGGAGAGCCGCTGTTTCAAACACACCATAGTCGCTCGCGTCGAGCGCGATCCACGCTTTGCCAAGGCGATGCTCGACGAGGCGGCAACCTTGTTCCTCAACGACGAGCCGGATGTTGCGCGCACGATCCTGCGCGATCTGGTCAACGCCACAATCGGTTTTGAAGGCCTGGCAGTCAAGACGAAAACGCCGAGCAAAAGCCTGCATCGCATGCTCTCGCCGACCGGCAATCCGAATATGGAAAACCTGGCGGCGATTTTTGGCGCCGTGCGCAAGTCTCTCAAGGTCGATCTTCGCGTGCGCACGATACGTGCGGCGTGAGTAGCCGCCGGTCCGCGCCAGCCGTCAGCGCCAGGTCGTAATCATCAGCCGGAACACGAAGCGCTGGTTTCTCGATCCGTGTGCCGCGAGCAAATCGAGCGCTCACTTGCCATCCAGGTGAGCGCTCGAATTTCATCCTCCTACTTGCAGGATTGCAGAAGCGCCCTTACTGCCTGCGCAGATGCTTGCGCTGGCAACGAATGTTTGAGGCACAACGGCGTCATGCTGCCGGTGAATTGCCCTGGCCCGGAGAATGCCAGATGGGTCGGAAATGCTGTCGGATTGCTCGGATCGACATTCGCGCTCACCTCGATATCGGTGACGCGGAAGCTGCTGACGCCGCCCGGGAATCCGTGCTGGGTGAAGTCAAACAGCTGGCCACCGGGCAGCGGATATTGCTTATGGTTGACGATCAGCGTGTATTGGCTGTCGCCGATACCAACCGGCAAGCGCACAGTCGTGAACAGCGGATCGCCGACACCGGTCGCATAGTCGAAGCCGAGCGCGGGCGCTGGGTCGATGGAGATCGGCGTGTTCGGAATCACGTCGACGGTGAACGTGTAGGCGCCGTTCGACGTCGTTCCTGAGGGCGCGTAGGCCAGCGTCGCAATAAAGCCGTGGGCGATGGTGTCGTCGACATCTTCGTAGTATTGGCCGGTGACCTCGCCACCGTTACCGATACCCTCCACGTATATGTCGCCGAGGCCAGGCGAGTTGAGGAGCGTGTAGCCACTTGAGGTACCGACGAAACCGGCAGGAGGCCGTCCGTGGCCGTATACAAAACCGTCGATCAGGCCCTTGTCGTTGATCCCTCGCGCTCGGGTGTTCTGCCCGTTGACCGTGAATAGGGTCTGGGCGCCCGGGATATTGGCATCGCAGAAGTTCGGGGTGCCGGTATCGGTATCGCAGAGAAAGCCTTGGTACTGATTGCCACTGAAAGTAGCACTACCGACGACCTGGCCCACCGTGTTGATGCCTCTTGCGATAACGAAGATCGAGTTGGGTACCACGATATCCCTGAACGATCCTGTGGCCGGGTTATAGGTGAATCCGACCGTGTCGATCGTATTTCCTGCCGTATCGGTACTCCATGCATCCCCTGCCACCAAGCCCGCGGAATTGATGCCGCGCATCTCCACAAATGTCTGCGGCGGGTGAGGCACCAGAGTGTAGGTCGAGCCCTGCAGAATGAACCCGTCGCTGTAGGAACCATCCGCCGACCCGGCAATTCCCACAATTGTTTCGCTATCGTTGATGTCTTGCGCATAAAGATCAAATCCAGCGGGTGCCGTCGGCAACGGTGTGCACGTGCCGGCGGTGCCCCCGGAATACTTGAAAGGTACGTTGTTCCCGTTGCTATCGGTGGCATTGCCGACGGTCGCACTCGACACGTTGATGCCAAGCAATCCGGGGTTGGTCAATCCGGGACAGTTGATAGAGACGAACACATATCCCGTTGTCGACTGCGCGTGAGCGCTCGCGGACGCCACGATGGCGAGGCAGCCAGCCAGTACGACTCGGAGCATTCTTGACACGCGTACACGTATAGCCAGTACATTTCTGACGCTCTTCATACCTACCCCCTATGGGTGATGAGATATCGGTCGATTAGTATTGCGATCGTTTTATTTAAACGCTGTGGCATCCTCAAGATCCGTGCGGCGCGGAAGCTTAACCTGCATTCCACCGATACGAAAGAGCGGGTACAGCAACGGTCTCGGCAATCGTGCAGGATCCTCTGAGCGACCCGCTGCTCGTCATTCCGGCAAAAGCGGGAAGCGCTTTACAACAGCGAAGCTGGTCATCCATCGTGCTCCTGGAGACGAGGGTCAAAATGGATCCCGGCTTTCGCCTGGATGACGGCTTATTCAGATCATCATTAAGGCAAGACAGATTCGGCGTCCTCAGTTCACGCAAGCCATCATAGAATGGGATTGGTCGCACTGATAAACCACGTGCTCGATGGCGCCCAGATGCCGTTCGGCCGCACAAACGGCGCGAGCGCTTGGGTGAGGGCAGCGACCACTTGCGGCTTGCGCTTTTCGCCTTCCTCACCGGCGAGGCGGATGATTTCGCCAGCGGGACCGAGCGCCATCGCGAACGCGATCGCGTCGTCCAGATCGCGGCCGATGCAGATGTCGCAGTCGTAGCGTTCGAAGGTGATGCGCTCGAAGCCCGCGCCACGCAGCATCGTGCTCACCATATCCGGGCCTGACATCGAGAACGGTCCCGGTCCGCAATGCACCTGACCGCTGTCCTCGTGCGCCACGACCGGCACGATCTTGCGCACGGCCAGCTCGGCCTCGTGCAGCCAGGGATTTTCCTCACGCCGCCGCCACACGATCTGGGTGAAAACGCCACCGGGCTTGAGTGCGTTGCGGATATTGCGCATCGCCGCGCCGGGCATCTCGAAAAACATCGTGCCGAAGCGCGCGAATGCATAGTCGTAGGGACCGCGCAGATCGCCCCACTGCGCATCGCCGACGAAGAAATGCGCGTTGTGGACACTGGCTGCGTTCGCATCCGCTTCGGCCGAACGGATGAAGTTCTCGGCGCAGTCGGTGCCGACCGCCGCGCCGCCCGGGCCGACGCGCTGGGCAATGCGCAGCGTGCTGTCGCCAAAGCCGCAGCCGACGTCGAGTACGCGAGCACCCTGTGGAAAGCGGCAGCGTTCGAATGCCGCATCGCTATGCTGCGACAAGCCATCCACGAGCAGATGCCTGAAGCGGCAGAACTTCTCGTAGAGGACTGTGTTCCAGGCTTCGACGATGACGCGGTTGCTGTCGTCCATGCTCACCTCCCCGATGACCAGCCCATGCTACGCCGTTTTGTTCGCGATTCACTCTGCCGCTACGCCGTTCCGGGCAAGGCATTCGTCTTTCAGCGCGTAGACATCTCAGATCGCCAATCTTTTGCCGGCCGCTCGCATGCGCTACGCTTGCGCCAAGGCAATATCGGGAATGGGCCGCGACATGTCTGGCAACAAAACGACCATTGACGACAACAGACTCGACCGCATCGTCGCCGATGCGCGCAGCGACGCACGGCAGCGGGAACTCGGTTATCGGGAGCGTGCGCTGAAGATGTATCCGTGGATTTGCGGACGCTGCGCGCGCGAATTCACCCGTGCCAACGTGCAGGAACTGACCGTGCATCATCGCAATCACGATCACGACTACAACCCGCCCGATGGCAGCAACTGGGAGTTGTTGTGCGTGTATTGTCACGACAATGAGCACTCGCGCTATATCGATCACGCAGCTGGTGCGCTATCGACGACGGACAGCGACGTGCCCGCAACGAGCAACCCGTTCGCGAATCTCAAGGCGTTGCTGAAGGAGCGCTGATGCTGGCAAGCACCCAAAAACAAAAAAAGGCGCCACATGGGCGCCTTTTCGATGTTGCGAGAAGCGTGACGCTCAGTCTTCGGCGGTGATGATGACCTTGACCGTGGTGTGCACGTCCGCATGCAGATGCACCGGAACTTCGAACTCGCCGGTGTGACGCAGCGGGCCTTCGCTCATGACGACTTCACTCTTTTCCAGCGGATGGCCGGCGGCGCTGAATGCCTCGGCGATATCGCGCGGACCGACCGAGCCGAACAGCTTCCCTTCGGGACTCGCGTTCGCCTTGAGCGTGATCGACGCGCCCTCGATTGCCGTCTTGCGCGTTTCTGCGGCGCCGTGAATCTGGTTTGCCTTGTTTTCGTATTCGGCGCGGCGCTGCTCGAACTCGGCAACGTTGGCGGCGGTCGCCGGCACGGCCTTGCCCTGCGGCACGAGATAGTTGCGGCCATAACCCGGCTTGACCTTGACCTTGTCGCCGAGGCCGCCGAGATTTTTCACTTTCTGTAAAAGTACCAATTCCATGATGTTCTCCAATTCGTTAGCGTCGGCTTGAAAGCCGCCGGCGCAGCAGTGGGCTGTCCGAATTCTTTAAGCCCCTCTCCCGCCGGGAGAGGGGTTTGGGGTGAGGGTCCGGCATCCAATTACAATCCATCCTTGGAGTTCACCTCCGGTCGACATCCTGTCTCCCCTTCAGCCGCTGTCGCGGCTTCGACCTCATCCGCCCTTCGGGCACCTTCTCCCAGCGGGAGAAGGGAAAGCTTTTAGTGAGCGTCGCTGTAAGGCAGCAGAGACAGGAAACGCGCCTGCTGGATCGCCTTGGTCAACTGACGCTGGTAGCGCGCCTTGGTCCCGGTGATGCGGCTGGGCACGATCTTGCCCGTTTCGGTGAGGTACTGGCGCAGCGTGTTGAGATCCTTGTAATCGATCTCCTTCACACCCTCGGCGGTGAAGCGGCAGTATTTCTTGCGGCGGAAAAACTTCGACATGATCTGATCCTGGTTTTATGAGGTGACTACTCGGCGGCTGCAGGGCGCGGAGTGCGCGGCGGACGTGGCGAGCGTTCGCGCGGCTCGTCGAAATCCTCGCCACCGAAACCGATCGCGTCGTCGTCGCGGCGGCGACCGCCCTTCTCGTCCTTGTTCTTGAGGATGAAGGACTGGTCGGTGACGGCTTCGTCGCGGCTGACAATCAGATGACGCAGCACCGCGTCGTTGAAGCGGAAACCGGTCTGCAGTTCCTTGAGCACTTCGGCGCCGCACTCGATATTGAGCAGCACGTAATGCGCCTTGGCCAGGTTGTTGATCGGATACGAGAGCTGGCGGCGGCCCCAGTCTTCGAGGCGATGGATCTTGCCCTTGTCGCCCTCGATCAGCGCCTTGTAGCGCTCGATCATTGCGGGCACCTGCTCGCTCTGGTCAGGGTGGACCAGAAACACGACTTCGTAATGACGCATCTTCACTCCTTATGGATATCGCAGCGGAGGATTCCGGCGCGATAGCCTCCCGCGGTGCGGTGAGGCAAGGCCTTCGCGGCACGAGGCCGGATCGAAGGGCCGCAAATTATAGGGGAATCAGGGAATTGGCGCAACTACTCGATGCGCAGACGCCTAGCGCTTGGCGGCGTGATGGACCGGCCGCGCCGGAACAATCGCAAAATTGATCAGGCGCAGATAGCCGCCTTCATCCACGAAACCCATGCGGAACGCGATACGGCTGTCGGGCGCGGCATAGTAGCCGCTGATGTCGATGCCGCCATGCCCGTCGACTTGAGGCGCATCCGGAATGACTGGGACGAGCTGGTTGAGCAAGGTGAAATCGCCGCCGGAGGCGAGCGTGTTGCGATAAGCGGCATCGAGTTGCGCCGCGGTCTGCTGCTCGCGCCACAGGTGCGAGACGATATCTGACTGCAGGAATTCGTCCATGTTCTTGTGCTTGACCGCCAGCGCGAACGCACGCACGGCGGCACGCACCGCGGCCATCTGCGGCGGCGGCAACTCGACGCCAGGACCTTCCGCCGTACCGGTTTTCACCGCCGCGAGCGTTGCGGAGTCTGGCATGCCTTCGGCGCGAGTAATGGCCTTCGGCGTGGCGGGGACTGCGCTGAAACGAACATCGATAAAACTCAGGCCGATATGTCCGCCTTCACGGATGAAGCGCATCTCGAATGACGTTGGCGGCGCGCTCGCGTAGTGGCCCTTGACGGTCAACTGATTTACCTCATCAAGCTGCAGCGATCCTTCGAGCACAGGCTGCATTGCGTCGAGCCTGGTCAGGTCGACTCCGCTATCCATCAGCGGCTTGAATACCGCATTCATCTTCTCTGCCGGGTACGTCTGCGCCAGCGTTGCCGATACCACCACGCTGCCATGGAAGCCGAGCATGTCCTTCTTCTTCACCGCAATGGCGAAGCGGTGCATGACTTCCTTGACGCGTGCGCTCACGATCAAGGGGTTTTGATCGCTGGGCTGCATCGGTTCAAACGCCAGCGCGGTGTTGAATGGCAAACCCGGAAACAGCGCCGCGCCGAGCAAGACGAGTTTTTGAATGGCTTTGCGGGTCGTCTGCTTATCCCGGAAACCGCCAAGGCGGGCGTTGGGATCGATGCGCGCGTCGGTCACAGGTGTCGCGCGATCAGGCGGCCGGATCGACGGTAAAGCTTTCGCCGCAGCCGCATTCGCCGGTCGAGTTCGGATTGCGGAACACGAACATCGAATTCAGGCCCTGGCGCGCGAAGTCGATTTCCGTGCCATCGACCAGCGACAGGGTTTTCTCGTCGACGACCAGGGTCAGGCCGTCCTGCTCGATCACGCGATCGTTGGCCGCGATGCGCTCGGCGATATCCACCGTGTACGCATAGCCGGAGCAACCGGTCTTGCGCACGCCGAAACGCACGCCCGCCGCTTGCGGATTCGCGGCGAGGAAGTTCTGCATGCGCTGACGCGCGGCGGCGGTGAGTTGGATATTCATCGTGTTCGATTCTACAGTACAACCGCATCAAACCGTGCGGCAAAGGATGTTGTGGTCAGGTTCCGTTATTATCTGCGGAGTAACTCTGTGCCGTCATTCCGGCGAAAGCCGGAAATGCTTCACAACAGCGAAGCTGGTCATCCAGTGTCTTTGCACTTTTGTGTTGAAAGAAAACAAGAGGCGCTGGATTCCGGCTTTCGCCGGAATGACGAGCTAAAAAAGAGCCTTTCTGGCTATCAAGTTTGGGCAAATCAGCAGGAGTTTCAAGGTATGGCGGTAGTCAGCGTCAAGCAGGCATTGTCCGGAGCCGTCGCCGCAAACAGCGAGGTCAGCGTGCGCGGCTGGGTGCGCACGCGCCGCGACTCCAAGGCCGGGCTGTCCTTCGTCAACCTGAGCGATGGCTCGTGCTTCGATCCGATCCAGATCGTCGCGCAAAATACGCTGCCAAACTATGTCGACGAAATCACGCGTCTCACGGCGGGCTGCGCCGTGATCGCGACCGGGCAACTGGTGCCGTCGCAGGGCAAGGGCCAGAGTTTCGAGATTCAGGCGAGCAAGGTCGAAGTGGTCGGCTGGGTCGATGATCCGGAAACTTATCCGATCCAGCCCAAGGCGCACACGATGGAATACCTGCGCGAGGTCGCGCATCTGCGCCCGCGCACCAATACCTTCGGTGCGATTTCGCGTGTGCGCCACTGCATCGCGCAGGCTGTGCATCGCTATTTCAGCGAACGCGATTTTTTCTGGATCAACACGCCGATCATCAC
>NZ_DATBQK010000027.1:0-16406 GCF_036560865.1 Rudaea sp.
AGGGGGAGGGGCTAAAGAGCGATTCGCTTGCCGACCATTTGTCCACCTCTCCCACGCGGGAGAGAGCCTGCCCCGGACTTGATCCGGGGTCGACGCGCGCAGCGCGGCGGGAGAGGGGTAGACACAGCAGGCGCCTGCTGCGCAGGCGTCACCCTCTCCCCAACCCCTCCCCCGTCGAGGGGGAGGGGCTAAAGAGCGATTCGTGTATTGCTGCCTCGGCGCGACGACTACGTAAAGATACTCACGAACATAACACCAACTCTATGTGATTCAGCCGATCTGAACAATCCGTGCACAAGCGTAACGGCTACTTCGCGATGGTGCCAGATACCTGAACGTGAAACCATTCACAATGGCACGGCGATGTACACTCCCGCGCGGTTTTGCGGTACATTTACAAGTGATTTCGCGTACATACTCGGGGATTCGATGGCAACCTTGATGGCTGCACCTGCGTTTGCAGGACTGACCGGCGTAACCCGCCGTCTGGTCGCGCAGGGCATCGTCGCCGAAACCGATGCGCGCACGGTGCAGGAAACCGCAATGCGCCAGCGCATTCCGGCCGCCACCCTGCTGCTCGAGCGCGGTTTGGCCACCAGCCAGCAGCTGGCCCGCGCCGCTTCGGAAGAGTTTGGCGTGCCGTTGCTCGATGCCGATGCGCTCGATGTGACGCAGTTGCCGATCCGCCTCGTCAACGAGGAAATCATCACCCAGCACAAGACCCTGCCGCTGTTCAAGCGCGGCAACCGATTGTTCGTGGGGGTGGCCGATCCGACCCATCTGCGCGCGCTCGACGAAATCAAGTTCCAGTCGAACACGGCGGTCGAGCCCATCCTGATCGACGCGCAGCAGCTCGACATCCTGATCGAACAGGCGTTCAACGTCTCCGGCGTGCCGATCGACGATATGATGGAGGACGGCGCACTCGACAGTCTGAGTACCGCCGATCTTGGCGATGTCGAGGGCGAGGAAGGCGGCTACGACGCGACCAAGGAAGACACGCCGATCGTCAAGTTCGTCAACAAGGTGCTGGTCGACGCGATCAAGCGCGGCGCCTCGGATGTCCATTTCGAACCTTACGAATCCTACTACCGCGTGCGCTTCCGCATGGACGGCATCCTGCGTGCCGTAGCGTCGCCGCCGGTCAAGCTGACGCCGCGCATTTCCTCGCGCCTGAAGGTGATGTCCGGGCTGGACATCGCCGAGCGGCGCGTGCCGCAGGACGGGCGCATCAAACTCAACTTGTCCAAGAGTCGCGCGATTGACTTTCGCGTCAGCACCTGTCCGACGCTGTTCGGCGAGAAGGTCGTGCTGCGTATCCTCGATGCGGCGGCCGCGCGCCTGGGCATCGAGAAACTCGGCTACGAGGAGGATCAGAAGCAACTGTTCCTGGAAGCGATCCAGAAGCCTTACGGCATGGTCATCGTGACCGGTCCTACCGGCTCCGGCAAAACAGTATCGCTGTATACGGCGCTGAATATTCTCAACATCGAGGGGCGCAATATTTCCACGGTGGAAGACCCGGTCGAAATCCGGCTGTCGGGGATCAACCAGGTACAGCAGAACGTCAAACGCGGCATGACCTTCGCCGCGGCGCTGCGTGCGTTCCTGCGCCAGGATCCGGACGTGATCATGGTCGGCGAAATCCGCGATGTGGAAACCGCCGAAATCGCGATCAAGGCCGCACAGACCGGTCACATGGTGCTTTCCACCCTGCATACCAACGATGCACCGCAAAGCATTACGCGCCTGATGAACATGGGTATCGCGCCGTACAACATCACATCCTCGGTGACCTTGGTCATAGCGCAACGCCTTGTCCGGCGCCTGCACGAGTGCAAAAAGCCGTTATTTCTCCCCCCCACAGCCTTGCTCGCCGAGGGCTTTAGCGAGAGCGAGATCGCAGACTTGAAGCTCTACGATGCGCTAGGCTGCGCAAGCTGCAACGACGGTTACAAGGGGCGCACCGGCATCTACCAGACCATGCCGCTCAGCGATCCGATTGCGCAGATCGTACTCGCCGGCGGCAACGCACTGAAGATTGCAGAAGCCGCGCGTGCGGCCGGCGTTCGCGATCTGCGCGCTTCCGCCTTGCTGAAAGTGAAAAATGGCATGACCAGCCTCGCCGAAATCAATCGCGTCACCAAGGACTAATCGAGATGGCCACTGCTACCACCGCCACCCGCCGAACCCCCTCGACCGCCGCTCAGGTCGGTCGCACGCGCGCACAAGTCAACCAGCTGAAGGTCTTCAACTGGGTCGGCACCGACAAGCGCGGAGTCAAGCTCAAAGGCGTGCACGAAGCCAAATCTGAAATTCTGGTCAAAGCGGAATTGCGCCGTCAGGGCATCAATCCAACCTCGGTGCGCCTGAAGGCGAAACCGCTGTTTGGCTCAGCCGGGAGCAGAGTCAAGCCTCGCGATATCGCCGTGTTCAGCCGCCAGATTTCGGTCATGATCGCAGCCGGTGTGCCGATGGTGCAGGCCTTCGACATCATCGCGGGCGGTCAGACCAACCCGCGCATGAAGAATATGCTGATCGATATCAAGACCAATATCGAAGGCGGCTCGTCGCTCGCGGAATCGTTGGCCAAGCATCCAGTGCAGTTCGACGAACTCTTCTGCAACCTCGTGAAGGCCGGCGAAACGGCCGGTGTGCTCGACACCGTCCTCGATACCGTGGCCACCTACAAGGAAAACATCGAGGCCCTCAAGAGCAAGATCAAGAAGGCAATGTTCTATCCGACCGTCGTGCTCGCGGTCGCGATCCTGGTCTCGGCCATTCTTTTGATCTTCGTGGTGCCGCAGTTCGAAGCGGTGTTCAACAACATGGGCGCGCAGTTGCCCGCGTTCACCCAGATGATCATGAATGCATCGCGCTTCATGGTCAGGCATTGGTTTATCTTGCTCATCGCCATCATTGGTTTCATTGCCGCGCTGATTTTCGCGTACAAGCGCTCGCCGGCATTCGCGCATTTTTGCGGGCGCGCGGTGCTCAAGCTGCCGGTCGTCGGGCAGATCCTGCACCAGTCCGCGATTGCGCGTTTTGCACGCACACTCGGCGTTACCTTCAAGGCCGGCGTGCCACTGGTCGAAGCACTCGATTCGGTGTCGACCGCTACGGGCAGCCCAATTTACAACGACGCGGTTAAACGCATCCGCGAAGACGTTGCCGTCGGTCACCAGCTGAACTTCGCGATGCGCCAGGCCAATCTGTTTCCGAACATGGTCGTGCAGATGGTCGCGATCGGCGAAGAGGCCGGCTCGCTCGATGCGATGCTGTTCAAGATCGCCGAGTTCTATGAGCAGGAAGTCAACAACGCTGTCGATGCGCTGGCATCGCTGCTCGAGCCGTTCATCATGGTCGTGATCGGTGTGATTGTGGGCGGCTTGGTCGTCGCCATGTACCTGCCGATTTTCAAACTCGCCGCCGTGGTCGGCTAAGGCGCGCGCAGACCGCCATCGCGCATGCTCGATTTCGTTGCGATTCCGGGCGTGGCAATCGCGCTTGCCGCGGTGTTCGGCCTCGTCGTCGGCAGCTTTCTCAATGTCGTTATCCTGCGCCTGCCGGCGCGGCTCATGCACGCGTGGCGCGAGCAGAGCCGCGAGATGCTGGAACTCGATGCCGCAGAACC
The DNA here is from genome assembly GCF_036560865.1 of Rudaea sp. Lineage (GTDB taxonomy): Bacteria > Pseudomonadota > Gammaproteobacteria > Xanthomonadales > Rhodanobacteraceae > Rudaea. The sequence continues at coordinate 3,635 of NZ_DATBQK010000027.1, forward strand.
CGCTGCGCCACCGCCAAGTATTGTTTGGGAACCTTCCCATTGTCCTCAATGCAAACATAAGCTTGGCGCGCTGGAAAATATTCCATTGCTGAGTTGGCTCGCCCTACGCGGGCGCTGTCGACATTGTGGCGCGCGTATCTCCGTCCAATATCCGCTGGTGGAATTGCTCTCCTGCATAAGCTCGGCTTTGATCGTCTGGAAATTCGGCTTTACCTGGCAGGCCGGCGCAGGATTGCTGTTCACCTGGACACTGATCGCGCTAGGCGGCATCGACCTGCACACGCAATTGCTGCCCGATCAATTGACCTTGCCGCTGCTCTGGCTTGGTCTGCTTATCGCATTACTGCCCCTGTTCGTCGCCAGCGAAGCGAGCATACTCGGCGCAGCGATCGGCTACCTGAGCCTGTGGTCGGTCTACTGGCTGTTCAAGCTAGCTACCGACAAAGAAGGCATGGGCTACGGCGATTTCAAACTGCTCGGCGCGCTCGGCGCCTGGATGGGGCCGCTGGCGCTGCTGCCGATCGTGCTGCTGGCCTCGCTGATCGGCGCCATAGTCGGTGGTACTTTTCTTGCGATTCAGGGCCGCGATCGCGCAACGCCGATTCCGTTTGGCCCGTTTCTCGCCGCCGCGGGTTGGGTGCAGCTTTTATTCGGTGAACAGATTTTGTCGCTGTACCAGCACCTGTTCGGCTTTGTGTGAACTCACCTGCGGCTCCTGCTATTGCCGCGTTGACCATCGCCCTGACCGGCGGCATCGCCACGGGCAAGACCACGGTGGCGAACCGTTTTGCCGAACGAGGTGCGGCGATCATCGACGCCGATATCGTCGCGCGCGAACTGGTTGCGCGGGGACAACCGGCACTCGCGGAAATCACGGCCGCTTTCGGTCGTGAAATGCTTACCCAAACAGGGGAACTCGATCGCCGGCACATGCGCGAGCGCGTGCTCGCGAGCGACGCCGAGCGGCGGCGGCTCGAAGCAATTCTGCATCCGCGCGTGCGCAGTGAACTGCTCGCACGCGCTGGCGGCTGCACGGCGCCGTACTGCCTGCTGGTGATTCCGCTGCTCGCCGAGTCGCAGCATGCCTACGACTGGGTCGATCGTGTGCTTGTCGTCGACCTGCCCCGCGCGGAACAACTTGCGCGACTCATGCAACGCGATGGCATGACCGCTGCGCTGGCGGAACGGTCTCTGACAGTCCAGGCAACACGCGAACAGCGTCTCGCTCTGGCCGACGATGTCATCGACAACAGCGGTGTTGCAGAACTGCTGATCGATGCAGTCGAGCGGCTGGATCGGCTTTATCTCACGCTGTCGGCAAGAAAACGTAAAGTATAATTTGAGGGTGCGTCAGGGCACCGCGAGAAACCCTGAAATCCCGGCAATCCCTTGCGCACCAGCCGCCCTTGCGGCATCGAGATCCTCGCGCGCCAGACCGCCGAGTGCATAGACCGGAAGCGGCGCCGCAGCGCATAGCTCCGCGAAACTGGTCCAGCCAAGCGGCGCGCTTTCGGGGTGACTCTGCGTCGCCCGCACTGCGCCGAGTACGACGAAGTCAACCCCGATTGCGGCGGCGTGCGCCAGTTCGTGTGCATCGTGACAGGAGCCCGCTAACCAGCGCTCGCGTCCAATCGGCCGCTCCTTGAGCTGCAACAGTTCTGCAGCCGGCAAATGCACGCCGTCTAACCCGAGTTCGAGGGCGATGTCCAGATTCCCGTTCAGCAGCACGCGTGCACCCGATGCGCCGGCACGCGCCTGCGTCTCGCGCGCGAGCGCGCGCAAGCGATCACGCGACAGGTGTTTTGCGCGCAGCTGCAGGAGCGATGCCCCGCTCGCCAGCGTCTGATCGATACGTTCAAGGAATGCCGCATCGTCATCGCCCGGCTCCGGCGTGATCGCGTAAAACGGTGGCAGGCGCAGCGCGCTGACGATAGGCCGGTCGGGTGGCGGCATGTTCAATCCGCGCAGATCGTCGGCCGAGCGCCAATCCAGCGCCTGGCCCTCGCGTCCCTGCGGTGTACCGGAATAATCGAGCACCTGGTATGCGTCGAGGAAAATGGATTTCTGTGGATACTGCCAGGGCACGCCGATCAGCGGCTCGATCGCGCCGATCTCGACGCCGAGCTCTTCGCGCAGTTCGCGGCGCAGCGCAGCGGGCGCCGTCTCGCCGGGCTCGATCTTGCCGCCCGGGAATTCCCAGGCGCCTGCCAGATGCTTGCCGTGCGGGCGTTGGGTGACGAGCACGCGGCCTTGCGGGTCAATCAGGATACCGGCGACGACGTGAATCACGGCCCCTCTCCCTTGATGGGAGAGGGGTTGGGGAGAGGGTGAGTCGAAGCCAACGGCCGCTTCACCGCCGAACCCTCTCCCGACACGCTTCGCGTGTCGACCTCTCCCACAAGGAGAGAGGTGTAGTGCTGAAAATCAGGCCAAACGCCCGTGGCACTGCTTGTACTTCTTGCCCGAACCGCAGGGACAGGGATCGTTGCGCCCGATCTTGGGTTGGTCGCGCTGCACCGGCGTCTGCACCAGCGGTGGCCGCGGCGCAGTGTCGGCATAGTCCGGCGCGGCGCCCGCGGCAGGCTGCGCGAGTGCGGCGGCTTCGGCATGCTGGAACTCGAGCGCACGCCGCTCCTGATCGCGGCGCTGCTGTTCCTCCAGCTCGGCGACCTCGGATTCGCTGCGGATGCGGATCTGCGCAAGGCGCTGGATCACTTCGGCCTTGACGCGCTCGAGCATAGACTGGAACAGCATGAACGCCTCGCGCTTGTATTCCTGCTTGGGCTGCTTCTGCGCATAGCCGCGCAGGTAGATGCCCTGACGCAGATAATCCATGCTCGCAAGATGCTCTTTCCAGTGCTGGTCGAGCACTTGCAGCAGGAAGAATTTTTCCGCCGCGCGCATGATCTCCGAGCCGTACTGCGTTTCCTTCTCGCGGAAAAAACGCTCGACCTCCGCGATCGCGTGTTCGCGCAAATCTTCGGCATCGAGGTCGTGCTGGGACTCCGCCCAGTGTTTCAGGTCGAGCTTGTTTCCGTAGTCGGTTTCGATCGCGCGATCAAGGCCGGCAAGATCCCACTGCTCGTCGACGCTGTCCGCCGGCACGAAGCGGCGCACAAGTTCGCTGAGCACGTCGTAACGAATGTTGGCGATGTTTTCGCTGACGTTGTCCGAATCGAGCAGCTCGTTGCGCTGCTCGTAGATCACCTTGCGCTGGTCGTTCGAGGTGTCGTCGAACTCAAGCAGGTTCTTGCGGATATCGAAGTTGTGCGCTTCGACCTTGCGCTGCGACTTTTCGATGACACGCGTGATCATCTTGTCCTCGAGCGCCTCGTGTTCCTTCATGCCGAACAGCTGCATCCAGCGCGTGACCCAGTCCGGCGCGAAGATGCGCATCAGCGTGTCTTCGAGCGACAGATAGAAGCGGCTCGAGCCCGGATCGCCCTGGCGCCCGGAGCGGCCGCGTAACTGGTTGTCGATGCGCCGCGATTCGTGACGCTCGGTGCCGATGATGTGCAGGCCACCCGCTGCGACCACGGCATCGTGGCGCTGCTGCCACTCGATGCGATGCGCGTCGCGTTCGGCGTCGCTGGTCTCTGCCGGCAGGCCGGCCAGCTCGGATTCGAGCGAGCCGCCGAGCACGATGTCGGTACCGCGACCGGCCATGTTGGTCGCGATCGTCACTGCGGCCGGACGTCCGGCCTGAGCGACGATCTGCGCCTCGCGCTCGTGCTGTTTCGCATTCAGCACTTCGTGCGTGACGTTTTCCTTCTTCAACAAATTCGACAGCAGCTCCGAGGTTTCGATCGAGGTCGTGCCGACGAGCACCGGCTGCGCGCGCGCGTGGCAATCCTTGATGTCCTCGATCACCGCCTCGAACTTGTAGTTCTGCTTGAGGAAGATGACATCCTGGTTGTCCTTGCGCACCATCGGCTGGTGGGTCGGGATCACCACGACTTCGAGTCCGTAGATCTGCTGGAACTCGTACGCCTCGGTGTCGGCGGTGCCGGTCATGCCGGCGAGCTTGGCGTACATGCGGAAGTAGTTCTGGAACGTGATCGAGGCCAGCGTCTGATTCTCGCGCTGAATCGGCACGCCTTCCTTCGCCTCGACCGCCTGATGCAGGCCGTCCGACCAACGCCGCCCGGCGAGCGTACGACCGGTGAACTCGTCGACGATGATCACTTCGCCGTCGCGCACGATGTATTCCTGATCGCGTCGATACAACGCGTTGGCGCGCAGCGCGGCGTTCAGATGATGCACGACGGCCAGATGCTTGGCGTCGTACAAGGCTTCGTCCGCACCGATGAGGCCATCCGCGCGCAGCACTTCCTCGGCGTGCACCATGCCCTCCTCGGACAGATGCACCTGCTTTTGCTTTTCGTCGACGAAGAAATCGCCGGGGCTGTCTTCCTTTTCCTGGCGCGTGAGCTTGGGCACAATGCGATTGATGCGTGCGTAGAGCTGCGGCGAATCGTCCGAGGGTCCGGAGATGATCAGCGGCGTGCGCGCCTCGTCGATCAGGATCGAATCGACCTCGTCGACGATCGCGTAATGCAGGCCGCGCTGATAACGCTGCTCTTTCGCCAGCGCCATGTTGTCGCGCAGGTAGTCGAAGCCGTATTCGTTGTTGGTGCCGTAGGTGATGTCGGCGGTGTAGGCCTGGCTCTTGTCGCCATGATCCATGCCCGGATAGACGACGCCGACCGTGAGGCCGAGGAAATTGTATACTTTTCCCATCCACGCCGCGTCACGGCGCGCGAGGTAATCGTTCACGGTGACGACATGCACGCCCTTGCCCGCCAGTGCATTCAGGTATACCGGCAGCGTCGCGACCAGGGTCTTGCCTTCGCCGGTGCGCATCTCGGCAATGCGTCCGGAATGCAGCACCATGCCGCCGATCAGCTGCACATCGTAGTGACGCAGGCCGAGCACGCGGCGCGAGGCCTCGCGCACCGTGGCGAACGCATCGGGCAGGAGTTCATCGACGGTTTCGCCGGCAGCGACGCGCTGTTTCAGCGTATCGGTACGTGCGCGCAGATCCGCATCGGACAACGCTTGCAAGCCGGGCTCCAGGGCGTTGATCTTTGCTACCGTCTTGCCCATCTGCCTGAGCAGACGCTCGTTACGACTGCCGAAAATACCGGTCAGGATGCGATTGAACATGAGTTATGAGTCTGATCGTCGATGAGTAGGTGGAGCAGGCCGGCGCGCGGCAACGGCTGAAACAGGAAGGCCGCCTTAACCACGGCGGCCTGTGCGCATTATAGGGGATTTGGGCGCGAGGCGCGCCTTTCAAGGCCGCCGCCGGGAAGATCAAACCCGCTTCGGGACGCCGTGCACAAAGCGATACGGATTCAGGGCACGGCCATTGAGCCAGACCTCGAAGTGGCAGTGCGGACCGGTGGAACGACCGGTGGATCCCACCTTGGCGATGACCTGGCCGAATTCGACGCGCTGGCCGACGCTGACCAGATTCTGCTGGTTATGCGCATAGCGCGTCATGTAACCGTTGCCGTGATCGATCTCGACGACGGTGCCGTAACCGGGCCGTGGGCCCGACCAGACCACCACGCCACCGGCGACCGCCTTGATATTGCTGCCCGCCTCGGCGTCGAAATCCAGTCCCAGATGGTTTTCCTGCTCGCCGTTGATCGGATCGACGCGCTCGCCGAAACCCGAGCCGATGTAGCTGTTGGCCACCGGATAGCCGGTCGGTACCAGCGCACTTTGCAACTTGCGATCGAGCAGCAGGCTTTCAAGCACCGACAGCTGGGTTTCCTGTTGCGCAAACTGGTCGCGCAGACCGGCGATATTGCCGGCGAGGTCGAAGTCCAGCGGATGCGGGGCAGCGCCGGCATCTTCCGCGCCGCCGAGTGCGGGGGCTTTGGTGAAGTCGAACTCGCCGTCTTCGAGCTTGCCGACCTGGGTCAGGCGCTGGCCCAGCGCATTGAGCCGCGTCGCCTGCGCCTGCAGCGAACCCAACTGGAGCGCAAGCGCGTCCATGTCGCGGCGCGAGGACGATTCGAACTGCGCCAGGGTCTGCTGCTGCTGGGCAATCGTGTCACGCATCGCGGCGACATCATGCAGCGCAACGTTGCGCGAACTGGCGAAATGCCGGGCGGCGACAAAGCCGACGCCCATGCATAAAATTGCGCAAGCGGCGATAATGCCGCCGATCTTGCCGCGCACGTGCCAGTGCTGCAAATCCAGCGTGGCCGGTGTCGCGTTGGGTTTTGCGACGATAATGAGTTTCATCGGTTCGCATATTCTCTGAAAGGCACTCTCGAAGCATGACGCTTCGGGAATCGCCTTGGGTTTTCGCCATGCAGTCACCCGATCGATCAGCAAAAAAAGCCGGCCTCACCGCAAAATCCGTCGGTGAAACCGCTCCCGTCGCCGCGCTCGTGGCACGCGCGCGGGCGCTCAATGCGCTCGATCGTCAACTGCGCCAACCGCTGCCGGATGCATTGCGCCGCCAGTGTCGACTGGCAACGGTACAAGCCGGGCGGATCGTCTTTCTGGCGAGTTCCTCGACCTGGGCAACGAAATTGCGTCTTTACCAGAACGCGATCATCGCCCAAGCCCGGGTGACTTCGGGCCTGCCGATCGAGAAATTCACCGTGAAAGTGGCACCTCTGCCCCCTGCTCCCCCGGAGCCGGCAAAACGTAAGCCTCTTTCCAAAGCCAGCGCCGAACATTTGCGGGCGGCGGCTCGGTCCTTTGCCGACCCGGAATTACGGGCCGTTTATTTACGCCTGGCATCCCTTGCCGAATGATTTGCGTCCCTTGCCCGGTTCGGTCTCCCCGAGCCCTTTCCTTGCGCTGCCAAGAATCGCCTGCAGCGTGAAAGCAAACGGCCGTCGATTCCACGACGGCCGTCTTGTTCTGTTACATCGCCTGTGCCGGATGCGCGTACGAGATCGGCGCCTTGGCCTGATCCTCGAAGCTGACTTCTTCCCACGCCTTGGCGTCGGCCATCAGCGCGCGCAACAGCTTGTTGTTGAGTTCGTGGCCCGACTTGTGACCGAAGAACGCGCCGATCAGGCTGTGGCCGAGCAGGTACAGGTCGCCGATCGCATCGAGGATCTTGTGCTTGACGAACTCGTCCTCGTAACGCAGGCCGTCCTCATTGAGCACGCGGTAGTCGTCGAGCACGATCGCGTTGTCCATCGAGCCGCCGAGCGCGAGATTCTTCTCGCGCAGCATTTCGATGTCGCGCATGAAGCCGAACGTGCGTGCGCGGCTGACTTCCTTGACGAACGAGGTCGTGGAAAAGTCGATTTCGGCACTGGACGTGCGGCGGGTGAAAATCGGATGGTCGAAGTCGATCGAGAAGCCGACCTTGAAGCCGTCGAACGGCTCAAAGCGCGCCCACTTGTCGCCTTCGCGAACTGTGACCTGCTTCTTGATTCGGATGAAACGCTTGGCTGCGGCCTGCTCTTCGATACCCGCCGACTGCAGCAGGAACACGAAGGGGCCGGCGCTGCCATCCATGATCGGCACTTCGGGTGCGGACAGGTCGACATACGCATTGTCGATGCCCAGACCGGCAAACGCCGAAAGCAGATGTTCGATGGTTGCGATGCGCACGCCACCCTGGACGAGGGTGCTGGAAAGGCGCGTGTCGCCGATATTTTCACTGCGGGAGCGAATCTCCACCGGCTGCGCAAGGTCCACGCGGCGAAAAATAATGCCGGTGTCGACAGCCGCAGGACGCAGCGTCATGTAAACCTTTTCGCCCGTATGGAGACCAACACCCGTCGCCCGGATCACGTTCTTGAGCGTACGTTGTTTGATCATTTTTTTTGAACCCCTGGGGCAGGAGCGGACAAAACGGCATGAACTCTAACACAGGGTCTTTGCCGAGAGAAGTAAAACGAGGTAAGGAACCAACAGCTGTTGTAAATGTGCAACATGGCGGCCCATATTATCCGCCAATCAAGGCCCACGCGCACGATTACAACGGGCGCATTGCGCACCTTAAGACAACGATGCGTTGCGCGGCTGTGCCGCCGCGCAACCCAGGACTGACCAGCGCGAACCGCTTGGGAATCAGTCCGCCTGACGTCGCAAGAACGCCGGGATATCCAGATAGTCCACCTGCGTCTCCGGCCCCGCCGTGGCAGCCGCCTTGGCTGCCTCGCCGACCGCAATACGCGACGCACCACCACGCTGCACCGGCTGGATGTAGTCGTCGATCGGCATATTGTCGGTGCCGGTGCGCGCTACCAGCCGCGGCCGCGTTGCGATCATCGGCTCCTCACGGCGCGTGGTCTGGCGCATCGCGGCACGGTTCAAACCGGTCGCGACCACGGTCACGCGCACATTGTCCTGCAGCTCCTGATCGAGCGCAGTGCCGATCACGACGGTCGCATCTTCCGAGGCGAACTGGTGCACGACCTGGCCGATTTCGTCGAACTCGCGCATGGTCAGGTTCGGACCCGCGGTGACGTTGACCAGAATGCCGCAGGCGCCGGACAGGTTCACGTCCTCGAGCAACGGGTTGTTGATCGCCGCCTCCGCCGCCGCCACCGCCCGATCGTCGCCGCGCGCGATGCCGGTGCCCATCATTGCCATGCCCATTTCGCTCATTACGGTGCGCACATCGGCAAAGTCGACGTTGATCAGACCCGGACGCGTGATCAGATCGGCAATGCCCTGCACCGCGCCGAGGAGTACATCGTTGGCCGACTTGAATGCGGACAGCAGGGTGACTTCATGGCCGAGCACGCTGAGCAGTTTTTCGTTGGGCACGGTGATCAGCGAGTCGACATATTGCTGCAGATCCTCGATACCCTTCATCGCCACCTGCATGCGCCGGCGGCCTTCGAACGGAAACGGCTTGGTCACCACGGCCACGGTCAGGATGCCCAGCTCCTTGGCCAACTGCGCCACCACCGGCGCCGCACCGGTACCGGTGCCGCCACCCATGCCGCAGGTGATGAACACCATATCGGCGCCCGTGAGCAGTTCCACGATGCGCTCGCGATCCTCGAGCGCGGCCTGGCGGCCGACCTCGGGATTCGCGCCCGCGCCGAGGCCCTTGGTCACATTACTGCCAAGTTGCAGCGTGAGTTTGGCGCCGCTCTGCTTGAGCGCCTGCGCATCGGTATTGGCGCAGACGAAGTCCACCCCTTCGATGTGAGAATTAACCATGTGGCTGACTGCATTGCCGCCGCCACCGCCGACACCGATTACCTTGATCACCGCATTGGGTGCGAGTTTTTCGACGAGTTCAAACATGTTCCCTTACCTCCGCTAGTCAGTTATCGCTTGCTGTAGTTATCGAACACCACGCTGCATTCCTCGCCGCGATGGCATGTTGCGGCGGACAGGCACATGCCCAGCCGCGACCTTGTCGGATCCGTTTCGGATCCGCAGCACGCATCCTGCGCACTGCTTTTTCTTTCCTTCTCCCCTCGGGAGAAGGTGCCCCTTCAGGGCTGAGGGACGAGCGCTGAGGGCTGGGGATCAAAAGCGGCGGCCTTTACGCTCTTCAGCGCTCAGCCCTCAGCCCTCAGCTCTCGCCTATCAAAACTCCCCCTTGACCCAATGCTTCACCTTGCCCCACAGGCTGCCGACGCTGCCGCCGGCGGATGCGAGCGAACCACGCGGCGAGCCGTCCTGCTTGCTGCCGTAAAGCAGCAGGCCCACGCCGCTGGCGTGGATCGGGTTGCTGACCACGTCGGCCAGGCCGGTCACGTGCTGCGGCAAACCCACGCGCACGGGCAAATGGAACACTTCTTCGGCAAGTTCGATCACACCTTCCATCTTGGCGCCGCCGCCGGTGAGCACGATGCCGGCCGCGACCAGGCTTTCGTAGCCCGAGCGGCGCAGCTCGGCCTGCACCATGCCGAACAATTCCTCGTAGCGCGGCTGCACCCATTCGGCCAGCGTCTGGCGCGCGAGTCGGCGCGGCGGCCGGTCGCCGACGCTCGGCACCTGGATCGTTTCCTCCGCGTGCGCAAGCTGGGCCAGCGCGCAGGCGTACCTGACCTTGATTTCCTCGGCATGCGCGGTCGGCGTGCGGAAACCCTGCGCGATGTCGTTGGTCACCTGGTCGCCGCCGATCGGCAGCGAGGCGGTGTGGCGAATCGCGCCCTGGGTGAAAATCGAAATATCCGTGGTGCCCGCGCCGATATCGACGAGGCAGACGCCGAGTTCGCGCTCGTCCTGCACGAGGATCGCCTTGCTCGACGCAATCGCCGTCGGAATCAGATCGTCGACCTGCAGGCCGCAGCGGTTCACGCACTTGGTGATGTTCTGCGCCGCACTGACCGCGCCGGTGACGATATGCACGTTCGCTTCCAGGCGCACGCCGCTCATGCCGATCGGATGGCGGATGTCCTCCTGCCCGTCGATCACGAATTCTTGCGGCTCCTTGTAGAGCACGCGCTGATCGGCCGGGATCGCCACGGCACAGGCCGCGTCGAGCACGTGATCGATATCGGCAAGGGTCACCTCGCGATCGCGGATCGGCGCGGTGCCGTGCGAGTTGCGCCCGAGGATATGGCTGCCGGAAATGCCCGCATACACCGAACGGATCTCGCAACCGGCCATCAGTTCGGCTTCCTCTACGGCCCGTTGGATCGATTGCACTGTGGATTCGATATCGACCACGACGCCGCGCTTGAGTCCATGCGAGGCATGCGAGCCGATGCCGATCACCTCGACCGGTTCGCCGGGCGTGTATTCACCGACGATGGCGACCACTTTCGAGGTGCCGACGTCCAAGCCGACGATCAGGGATTTTTCACCTTTGCTTTTCATGCATGTCTCTTGTCGAAAGCGTTTGCGTCGGCGGTACGCGCGCCCGCGGGCGGCGCGGAACCGGATTTGTCCGGAGGAGGCTTGTCGCTGCCGGGTTTGTCGCTGGCGGGCGCCGTGGGCACGACCACTGGCCAGCGGATCGCGAAGCCATTCGCATAGCGCAGGTCGGCGCGCGCAAACGTGTTGATGCCACGCCCGGCGGCGAGGCGCGGAAACACATCGAGGAAGCGTTGCAGATGCGCGTCGATATCGTGCTGGCCGAGCATCACTTCGGAGCCGTCGACGAGGCTGAGCTTCCAACTGCCGCGCGCGCTCATGCTCACGCCGGCCAGCGCCAGACCGCTGCCAGTCAGCGTGAGCAGCGTCCTGTTGTAGAAGGCGACCACGTCGGCGAGCGCATCGTCCGGGCCGTCGAGTTGCGGCAAGCCCTGGATCGACTCGGCACCAGACGCGGCGAACAGGGAACCGTTGCGTCCGACCAGGCGTTTGTCGCCCCAGCGCGCGAACGGCTGCTGCTCGAGCACGCGCATCTCGATCGTGTCCGGCCAGCGCTTGCGCACTTCGACATGTTCGACCCAGGGCAGCGTTTCCACCGCGGCGCGTATGTCGTCGAGCTTGATCGCGAAGAACCCGGTGCCGAGATAATTTCTCGCCGCGGCGCGAATCTGTTCGGCGCCGACGTGATTGAACTCCGCCTCCACCTGCAGATTGCGGATCGGCCAGCGCTGCGAGGCGAACCAGCCGTTGAGCACGCCCACCACCGGCAGCACGACCAAGGTCAGCGCGATCGCCCAGGCAAAGAGTTTGAGGATGCGGCGGTTCATGGCTGCCGCTCCGCGTCAGAGGGCTGAGGGCCGAGGGCTGAGGGCTGGGCGACGTCGCGCTCCAGACTGGTCTCCAGAATCCGCCAGCACAGTTCCTCGAACTCGATGCCGACCGCACGTGCGGCTTTCGGCACCAGCGAATGGCTGGTCATGCCGGGTGTGGTATTGACTTCGAGCAGGAAGAATTCGCCCGCTGCATTGCGCATCAGATCGACGCGGCCCCAACCGCTGCATCCGATCGACTCGAACGCGGTGAGCGAGAGTTGGCGGATCGCAGTTTCGCCCGCTTCGTTCAGCCCCGGACAGATGTATTTCGTATCGTCGGCCACGTACTTGGCGTGGTAGTCGTAGAACTCACCGGCCGGAACGATGCGGATCGACGGCAGCGCCTGCCCTTGCAGGATGCCGACGGTGTATTCATCGCCTTCAATCAATTTTTCGACCAGCAATTCACCGTCGTAGCGCGCGGCCAATGCGAAGGCTTCCGCAAAATCGCCTTGCGAGCGAACGCGCGTGATGCCCACGCTGGACCCTTCATGCACCGGTTTGACGATCAGCGGCAACGGTATCGTTTCGATGATTTTCCTGATCGTGGCCTCGGCGAATTCCGCAGTACGTTCACGCGCACCGTCGCGCGCATTGAGCACGCCGAACATAGGAGTCGGCAAGCGTAGGCTTTGCCACACCCGCTTCGTTTTTTCCTTGTCCATCGACAGCGCCGAGCCGAGCACGCGCGAACCGGTGTAGGGCACGCGCAACGAATCGAGCGCGCCCTGCAGCACACCGTCTTCGCCGCCACGGCCGTGCAGGATATTGAACACGCGCGCGAAATGACCCGCGCGCAACGCGTCGAGCAGCGCCGGGATGCCGTCGATCGGATGCGCATCGACACCGCGCGCGCGCAGCGCGGCCAGTACGTTGCGGCCGGAATCGAGCGACACTTCACGCTCCGCGCTGCTGCCGCCCATCGCGACCGCGACCCGACCGAATTGCCTGGCGTCAGCGATGCGCATCATCCATTCCTTCCCGGGCCAGATTTTCCAATTTTCAACCTGCCCGCCGCGGCCAGTTCGTTCGCCGCGACGCCGATATTCCCCGCGCCCATCACCAGCAGCAGATCGCCGTCGCGCAGCAGCGGCGGCAGCACGCTTTTCAGCTGGCGCGGATGCTCGATC
>NZ_DATBQK010000028.1:0-35412 GCF_036560865.1 Rudaea sp.
CGAGTCGAATTCGATCATCGGTGGATGCCCGTTCGTTTTGCAGAGTCGCGCCGTGGCGTCCTGGGCTGGTTCGCCGCTCGCGGCGCGTGACGTTGCTATCCGACCCGATATCGCTCCGTCACCAAACGCACCAGTCGCATCGGCCCTCGCATCCGTGCACGCATTGCGCGGGGACGCTGCCCGGATCCGGATTCCCAGACCGCTGAAATCGGCTGGAAATATTGGGCGTAATGCCGGTAATGCCGACGATATGGTTGATGGCGTCGATCGCCGTACGGCATTGATAGGCCCAATCGACTTCGCCGGCCAGGGTTACCCAGCCATTTTGAACCGTGATTTTCAAGCGGCCCTGGGGCACAGCTGAATTCCATTCCAGCGCGTGGCATGCGGCCCGCACCAGGTCCTCATCCGAGCGCCAGCTGGCGACGGGCAAGGCCACGTCGATCTCCAGGACGACGCCTTTTACACCCACAACCCGTTGCGCAGCCCGTTCCGCTGCGCATTTCTGCGAATAGCTTTCGACATGGCCGGCCAAGGTCACGATTCCCTCATTGACCTCGACTCCGATTCGGGTGGCCGGCACCGACGCTTCCCATCCGAGTTCATCGATCACGTCTTGTTGAAGTTCACGATCGGGTTTCATGGCTTACTCCCGCAATCTCGGTGATACCCTATTCCTCGCAGCAAGGACGTCGTTGATGTAAATCAAGTCCATTCGACAGGACGCACTTTTTGTCCTCCTCACCCAACCCATCGAGAACAGGCCGATCGATGCCAGCGGATATGACCAACCAGTCAGCGGCGAGGCGCCAACGTCTGCTTGTCGTGGAGGACGACCAGGAAATTGCCAATGTGCTGCGGCGCTATTTTTCGGTGCAGGGCTTCGATGTCAGCGTCGCGGGCGAAGGCACGTCGATGCGCGCGATCCTTCAAGCCGAATCGATTGACGTGGTCCTGCTGGATCTGGGTTTGCCAGGGGAGGACGGCTTTGCGCTGACTCGTTACCTGCGCGAGACCTGGAAGGTCGCCGTCATCATACTCACCGGGCGCGCGGAGTCGGTCGATCGTATCGTCGGCCTTGAACTTGGCGCCGACGACTACGTCACTAAGCCGTTTGATCTGCGTGAATTGCTCGCCCGCGTGCGCAGCGTTCTGCGTCGAACTGCGGCAGCGGAAACGCCTGGATCAAATTCGACCGGGAATCTCCGCTTTGCCGGATTCACACTGAATACCGGCGCACGCACGCTGACCGGGCCCGAAGGTGACGAAGTCCCCTTGACTACGGGCGAGTATGAGCTGCTCCGCGTTTTCCTCGCTCACCCCGACCGCGTACTCTCGCGAGACGATCTGATGAGCCATTTGCACGGGCGCGACACCGGGCCATACGATCGCGCTATCGACGTCGGCGTCGGACGACTGCGCCGTAAATTGGAAGACGATGCGGCGAAGCCGGCTCTGATCAGGGCCGTGCGCGGGGCAGGCTATCTGTTTTCGGCACGCGTGGAGCGCGGGTGAGGTCATGGCCGACTTTCCTGCGCTGAAGACCGCGACTTTCAAGGCTCTGTTCGAGACCGCGCCCGATGCGATGGTCGTCATCGATGCGAGCGGGTGCATCATTTTGAGCAATCCCCAGGCGGAGCGGCTTTTCGGTTATCCACCCGCCGGACTCACGCGGCTTTCGGTCGATGCGCTGGTTCCTGAGCGTGTTCGTCAAGCTCATTTGGCGCATCGTGCGGACTATATACGTCAGCCACGGGTTCGGCCCATGGGCAAAGGCCAGGAACTGAGCGGCGTGCGCCTCGACGGCAGCGAGTTCCCGGCCGAGATAGGACTCAGTCCGATCGAAAGCGAGGACGGTCGTTTCTACGTCGCGTCGATTCGGGACATATCGGAGACCCAGCGCGCCCGGCAGGCGATAATTCGCGCACGCTACGACAAGACGGTCGCCCACCTCAGTCGTCTGGCCCTGGAATCCCAAGGCGCACACGCATTGCTGGATACGGCGCCCGGCCTCATTGCCCGCGAACTGGATGTCGACGCGATTGCCGTGGCCTTGATCCAGACGCAGGGCAGGCCGTTGCAGTTGCGCGCCTCGGTCGGAATGGTTCCGGCGTTTCAGAAAATCGTCGCGTTTCTGCTTTCACCCGAGTGCTTTTCCGCCGTGCCGCGATCTGAAGAAGCGTTCATTGCATCCATCGACGAGCTGCCGGAAGGAAAGTCGGCGGATCTCAAGCGCATGCTCGCCGAAGGAGCTTACGACAATCTCGTCGCCGTGCCGTTATTCGATCGCGAGGGTCCGATGGGCGCATTGATCGCGGCGGCGCGCAAGCGCAATGCATTCGATCGCGACGAAGTACACTTTTTACGCTCGGTGGCCCATCTCTTCGCGGCCGTCGCGCAGCGCACCCGCACGGAGGAGCAACTTGCGCACGCCCAGCGTCTGGAGGCGGTGGGTCAGCTCACTGGCGGGATCGCCCACGATTTCAATAATCTGCTTACGGTTATTTCCGGAAACCTGCAGCTGCTGGAAGACGAACTCGCGGACCGGCCCGAGGTACAGGACATACTTGCCGCCGCCTTGCGCGCCACCGGGCGCGGAGCGGAGCTGACGCGCAAGCTGCTGGTGTTCGCTCGGCGTCAGCGTCTGAATCCGCTGGCGATCGATATGCGCACCTTGCTCGACGAACTTGGCCCAATGCTGGTCAGGTCGCTCGGCGAAGCGGTGAAAGTGGAGATCCAGTGCGCGCCGGGCATGGCGAACGTCTTCGTCGATCCGGGCGAGCTCGACGCCGCGATCCTGAATTTGGCAATCAACGCGCGCGATGCGATGCCACGTGGTGGGGTCTTGTATATCGTTGCGCGTGAGCGACATGTGGACTCTGCAGAAGCATCACCCGAGTTGCCCGCCGGCACTTACGTCGCCATCGAAGTGCGCGATACGGGGCTCGGGATGACGCCGGATGTCCTGGCTCGCGCGTTCGAACCCTTCTTCACTACAAAGGAGACCGGACGTGGCAGCGGGCTGGGGCTCAGCATGGTGTATGGCTTCGTGAAGCAGTCCGGTGGACATATCGTTGCCGAGAGTCGGCTCGGCTACGGTACACGCATCGATTTGTATTTGCCTGCAGCCGCGTCGGCGCCGCCGCCGCGTGCGCAGCTGCCGCCGAAGCCGCCTCCGGCCGGAAAGGAGATCGTTCTCGTCGTGGAAGACGAGGAAGATGTAAGACGCATCGCCGTCGCATTCCTGACCTCAGCCGGATACACGACTTGCGAGGCGGCCAACGGTGAACAGGCATTGCAGATATTGCAGTCCCGTCGCGATGTGGCGTTGCTGTTCAGCGATGTCGTTCTGGGCAGCGGGATGAGCGGCGGTGAGCTTGCCAATGCCGCACAAAGTCTGTGGCCGAACCTGCGCGTTCTGCTCACCTCCGGCTATGAGCACCCGACATCCCAACCTGATACGACTACTCCACCAAGCCTGCCACTACTGCGCAAGCCGTATCGGCGGGAGGACCTTCTGGCCTCGATACGTCAATCACTGACACCCATTGTCGCGCTCTGAGCTTCAATGGACTTGCGTGCTCGGACTGGAGACACGGCGCAACTCCGCATGATCCAGAATGCGTATCTCGCGCCGCTCCACGTCGATGCTATTCGTATCCGCCAGATGGCCCAGAGCGCGGCTGACGGTTTCATGCTTCAGCGCAAGATAGCTGGCGATATCGGCGCGGCACATGCGCAGGATGAAATGGCTGCCGCTGAATCCGAGCGCCTGGTAGCGAGCGGCCAGATCGAGCAGAAAAGCCGCCACGCGTTGCTCGGCAGTAAGGGTGCCCAGCGCGAGCATCCAGGAACGACCACGGCGGATTTCCTGGGCCAGCGCCGCCGTCAACCGGGAGTGCAGATCGGGGATACGCAGACACGCAGTGAGGACCGGTGGGTAAGGCAGTTCCCAAACTTCGCTGGTCTCCAGCGCAATCACGTCGCACGAATATGTCGCCAACCCGATCGATTCGGCGCCGACGATTTCCCCCTGCAGACGAAATGCCGTGACCTGTTCGCGGCCGTCATCGGCGAGTTCGCACATTTTTACCGATCCGACCCGCACGAAGAACAGTGAATGAAACGGCTGCCCGGTGCGGTATACATACTGGCCCGGTTCGAGCCGCCGCCGGAAGATCTGGACGTGCTCGCGAATCAGTTCTGGATCAAAACCCTGTGTGCTGTGTACCGATATGTGGCCGGCATGAGTGGCGTTTGCGACTTGGGAAGAAACAGACTGTGCAACAACCTGGCTCATGGGCGGATCCTCATCGAAAGGGCTGACGATATTCGTAGCTCAGGCTAACGGTTGCCCTGCATAAGACGACGACTGCTTGGAAACGATCGGTAACAGTTTGTAACAGCCATTGCGAACCTGTGCGGACTTGATCCTGCTCAAATCCCGTGCGCTGGCATCTTCGATACTGCGCAAGCAGTCGAGGAGTGCCGTGCTGGACAAGCCAATCAATTCGCCATTCGTCGACCCGGCGGCGGTAGAGGCGTGGGATGCATGGTTCCGTTTGCGCGATGGCAACCACGTTCTGGAGCTGTCGATCGAGGCAACATGGCTACGCATCGCCCGCGCCCTGGTTGCCGCGGAGCCCAAGGATGCGGAAATCTGGGAGGAGCGCTTTTTCGACGCGCTGTCGAGCTGGCAGCTGCTGCTCGATGAGCGAATCATCGCCGGCGCGCGCGCCGGCGCGTGCGATTGTTTTCATCCTGATGCGATCGCGTTACTCAATGTGGCCGCTTTCGTCGGCGACCCGTTTACACCAGAAGCCCGTTTCGATTTCGATGGACTCCACGCAGGGGCGAGGCTTGCGGTGCGCGCCCTGGACGATGTGGTGCTGCAATGCGCCGGGGAAGGTGGTCCGAACCCGTCGGTCCGCATCGGCATCATGGGTGTCGCCGACGCGTTGACGCTGCTGGGCCTGCGCTACGACAGCACGGAGGGTCGCATGTGCGCCGGCGCGATTGCGCGGACTTTCGCCCAGGGATGCCTGTCCGGCAATGTGCGAATGGCGCGGGAGCGGGGAGCGCGGTTGGGTAGCGGCCGCACCACGGCCGAACTTGGCAGGTTGCGCGACGTTCCCGCGGAATTGATCGCGCAGGCCTCCGCTTTCGGATTGCGCCACGCATCGCTCACGGCGATCGTTTCCAGACCGAAGCTGGCGCTGCTTGCCAACAACGTGGCGGACGCTCTTGATCCGCTCAACGCAGGAGCTCGTCTGCAGACCATCGAAGCGAACGCGATCTCGCGAACGATTCGCTCGCGCGGCTATGCCGCCATTCTCGCGTTGCGCAATCCCGGCGCCCGGACACAAGAACTTGTTGCCGGAAATACGATTGACAGCACAACCGTGCCAGCTCAAATCGAAATGCGCGGCGCGATGCAGCCCTGGATCGACTCGCGCATCGACTACCCGATCAGCACGAGCAGCCGGCTCGATCCGGATTCGATCGAACGATGGAAGAGGTTGGCCATGCAACGCCAGCTGGGTCGGTTGCGCGGTTTCCGCCGAGCGCGGTCCGTGCGTTCAAACGAGACGTGAGACGCGTCGACGCAATGATCGTGTATGACCTCGATCAACGCCGACTGCGCGCGTAACTGTTATATTTTGGTGCGTAACCAAGCGTAGCGGAGACGGTAATGCGCGACATTCTCGCCCTTGCAAACAAATATGGCAGCTGGACCCGCAACATGCAGTATGCGGGCGATCTCGCCGCGTTGCTCGATGCGTCTCTGACGGGCATCTACGTATCCGGCCCTGTCCCGCCCGCTGGTGCGCCGACCGTCTATCCGGAGCTTTACAACTGGACCGCGAATGTGGTGCGCGAGGCCGTCGAAGCGGAACCGCTGTTTTGCAACTGGGCGAACGGGCTTGGGATCAAACACGCGCATTGGCAGGTAGCCGAGGGAAGCGTCGAAATGGTGCTCGCGCATGCCTCAAACTGGCAAGATGTACTTGTTCTGGAGGCGGGAAAGAACAGCCTATGGGGTTCCGCGCAGACGCTGGGGAAAATTTTGATCACCTCGGGATTGCCTTGCATTGTGGTGCCCGAGAAGTTGCACCCGAATGCGAATCCGGACGCGATAGCCATCGCCTGGAATGGTTCCACCGAATCCATGCGTGCCGTGCACGCGGCATTGCCATTGCTGAGAAAGGCGGGACGGGTCATTCTCCTTTATGGCGAGAGAGCGTTGCCATTTTCGTCGCTTGCCTGGCAACCACCGCTCGATGTCGAGCAATACCTGACACGACATGACATCAAATTCACCAAGCGTCTGTTCGACGCAAGCGGTGACGTGGCGGGGGCGAAACTGTTGCGCACCGCGGACAAGGCACAAGCCAATCTTCTTGTAATGGGTGGCTATGGGCGTTCCCGATTCAGCGAGTGGATGCTGGGCGGCGCGACCTTGCACATACTCGAGCACAGCAAGATTCCGGTGCTGATGCGCCACTGAGGATCAAGGCCTGCGACTGCGCTGTCGAGTTGCCGTCGCGATCCCGCATGGACGCAAGCCCCTCGCGTTAGCGCAGCGATCGAGTCATTTGCCGATTGCGCAGCACGAAGTCGTCATAGTGCGCGGGAATAGCGTATTTGCGTTGTCGCTTGCTCGCGCGGCAGGTGGGCGTCGAAGCACATCGCGATAATGCGCAACAGGAAGCGGCCGCGCGAAGTAACCACCAGTCGTTGGGGTTCCAGCACAATCAACCCGTCGTTCGCCAGTTCCTGCAGGCGCAGCAGTTCGGTGGAAAAGTACGCGTCAAAATCGAGCGTGTGGCGTGCTTCGAACGCGGCGATGTCGAGCGTCCCGTGACACATCAGCTGCTGGATCGCATCGGCGCGGATCAGATCGTCGTCGTCCAGTGCGAGGCCGCGTGCAACCGGCAAGCGACCGGCGTCGAGCGCGGCATAGTAGCCGGGCAGGTCGCGCGCGTTCTGACTGAAGCTCGCGCCGACGTGCGAGATCGAACTCATGCCCAAGCCGACCAGATCGCAGTCGGCGTGGGTGGAGTAGCCCTGGAAGTTGCGCTGCAGGGTGCCCGCGTCCTGCGCGCGAGCCAGGTCGTCGCCGGGCCGCGCGAAGTGATCCA
The DNA here is from genome assembly GCF_036560865.1 of Rudaea sp. Lineage (GTDB taxonomy): Bacteria > Pseudomonadota > Gammaproteobacteria > Xanthomonadales > Rhodanobacteraceae > Rudaea. Next base: position 7,143 of record NZ_DATBQK010000028.1, read on the forward strand.
TGCCGATATAGCGATAGCCCGCGGCGGTGAGCGTTTCAACGGTGAGGCCGAGCAGGGCGAGTCGCGTGGCCGCATCGGGCAAGTCCCCTACATGGATACGCCGTTGCGCCTTGAAGCGCTCCGGCAGGTGGGCGTAGGCGTAGGCGGCGATGCGGTCGGGCGCCAGGGCAATGACCTGGTCGAGTGTGCGCCTGAAATTTGCCACAGTCTGTTTGGGCAAGCCATAGATCAGATCGACGCTGGTCGAGCGGAAGCCTGAACTGCGCGCGGCTTCGAGTACGGCGCGCGTCTGCTCGACGCTCTGCATGCGGTTGACCGCAGCCTGCACGGCGGGATCGAAATCCTGGATACCGACCGAGATACGGTTGAAACCGCGTTTCGCCAGCATCTGCACGTAGTCCGGTCCGCACCAGCGCGGATCGATTTCGATGCCGAATTCGCGGTCGCTGTCGCGACTGAATGTGAAATGCTGTGCGAGCGATTCGAGCAGCTCGCCCATTTGATCGGCGCCGAGGAAATTCGGCGTACCACCACCAAAGTGCAGCTGCACGAGCGCACGGTCGCGGTCGAACAACGGAGCGGTCAACTCGATTTCGCGCTGGAGATAACCCAGATAGACGCCTGCCTTGCCTGGATCGCGCGTGATGATGCGCGTGCAACCGCAATAGAAGCAGGGACTCAGACAGAACGGCACATGCACGTACAGTGAAAGCCGGCGCGGTACAGGATCCTCATTGGAGGCGCGCGCAAAGGCGCGCAGGTTGGTTTCGCCGAACGTGGTATTGAACTGTGGCGCGGTCGGATATGACGTATACCGCGGTCCGGCAACGTCATGGCGGGCGATCAGCGATGAATCGAAATGGGGGATTGTGACTTGCGTTGCCGTTTCCATGCAGCGATATTCCGGCGGAAACCAAAGCGCGGAACTGACGTGGATCAAATTGCAGCTTATTCGTTGCGCCGAGCCACACCGAGTCTGTGAGTCTTTGCACGAGGCGAAAGGGATGCGATTGAATTCAATCGTTCCTTTGCAAGCGCTATGATTGGAGCCGCAGCAATGGCGTCGTCCACCAAAAAGTGCGAGCTTCAGTTCTCATGCCGCATCATGCCGCGCTGCGGTGACAAGTAGGCTGCCGACATTCATAGGAAGGGTCCGAACTCATGAACACGCCTCAGACCAATTCTCCGGATTCAGTATTGCGCGACCTCGATAGCCTGCTTCCCGACTTGGAAGCTTTCTACAAGGATGTGCACTCGCATCCAGAACTCTCGATGCAGGAGACGCGCACGGCAGGTTTGGCCGCCGACCGTCTGCGCGCGGCGGGCTTTGAAGTCACGGCCGGCATCGGCAAGACCGGCGTGGTGGGCTTGCTGCGCAACGGCGATGGGCCGACGGTCATGCTGCGCGCCGATATGGATGCGCTGCCTGTGGAGGAGGCGACGGGTTTGCCCTATGCGAGCAAGGTAACGGTCGCTGATTCAGAAGGTAACACCGTGCCGGTCTCGCATATGTGCGGCCATGATATGCATGTGACGTGGCTTGTGGGTGCCGCAAAGTTGCTTGCCGATTCACGTACGGCGTGGCGTGGCACGTTGATGGCGGTTTTCCAGCCCGGCGAGGAGACTGCGCAGGGCGCGCGGGCAATGATCGCTGACGACCTTTTCAAACGGTTTCCCAAGCCGGATGTCGTGTTGGGTCAGCACGTCATGGTCGGACCGTCGGGCACGGTTGCCGGAAGCGCGGGGCCCATCACGTCCGCGGCCGACAGTCTGCAGATTCGGCTGTTCGGGCGCGGCGCACATGGATCGATGCCGCAGGCCAGCATCGATCCGGTTGTCATGGCCGCCTCGACGGTCCTGCGACTGCAAACTATCGTCTCCCGCGAAGTCGCTGCCACCGAGGCCGCCGTGGTCACGGTCGGCGTCCTGCAGGCCGGCACCAAGGAGAATGTGATCCCGGATGAAGCCATCATCAAGCTGAACGTTCGGACCTTCGATGCGGGGGTTCGCAAGCGAGTGCTCGCGGCGATAGAGCGGATCGTGAATGCCGAAGCGGAGGCGTCGGGCGCACCGCGGCCACCAGAGATCACGCCGCTCGACAGCTATCCGCTCAATGTGAACGACAAGACGGCCAGTGACCGGGTCGCCGGGGCGCTTCGCGCACACTTCTCGGCCGATCGTGTCATGCACACCGGCCCCGCGCCGGCCAGCGAGGATTTCGGATGCTTTGGCACCGAATGGCATGCCCCTTCGGTCTTTTGGTTCGTGGGCGGTACTGATCCTGCTGTCTACGCCAAAGCCAAGGAGGAAGGCCGGATCAACGAGTTGCCGGTCAATCACAGTCCCAAGTTCGCGCCAGTTATCCATCCCACCCTGCGCACCGGTGTCGAGGCACTGGTTGTCGCGACTGGGGCGTGGCTAAAGGGGTAGCGTGCAAGCAAGCTTGCGCGCGGGCGCCTGCATTCTGGAGCACCGCTATCTCATCGATGAGGACGGTATCACCATGGCAGAGCGTTGATCAGTGGTGGATCAATTCATCACTGCATTAACCGCTCGCGTTGTGGAAAGATGAGCCCGCTGAAAAGTCTCAGGAGACCGCGTCATGATCTCGCTTCCGTATGCGCTCGATCTTGCTGGCACCTTTGTTTTTGCGCTGAGCGGTGCGATGGCGGGTGTGAAACACAAGTTGGATCTGTTCGGTGTCCTGGTGCTGTCCTTTGCGGCAGCGAATACGGGGGGAATCGTTCGCGACATTTTGATTGGTGCTGTTCCACCTGGAGCCATCAGCGACTGGCACTATCTCGGGGTCTCGCTCGCAGCCGGATTCGTCACGTTCTATTTTCCGGCCAGAATCACGCAGCGATGGAATCCGGTACTTTTGTTCGATGCCGCGGGACTAGCGCTCTTTGCAGTCGTCGGAGCGCAAAAGGCGCTGGTCTACGGACTGAATCCGGTCATGGCCACCTTGCTTGGCATGTTGACGGGAATCGGTGGCGGCATGGCTCGCGATATTCTGTTGGCCGAGATCCCCACCGTGCTGCGGACCGACCTGTATGCCCTGGCAGCCCTGGCGGGTGCGGCGATCGTGGTTGTCGCAAACGTGCTGCAGCTGCCGCCCGGCCCGGCGGCGCTCGTCGGAGCGGCGTTCTGCTTCGCACTCCGCGTCCTTGCGATCAGGCGCCACTGGCGGCTTCCCGTCGCCAGGGTTTGAGGCCCGATCGCGTGGCAAATCACGGGAGGTCATTGCGAGCGCCAAGGCATCAGACGTACTATCGATCAACCTCCAGGCGCTAATACTGCATCGTACTGCGGTTGCCAACGCGCCAACTTGCCACGTTCAGCCAAGGAGAGCTTTCGTGTTTCAACCGATGGTGATGGGGATTCGTTCTGGCACGCCGTGGACCGCAGCTCGGACGGTCGCCCGTTGACGGCAATGTGTGTGATCGCGCTGTTCGCGTCTGCTCCCTTACATGCTGACGAATCTCAGCTCGCGGCCTGGCAAAGATCACTCCATCAACCTAATCTGGCGGCAACCTACACGCCCCGGCGATCCCGCTCGCCGGGAGCCCGCAAACTCAACCTGACAGGCAAAGGAGCACATCGTGGACAAATTGATTAGTGTCGCGGCACGGCTGCTGATGGCGCAGATGTTCATAATTTCGGGCTGGCAGAAATTGACGGGCTTCAACGGCACCGAAGGCTACTTTTCCTCACTGGGCATTCCCCTGGTGGGCGTGGTCACCCCGCTGGTCATCCTCATTGAGCTGGGTGGTGGCCTTGCACTGCTGTTCGGATTCAAGACACGCTGGGTCGCTGCGGTCATTGCGGCATTCACGGTGGGCTCCGCACTGATCGCGCATATGAATTTCTCCGATCAGGGCCAGGCCATCAATTTCATGAAGAACCTCTCGATCACCGGCGGCCTGCTGTGGTTCGCCAAGTACGGCGCCGGCTCCGCGAGCATCGATGCAGCGATCGGCAAATCGTCGTCATGAGGCGCGCCCGGTGTCCGCTGGCGGTGCATAGGGCCATGGCGTGCAGACGACCGATGCGGCATCCCTCCTGAAAAAACCTCCGGGATGGGAGTAGCAAGCTGCTTCCATCGCTCATCTGCGAGGTGGGCGAAATTGCATAAGTGTTGGGACAGCTATCGAAGTCGTTCATTTTTTCGCCGGAGGGTATAATTATCCAGCGTGGAGCTCGGGCGGAAAAGGAAAGCGCTCAAGCCCGTCCGCAACTGCTTGCCGCCCGCCTATGGCAGCGCCAACACCGTGTGCGCGACTTGGATTTAAAGGAATACTGAGTCGATCATACAGACCGACGACGATTAGTCTTCTCGCCGTCGCTTCGAAGTACCGCGCTAAAAACCTGGGTCAGGGTGCGAGACCGGCTTGTTTCATGAATGCCTGGTTATCCCAAAACAAATACTCCTCGTCCATGAGCCCGTTTTTCCAATGGCCGATGGTAGCCATTTCGAATTTGAATTTTTTGCCCGTGGGAGCGATCGTCTTGCCGCCGCCGATGGGCATGGGCTGGGTAAAAGTGCCCTGCATGACGCCGATGACACTGGTCCACTCGCCGGTGCCGATGCGCACGGGGTGCGTTTCGATGCGCGTGTCGGGCGCAAACACGAACATGGGTTTGAGTTCTGCAATATGCGCTTCCAATCCCTTTGTCGTATGCCCATCGGGATAATGCACGAGGATGTCCGGCGCGTGGCTCTCCTTGAATCGCTCCCACTTCTGATGGGTATAGACATCGAAATCCAGCGTGTCGAAGATCGACAGGTGATCTTTGGCCTTGATCTCGTCTGCCTTGTATTTGGCGAGTTGCGCATCACCCGCCGTCGCGATGCTGGCGAACAACAAAGCTGACGCTGCGATAATCGCCTTGACTGACATTGACGCTTCGACTCTGAGTTTGTGTGACTGCATACTGATCATCTGCATCGCTCCCGCTGAATATGTATACCTGAGTGCACCGCGCTGCTAACTCGACAGCGAAGGTCTGAAGCGCACCGTCTTTTTGATCAAAACATGGTGTTGCTGTTTGCTGTCTGCTCCGGAATGGCTTGCTGCACATCCCAGTGTTCAACGATGCGACCATGATCCAGTCGAAAAATATCCACTACCGCCGTGCCTCGGTCCTCGGGCGACTTGGTAAGGTGCACGTGTAGCACCACCAGACCGCCTTCCGCGATCACTCGGACAATTTGACTGTGGCGTTGCGGGAATTGCGCGAAAACTCGTGCAAAGCCTTCCACGAACTCCTTGCGGCCGTTCGGCACATTGGGGTTGTGTTGGATGTATACATCGCCGATGTAGCGATCAGCGGCAGCAAGGTCGTGTTGATTGAAAAACCGTTCGTAGAACGCGACAACGAGCTTGCGATTTTCATTCGCCTCCGTCGATACCCCTTGCGCCGGTACAGGGGTCGGAATCATCGCGCACACTGCCAGAAAAAGAGAGAAGAGGCATTTCCTTATACCACGCATGTGGCCCATTGTCGCTTTGACGGACATTGGCGTTTCGACTCCGAGTCTGGGGGACTGAGTGGTTCTGGTCACGTTTGTGGCTCCCGGCAAAAATGTGCGTGGTAGCGTTTGCATGCTGCCAAAAACGCTCCGCCAATTTGTCAGAATAGCATCTCAAATGCTGCTGTACTTCTACCATTTCCCGCTCGAAGGACTCGCATTCGAAGCTCTGCTTCTGCAGTAACATCGTTGTGGCATCGTCCGATGGAACGGCCAGGCGTGTTGATAATATTTGCGATGTCGATCAGTGTGGCGGGCCCCGGGAAATCGCTTGTATTTCGAGCAGAGCGTCGCGCTGACCCTTGAGCCAACGCGGTTCGGCGCGCCGGCGATGCGAGGCGTATCATCTGACCGGCAGATGCTGTTCGTGACCGCATCGAAGCGCATTTCCCAATTGGCACTGCAAGGAGACGGTCCATGTCCGGCCACAACACAAGCTTGACGAGGGAATTCATCGAACAGCAGCACAAGCGTCTGCTCGCGTTGCGCGACCAGCTGCTCGGCGGCGAGCATCGCACGATCAGCAGAGAACGCGAGCTTCAGCAAGAGTACGGTGGCGAAGCTTCGGAATTCGAGGAGAAAGCGCAGGTCAACGCACGGCGTGAGGTCAATCAGGCGCTGCACGATGTCGACAACCGGCGTCTGGCAGATATCGAACGGGCACTGAAGAAAATCGAACAGGGCACTTATGGCATCTCGGATATGAGCGGCAAGCACATTCCGCAAGCCAGGCTGGAAGCCACGCCAGAAGCCGTGCTGACCGTGCAGGAAGAAGCCACGACGGAAAAATGATCGGCGCTTGCCGAAGGTGCCGTTAAGGGAGGAAATGATGAGTGGGCCGAGCGAGCCAATTCCGTTCTCGGCGCGTCAGCAGGACGACATCGACCGTCACGCGCCTCGCGTCGTGAGCGGATCGTCGTCACCCTTGGTTGCCGCCACGCTCGCGCTCGGGCAAGCCGCGTGACCGGCATCGGACCATTGATCGCCGATCCGCAGTTCGCGCTGCGCTTGCGCATGCGCGCGCCGGCGGCGCAAAAACCTGCGTCGTTGCTCGTATTGCTGCACGGTGTCGGCGGCAACGAGACGAACCTCGTCGAGTTGGCTGCCGACGTGGCCGCCGACACGCTCGTCGTTTTTCCGCGCGGCCCGCTGCAGCTGGGTCAGGAACAATTCGCCTGGTTCCGCGTGGCGTTCACGGCGAGCGGCCCGCAACCGGATCTGCACGAGGCCGAGCAAAGTCGTCAGCTGCTGATCCACTGCATCGAACAGCTGCAGGCGCAGTACGCCATCGAACCGCGGCGCACGACGATTGCCGGTTTCAGCCAAGGCGGCATCATGAGTGCGAGTGTGGCGCTTACAGCGCCCGAACGTGTTGCTGCGTTCGCCGTGTTGTGTGGACGCATTCTGCCGGAGATCGAATCCGACATTGCTGATCCCGCGCGACTATCGTCACTCCGGGCTTTCATCGGGCACGGCCAGTACGACACCAAGCTGCCGGTCTTCTGGGCCGAGCGTTCCGACGCATGGTTGAACCGCCTCGGCGTTGCCCATGTCGCACGCATTTATGCGACAGGCCATGAGTTGGGTGAAGAGATGCGCTCCGACTTTTTGCGCTGGCTCAATCATGACGCGTGACGCCGCGGTCCTTCACCTGGGTGCCGAACGTACAGCGCTGACACACGGTGGCGGTGGAGACGATGATGAGGTAATGCTCGCTCCCGGGTGGTTAATCATCGGGCGCAAGCACCTGTCGCGCACGCCACTGCATGCGATCGATATCGAGCAGGCCATCGACACGATCGAGGACGCGCTGATGCAGGTACCGAACGACGTGCGCGGTTTGGCGCTGTCCGGCAGCGATCCCGTGCTGCGCAACATCGCGCGAATTGCCGGGCTCAACGACGAGGCGTCCACGCTCCCGCGCGACGTGGTCGAGAAAACCTTTGAGCGGATGGTCGCAATACCGCTCGGACGGCCGAGTTCGCAAGACCCAATGCCCGCAGACATGAATTTCGTCGCATCGCTTTTGCTGCTGCGCGAAATCATGCATCACTTGGGGTTTCCCTCGATTACACTGAGTGGGGCCGCGAGCGGGCACCGTGACGAGTTGGCTTGGGCGCAAGGCAAGTAGAAGTAGATTTTGCGGTCCGCAGTTCCTTAATTCGGCGGTATACGATCAGGAGAATGACATGGCAACGTACAAGGTCGGTTATCTCATTGGCAGTCTTTCGTCAGCCTCCATCAACCGTCAGCTCGCGACGGCGCTGATGCGCCTGGCCCCTCCCGAGCTGACCTTCGAAGAGATCCATTTCAGGGACCTGCCGATGTACAGCCCGGATTTCGACAAGAACTATCCGGCATCCGCGCAGACCTTCAAGCAGGCGCTCGCCGACGTCGACGCAGTACTTTTCGTCACACCCGAATACAACCGTTCGATTCCCGGTGGTCTCAAGAACGCGATCGACTGGGCGAGCCGCCCGTACGGCAAGAACTCGTTTGCGCGCAAGCCATCGGCCACAATCGGCGCATCGCCGGGGCCGATCGCTACCGCGGTGGCGCAACAACATCTGCGCAGTTTGCTGGGCTATTGCAATTCGCCGCAGATGAATTCACCGGAGGCCTACATCCAGTTCAAGCCCGGTCTCATTGATGCGGACGGCCGCGTCACCAACGAAGACACCGAGAAATTCCTTCGCGATTTCATGAACGAGCTGCATGCCTTCATTGTTCGCGTGCTGACCGTATTGCCGCGCACTGCCTAACCGGTTTGAGCAGGTGTCCCATTCGTGAGCGCACACAGCCCGCATCAGTCGCCGATGTCCCATGTGCCGCATGGGCAAGATGGAGCGCTTGCTGCGGATGCGGGGGAAACGATCTACACCTGTCCCATGCATCCGCAGATCCGGCAGATCGGTTCAGGACATTGCCCGATTTGTGGAATGACGCTTGAGCCGGTGGTTCCTGCGGGGACACAGGACGAGTCGGAGTTGCGGGCGGTTCAACGGCGGTTTGCAATCTCCGCAATCCTGGCGGTTCCGCTGCTGCTGATCGCAATGGGGCCGCATTTGCTGGGAATCCATCCCGGCGAGGCAACAGCCCGTGCGCTGCGCTTCGTGGAACTTCTGTTGTCGTCCCCGTTGGTCCTGTGGGCAGGCGCATCGTATTACGTGCGCGGCTGGCAAGGCATTCGCGCGCGTTCACCGAACATGTATACGCTGATTGGTCTTGGTGTCCTCGTGGCATATTCGTTCAGCCTCGTGGCGACGTTTGTTCCATCGCTCTTTCCGCCGGCGATGCGAGACGAGCACGGCATGGTGGGCGTCTATTTCGAAGCAGCTGGCGTTATCGTCGCCCTGGTGCTGCTCGGGGAGTGGCTGGAGCTGCGCGCTCGCGGCAAGACGTCCGCTGCCATTCGACGGTTGCTGGATCTTGTTCCCAAGAGAGCGCGACGCATCAATCCAGACGGCAACGAAGAGGAGGTTGATCTCGACAGCATTGAGATCGGCGATCTGCTGCGTGTGCGTCCGGGCGAAAAAATCCCGGTGGATGGTGTTGTCATCGACGGCACCAGCAGCGTTGACGAATCCTTGCTGACGGGTGAACCCGTTCCGGTCGAGAAACGAGCCAACGACCGCGTGACCGGCGGAACGCTCAACGGCACCGGCAGTGTAAAGATGAAGGCGGATCGTGTTGGACACGACACGGTCCTTGCGCAAATCGTCGCCCTTGTCGCCCAGGCGCAGAGGTCCAGGGCCCCATTGCAGCGGGTGGCGGATCGCGTGTCGTCGTTTTTTGTACCTGCTGTCGTGGCAATCGCTGTGCTGACATTTGCCGTTTGGTTTGTGATGGGACCGCAGCCTCGTATGGCCTATGCCATCGTCAACGCGGTCGCGGTGCTCATCATCGCGTGTCCATGCGCACTCGGCCTGGCCACACCGATTTCCATCATGGTCGCCAGTGGTCGCGGAGCCGAGATGGGAGTGCTTTTTCGGGATGCCGTCGCAATCGAAGCGTTGGCAAGCGTGCGCACATTGGTTGTCGACAAGACCGGCACTTTGACTGAAGGCAAGCCCGCGCTGACGGATGTAGGCGTTGTCGCGGACGTGAAAGAATCCGAGGTGTTGGCTCTGGCCGCGGCGGTCGAGGCGGTGAGCGAGCATCCGCTTGCGCGGGCCATACTTGAAGGCGCAAGGAAACGCGGTATCGCGATTGCCAATGCCGGCGACTTTTCATCCATCACGGGTCAAGGTGTGCGGGGCCGCGTAGCAGGGGCGACCGTTGCGCTGGGCAATGCGGCGCTGATGCATTCGGTCGGCGCCGATCCGTCACCGCTGCGTGCGCGCGCCGAGGAGCTGCGTGGACAGGCGAAAACGGTGATGTATCTCGCACGAGACGGCAAGTTTCTCGGACTTGTCGCCGTGCAGGACCGTATCAAGACCAATGCGGCAGGGATCATTGCTGCGCTTCATCACGATGGGCTGCGGGTTGTGATGCTCACCGGAGACAGCGATGCAACCGCCCGGGTCGTGGCAGCGGAACTCGGCATCGATGAATTTCACGCGAACCAGACGCCTGCGATGAAGGCTGAGTGGATCGCGCAAACGAAAGCGTCGGGTGCGCGCGTTGCGATGGCCGGCGATGGCGTGAACGATGCGCCAGCGCTGGCCGCGGCGGACGTCGGCATCGCCATGGGCAGCGGCTCCGACGTCGCAAAGGAAAGCGCGCAGATCACGCTGATCACGAGCGACCTGGGCGGCATCTTGCGCGCACGCCGGCTCTCCGCGGCTACGGTCCACAACATCTATCAGAACCTGGCCTTCGCGTTTCTGTACAACACCCTCGGAATTCCTGTAGCTGCAGGAGTGCTCTATCCCATGTTCGGAATTCTGCTGAGTCCGGTCGTGGCAGCGGTAGCGATGAGTCTGTCGTCAGTGTCGGTGATTACCAATGCGCTGCGCCTCCGCTACGTGCGACTGTAGAGCGGGCACAGCGAATTTTGACGCTGCTCGCGCATTCGATGGCTGAGGCGTATTGTCGATCGAACGGTCTCCCACTTCGATTTGCCGCGCAACATCGAATGGCACGCGTTTCATCTCGAATTGATCGGCCGCGAATTCAATGAGGAGAACACCATGATGCTTGACTGGAACAACTATCGCACCCAGATTCTTGCGACGATTGGCGATATCGCCAAGATCAGTCCCGACACCGTGCGTGGCTATGGACAACTCGGTGCCGCAGGCGCAAAAACGGCGCACCTCGACGCAAAGACGCGCGAATTGATCGCTCTTGCCGTCGCCGTGACTCGGCAATGCGATGGCTGCATTACAACGCATACCGATGCAGCGGTGAAACACGGTGCCAGCAGAGAGGAGATCATGGAAGCGCTTGGCGTAGCGATTGCGGTGAATGCCGGCGCTGCACTTGTGTACTCCGCTCGCGTCATGGATGCATTCACTGAACGGACTCGAGACCAGAACACTGGCGCCGCAGCACCCGAGTGACGGGGCGCCCACAGCACGTTCGTTTTTACCCCCTGAATAGCGAGGCGTATCGTGAAGAAGAACAAATTGACGACGAAACAGGTGCAGAAGCTGGAACGCAGACGAAGCGCGGCATTGGCCACGCCAACGGATCTGGACACCGCGGCAACCAAGGATATTGAGGGCGCGATGAATGCGATTCTGGCCGATGTGTTCGCCCTCTACATGAAGACCAAGAATTTCCATTGGCACATGAGTGGGCCGAACTTTCGCGACTACCATTTGCTGCTTGATGAACAGGCGGACCAGTTGTTTGCGATGACGGATCCCATCGCAGAGCGAGTACGCAAGGTCGGTGGTACAACGCTTCGATCCATCGGCCAGATTTCGCGGCAACAACGGGTGGCCGACAACGAGGCCGAATACGTCGAGGCCTCAGACATGCTGGCCGAACTGCGTGAAGACAACAAGACTTTTGCCGCGCGCCTGCGCGAGGCTCACAACGTGTGCGACGAGCATCGCGATATGGCTACCGCCAGCCTGATCGAGGTATGGATCGACGAAACTGAGCGACGAACGTGGTTCCTGTTTGAGACTGGTCGTCGCGCGGGCTCTGCCGGGCATTGAGACTCGGCGACGAAAAGCCTATACAAGTGAGGATAGAACAGTGCTTGAAATCCTGCGCGCGTCAGACCGGGGGCTTGCCAATATCGGCTGGCTGAAGTCACGCCATACGTTTTCGTTCGGCGGCTACAACAATCCCAAGCAGGTTGGGTTCTCCGATCTTCTAGTCATCAACGATGATCAGGTACAGCCCGGTAAGGGGTTTGGCGAACATAGCCACCAGGACATGGAGATTTTTTCCTACGTGCTGAACGGCGCGCTTGAGCACAAGGACTCCATGGGCACAGGATCCGTGATACGTCCCGGCGATGTGCAGATGATGAGTGCAGGCACCGGTGTGCGCCACAGCGAGTTCAATCATTCAAAGACCGATCCGGTGCATTTCTTGCAGATATGGATCGTGCCAGAGCGCAAGCGTGTTCAACCCCGTTATCAGGAGGCACGCTTTTCCGATGTGGAGAAGCGAGGCCGACTGCGATTGATCATCTCACCCTCCGGCGGGGGCAGGTCTCTGTCGGTCTACCAGGACGTGCGGGTGTATGCAGGATTGCTCGACGGGAGCGAGGAAGCGGTCTTGAAGTTGGCGCCGGATCGCTACGCGTATGTGCATATCGCGCGGGGTGAAGTTAGTCTTCAGGGCGAGCCTTTCATGGAGGGCGACGGCGTACGCATACGGAACGAGACGCTTCTGAAGTTTCGTCAAGGGAAAGACGCCGAGGTACTGGTGTTCGACCTGCGCCCAAACGAGCTACCCCGTTTTTGATGTCCATCAATGATTCAGGACTTTATTGGACGTCTTAGAATTACTTAATGGTGCCGGTGGAGGGAATCGAACCCACACTACCTTTCAGTAACCAGATTTTGAGTCTGGCGCGTCTACCAATTCCGCCACACCGGCTTTGATGAGGGGTGCGCATTATATCTAAAGCGCGACCGAGTACGACTAATTTTGTGCGGGTTCCAAACGCATGGCTATGAATGCTGGATTCCCGCCTGCGCGGGAATGACGAGCTGAGATACGCCGTTACAGGCTGGTCAGAAAGTAAGGGAACAGGCGGATCAATGCTGTGCGGTTTGCTGATGTGGGAATGAGCCCCTCCCCCTGATGGGGGAGGGGTTGGGGAGAGGGTGACGCCTGCGCAGCAGGCGCCTGCGGCGCCTTCCCCTCTCCCGACGCTGCGCGCCACCCTCCCGCAAGGGGAGAGGGGAAAGAGCCATTCGGGTTGTGCTACTTACTGACTTCTGAGTAATCAGCACGGTCAGTGCGTTGCGTCGAACGCCAGGCAGCGTTGGTCGCGCTCATACCAGCCCGATTCGACTGGCCGGAACACCGAACATTGCGTCATCGGGCCGCGATAGATGTGCAGGGTCACCGCGATCGAATCGGTTTCCGGATTGCGGATCGTGTGGAATTCGTGTGGCGGAATCAGGCTGCCGGCGGAGCCGGGGCCGACATTCATCGTACCGCGCGATTCGAAATAGTAGCGGTCGTCGCGCTGTTCGATCAGCTCGTACGGCGTGATCTCGAGCGAGCCGTGCCACACGCCTTCGACGCACCACATTCCGGCGTGATCATGGATCGGCGTGCCCTGGCCCGGTCCCCATGTCATCGCGATGACGCTGTAGCCGAGTTCGTCGCTGCGATACAACTCACGGCGCGCGTAATGATCGGTCACCCGTTCGAACACACAACCCGGCAATTTGACCGAGGGATCGCGAATCAGCTCGCACAGGGTATGGCGCAACGCATCGGCGATTTCGGAGGTCTTGTCGTGATGCACGGCGCGATCGAGCGCAGTGACAAGGTGGCCCGAGCCGGGGAAATCGAGTGCGAGCATGGCGGTCTTTTTCGAAGAGTGCTTGTGATCTTCGCGATCAGGAGATCGCATCAACACAGGCAGTTTACAGCGTCGCAAGAAATCCCGCGATGGCCGCGCCGAAGCGCGCGATATCGACGAGGAAGGCATCGTGACCCTGCGGTGAATCGAGCGCGACGAACTCGACCTGCGCACCAGCACTGCGCAGGCCACCGGCGATTTCCTCCTGCTGCGACAGCGGAAACAGGATGTCGGTGGATACGCCGATCACCAGCGCGCGTTCGACGTCGATCCGTGCCAGCGCCGCGGCTACCTTGCTGCCGGACTGCTCACCGCGAATCGGTGGGGCCGGATTTTTCGGAGCATGCTCGGCGACGTCGAACCAGTCGCTCGCGCGCGACAGATACAGGTAGCAGTTCGGATCGAAACTGCGCACGAATTTTCTCGCGTGGCCGACCAGGTACGACTCGACCGCGAATTCGGCGCCGAACGGATCGCCGTCCGCGCGCGCATCGTGATCCAGGCGAATGCGTGCGAAGCGCCCGACCCATTCCATCGCCGAGCGATAGGTAATCACGCCGAGTTTGCGTGCGATCGACATGCCGGCTTCGGGGTAGTTTTCTTCGTCGTAATTGCCATGGTTCCAGTGCGGATCGAGACGGATCGCTTCGCGTTGCAGCGAGCGGATCGCGATCGCGAACGGCTGCGCCTGCAGCGCGGTCGAGATGCTGATGTGCGCGCGCACGCTGCGCGGATGTTGCAGGAGATAACCGAGCGCGCTCATGCCGCCCATCGAATTGCCGATCAGGCAGCCGAGATGGTCGATGCCGAGACCGCGCACGAGTTCGTAGCCGGCATTGGCGACGTCTTCGAGGGTAAGGTCGGGAAAATCGAGTTTGTATACTTTGCCGGTTTGTGGATTTATCGACGCCGCGCCGGTCGAGCCTTTGCAACTGCCGAGCGAGTTGACGCAGATCACGAACCAGCGCTTGGTATCGATGTGCTTGCCCGGGCCGACCATGTCTTCCCACCAGCCCGGCGAGGGATCGCCTGCGTTCGCCGCCGCATGCGCGCCCGGCGACAGGCCGGTGAGGATCAGGATTGCGTTGTCGCGCGCCGCGCTGAGCGTGCCCCAGGTTTCATAGGCGACCTGCGCACCGATCAACGCATCGCCGCGACGCATCGCGAACGGCGAGGGCAGGCTGAAATACTGGCGTGCGTCGTTCATGCGTGTGGGTCGCGAGGCGCAAAAGAGACGGGCAGGCGAGCTTATACTGCGGCCAACCCGGCGCCAAGGTTCAGTCGTGTGGCCGGTATCTGAACGCCACGAGCAGCGAAACATCCTGCGTATGCCCTATCGGCAGATCTTCACTCACGCCGAGCAGCAGTTCGGAGCGCGCGCCGATCGGACGCACGAAGCCGAAAGTATACATGCCCGCGTAGTCGAGAAAAATCGGCACGTTGCGGTACAGCGCGCCGTGCACGTCGAACTGGAATTGCGCGCTCCACTTGCCGATCAGCGGCGCGCGCACATAGACATCGGCGAACGGTGCCGAGGAACGCGCCAGGGTCGGCAGCACATCGTTTCCATTCGTATACAAATAGCCGACGCGCGCGCCGACCTGGATACTGTTGTAAACGGTCCAGTTGCCGAACGCTGCCAGCGATGCGGCGTTGTCGCCGGTGTCACTCAGGTGTCGGCTATCGCCGGTCGGCAGTTTGACGCCGAGTGAAACGCCGTAACTCGCGCTGTCGGAGACGTTCCAGGTGCGAGTTAGGTCCAGCAGTAACGGAGCCAGCGCCTGACCGGGGCGGTCGAGCGCGTAGAGCACGTCGCCGTCGCTACTGAGCCGGATCACGGGCGGCTTCTCGCCGAGCCGGCCGCCGCGAAATCCCCGCGGCGAGCCGATGAGCTTGTGAAAGTCCTGGATCGGCCGGTCGAGAAAGCCGACGCCGATCCATTCGTCGCCGAGCGAGGCGCGCGCGCTCCAGTTGTTGTCGAACGCGTAGTTGACGGCGATTCGCGATTCGCGGGTTTCCGCGCCGAACACGAGATGGATGCCCGGGCCGTCGCTGAGCAGGCCCTGCCTGCTGCTGATCAGCTGGGTGTTGGATTCGCTCAGAGTGGCATCGATGCTCCAGTTTCCGGCGCGCAGCGCGGGCGTCGGCAGCAGTGGCAGACCGCTGCCCAGCACGAACGGATTCTGATCGCGCACGGGTAGCCAGGCGGAATCGTCCGCGTGGGCGACGCCGCTGGCGCCGAGCAGGGAAGCAACGAGTACGCACAGCCGGACCCAAATCGTTTTCACGAAATCCCCCCAAGGGCGACGATGCCGTGACCCAAGCCAGGGCCGCATCGGCTCAATACAATACCTTTCAGTACAAAAAAATGCAGCTAAATCGACGATAGTGGAACGAGTGGCGCTCCTCGATCGTCGGCGTTGGCCGGCTCCCTGCGCCGGCCAGTCGGCTGTTTAGCGCACGACTTGATCTATCGTCAACTCGACCGGCTCGCGGCGCGTGTTCGCGATCGGCGCCGACAGCGCCTGCAGATCGCCGCTTTGCGGGATTGCCTGGCCCGATTTTGAAATCCGCGCGCCGATGATGATTTGTGGAAATGTGGATAATTTCATGTTGGGCAGCATGCCCATGCCGTCGCTCAGGGTGACGCTTGCCGGCAGCTGCGCCACCGTGAGGCGCTGGATCGCCAGCGGCATCGGCGGCCCGCTCGCCGCCTTGGCGAATACGAACAGCACGTCGCCGGGCGCGGCTTTTTCCGCGAGTTTCGGATCCAGCGCAACCTTGACCGTGATCTGCGGGCCTTGGTCTGGCGTCGCGCGGCTTGCAGCCGTTGTGTTTGCATCGGCAGCGGCGGTCGACGGCGCCGCCGCCACAGTCTGCGCGGGCGCTGCATCATCGTCCGTCGGCAGCGGTTTGCCGTCGCGCAGGGCCTGCGCCTGCGCGATTTGTTTCTGGATCGATGCGGCCACATCGGAGTCTTTCGGCAGCAGCGGCAGGAGTCGGTTCCAGGTCGCAATCGCGGCGTCGTAATTGCCGGCCTGCGAATCGGCGATGCCGGAAAGCCACAGGCCGCGCTGGTTCTGCGGATCGGCCTTGAGCGCCTGATCGAGAAGCTCGCGCGGTTCGCCGGCGATGCGGTGCTCCGGGCTGGCGAGCGCAAGCGCTTCGGCATATTCGACCGTGATGTCGACATCGTTGGGCATGAGATCGTGCGCATGCTTCAAAGCGTCGCGGCCCTCGTCGAAACGCTGCATGGCCTTGTAGGCGCGGCCGAGCAAAGCCCAGCCTTGGGCGTCGTCGGGATTCTGCTTGAGCTTGTCGGCCAGCTTGCCGATCGCGGCCTGCATATCCGGGCCGTGATCGGCGGGCGATTGCGCAACCGGCGTTAGCAGCGCGGCAGGATCGAGCGCACGCGGTTCGCCGACTTGGCGGTAGAGCACGATCGCCGCCGCAGGCAGCAGCAGCGCAACGGCGAGTGCGGCGTAGAACGCGGAAACCGGGCGTTGTGGTTTCGCATCGATGATGTCGAGCATCGCTTCGCCGATCGCGGCGCGCTTCGCCGCGTATTCCGCATCGCTGAGTATGCCGTCCGTGCGCGCGTGATCGAGCGCTTTGAGCTTGCGCCGCGCTTCCGCGGCCGGGTCGGCCACGCCGGAACCACCGCGCAGCAGCGGCGTCAGCACGAAGGCGAGCGCCGCGGCCAGCATCAGCGCGGCGACAGACACGAACGCGATCGTCACCAGTCGTCTTCCCCGGAATCGGTTGCGCCCGAACGCGACGCGAGGGAACGCTGATCGGCGGATTGCGCTGCGACCAGGGCCAGGCGCGCGCGCTGGCGCAGGATGCGCAACAGCACGATCGCGCCGATCAGCACGAGCGCGAACGGTGCGAACCAGAGTAGCCAGGTACCGGGCTTGAGCGGCGGATCGTAGAGCACGAAATCGTTGTAGCGCGCGACCAGATACTGCTTGATTTCGGCGTCGCTCTTGCCGCTGCGCATCAGGTCGAACACCTGTTTGCGCAGGTCCTTGGCCAGATCCGCATCGGAATCGGCGAGGTCCTGATTCTGGCAAACCAGGCAGCGCAATTGCCGCGTCAGTTGCTGGAAGCGCACTTCTTCGGCGCGATCCTTGAACGGCAGTGGGTCGATCGCATGCGCGGCAATGCAAGCAAACAACAGCAGAAACACAACACAAACCTGTCGCAGCAACGCAAGAGCAGCGCCTTTGCGCTCCCTTCCTCCGCGGAGCGGGGGAAAAAGAACGGGAAGCGTCATTGCGCGATTCTCCCGAGCTTCGCAAGCTGCGGCTTCAACTCGCTATCGATCAGGTCCGGGGTGAACATGCCGATGCGCTTGTAGCGGATCACGCCTTGCGCATCGACGAGAAAGCTCTCGGGCGCCATGTAGACGCCGAAGTCGATACCGGTGCGGCCATCCTGATCGGCCATCACGGCGTCGTAGGGATTGCCGAATTGGCCCAGCCAGCGCTTGGCGTCGTCGGGCTGATCTTTCCAGTTCAGGCCGATCACCTTGATGCCGAGAGGTTTGATGTCGCGCGTCAGGATCGGATGCTCTTCCTGGCAAGTGACGCACCAGCTGCCGAACACATTGAGCAGATATGGCTGGCCGAGCAGATCCTTGCGGCTCAGGGACTTTGTGGAATCGTATAAAAGTGGAAGAGTGAACTCCGGCGCCGGTTTGCCGATCAGCGGCGATGGCACTTCATTGGTTTCGTGCAGCGTGTTCCAGTGGATGCCGAACGCAAGCAATGCGACCAGCGCGAGGAAACCGAGCAGCGGCAGCAGGCGGTTCATGGTGCGGACGCGGCGGCGGACGCAGTCGTCAACGCCGGCTGCGCTGCGGGTTTTGAAACAGAAACGTCCACCCGTTCCGGCAATACGCGAAAGCGCCGGTCGGTCGCTGCGATGAAACCGCCGAGCATCATGAACAGGCCGCCGAGCCAGATCCAGCGCACGAATGGTTTGACGTACACGCGCACGGCCCAGGCACCGGTTTTCTCGTCGAGCGATTCGCCGAGCGCGACATATAGATCGCGGAACAATCCCGGACTTATATCGGCCTTGGTCTGCACCGATCCGCCGCTCGAATACAACCGCTTTTGCGGGTGCAGGGTTGCAACGACCTTGCCTTCGCGCAGCACATCGATCTCGCCCTGATCGGCAACGAAATTCGGTCCCTGCGCGCGCGCGACGCCGCGGAAATGGAAGTCGAGGCCGGCGATGGTCCTGGTTTCGTTCGGGGCGAAACGCAGATCGCTTTCCACGCTCGTGCTTTCGGTGATCAGCACGCCGGCTAGAAACACGGCGACACCGAAGTGGGCGAGGATCATGCCGAGCATCTCCGGCGTGTAGCGGCGGCCGCGCGGCGCGTCGCGCCAGCGCTTCAGTGCGTACAGCACGATGCCGGCGCCCACCCACAGACTCGCGGCCACGCCTGCGAGTCCGCGCAAGGCCAGTTCCGGGAACCAGAGTTTGGCGACGACGACGGCGCCGAGCGCGGGAAGCACGGCCTTGATCAGGATCTTCGTGGTCGCCTGCCAGTCCGCCGCGGCCCAGCGGAACAACGGCCCGAACGGCAGCAGCAGCACCACCGGCAGCATCAGCAAGACAAACATGAAACCGAAATACGGCGGTCCGACCGAGATACGACCGACGCCGAGTGCATCGCCGATCAGCGGATACAGCGTGCCGAGCAGCACCATCGCCGCGGCGCAGACGAACATCAAGTTGTTGATCAGCAGCAGGGTTTCGCGCGAGAGCATGCGGAACGGTTTGCCGCCCGCGACTTTCGGCGCGCGGATCGCATAAATCAGCAGCGAGCCGCCGACCACGGTGGCGAGAAACGCGAGGATGAACAGGCCGCGGCGCGGGTCGGAGGCGAACGCATGCACGCTGGTTAGCACGCCCGAACGCACGAGAAAGGTGCCGAGTAAAGAAAGGGAAAATGCGAAAATGGATAAAAGTAGCGTCCATGCGCGGAACGATCCGCGCTTCTCGGTCACCGCCTGCGAATGGATCAGCGCGGTGCCGACCAGCCAGGGCATGAACGAGGCGTTCTCGACCGGATCCCAAAACCACCAGCCGCCCCAGCCAAGCACGTAGTACGCCCACCAGCTGCCGAGCGTGATGCCGAGCGTGAGGAACGCCCAGGCCACGTTCGTCCATGGCCGCGCCCAGCGCACCCAAGCTACATCGAGCTCGCCACCGAGCAGGGCCGCGATCGCGAACGCAAATGCGACCGAGAATCCGACATAGCCGGTGTAGAGCATCGGCGGATGCATGATCAGCCCGGGGTCCTGCAGGATCGGATTGAGATCGTTGCCGTCGGCAAGCGCGGGCAGATGACGCAGGAACGGATTCGAGGTGAGTATCGTGAACAGCAGAAAACCGAATGCGATGAAGCCGAGCACGCCGAGCACGCGCGCGATCAGCGCGTCGGGCAGGCGCCGGCTGAACGCGGCGACCGCGACCGTCCATACGTTGAGAATCAGCAGCCACAGCAGGAGCGAGCCTTCGTGCGCGCCCCAGACCGCGGAGAACCGGTAGTACCACGGCAGCGCGAGGTTGGAATTCTGCGCGACATAGGCCACGGAAAAATCCTGGGTGACGAACGCATAGGTGAGCACGCCGAAAGCGAGCACGACGAACACGGCCTGACCGGCAACTGCGGGCCGCGCGACCGCGATCAGCGCCTGGTTGCCGCGCCAGGCGCCGAAAATCGGCAACGCACATTGCACGCCCGCGAGCAGCAAGGCGAGGATCAGCGCGAATTGACCGATTTCAGGAAGCATGGAGAGGCAGCGGCCCGGAGAGGGTCGCTAGATTACGCGAGATGGCGAAGTGACGCGATGGCAAGGACCTTCCCCGCGTGCGCAGGGAAGGCCGAAATCGGTGTTTGGAAATACTTGTAGTGAACTATCAGGCTTTCTTCGCGTAGCCCGCGCACCAGCCCTTGGCATGGACCGCCTTGCCGGGGAACAGCTGG
Source organism: Rudaea sp. (assembly GCF_036560865.1). Lineage (GTDB taxonomy): Bacteria > Pseudomonadota > Gammaproteobacteria > Xanthomonadales > Rhodanobacteraceae > Rudaea. Next base: position 27,627 of record NZ_DATBQK010000028.1, read on the forward strand.
CACGGACCATAGGCGGCGCTGCCACCCTGAAAGAAGTTGCAGTTCGAGCAGGCGGAACCTGCAACAAAGGCCGCTGCCTTGGCTTTGTCGACCTTGCTCGCATCTTCGGTGTAGGTGAGTGCCTGTGCGGTCGGATCGGTCGTTGCCAAATGCGGCAGATCGTCGGCGAGCGCGCTGCGCGGCAGTACGCTGGCGAGAGCGGCCGCACCGAGTGCCGCGCCTGCGCCGACGAAGAAGCGGCGACGGCTGCAGTCCATTTCTTGCGTAGTGGAATTGTCTACTTTTTTCATAAGTACACCTTTGCTGGCTGATGAGAACTGGCTGGCAGGTTGAATCCGATGTTCAACGCGCACCGACGGTCGGCAAGGATCCGTGGGCGATTGGATCGTATCGCTGCCGAGTTTACGCGCACACGGGGGTGGTTGAAACCGTTGCGTCTGCAGTGGGGCATTTTGTCACACAGCTGCAAGGCAGGACGCAGCGCGGTCACGGTCCGGCAGGTTGCTTATTGCCCTGCGCGGCCTTGGCCGCCTTGGCTTTGGCGATCGCGTCGGCGACTTCCTTGGGCATGTAGCTTTCGTCGTGCTTGGCCAGCACTTCGCGTGCGAGGAAGCGGCCGTTGTCCATCTTTCCGGTCGCGATCACGCTTTGGCCTTCGCGGAACAGGTCGGGCAGGATGCCGGTGTATTCGACCGGGGTTTCGTGGAAGCGGTCGGTTACGGTGAAATCCACGGTCAACGACGCCGGATCGCGGCGCAGCGAATTCTCCAGCACCACGCCGCCGAGCTTGAAGCTGGCGCCGGGCGGCGCCTTGCCCGCAAGCACCTCGGTTGGCGAGAAAAGATAGGTCATGTTCTGGCTGAGTGCGGTCACGGTGAGTATCGTGGCGACGGCGACCGCGGCGAGAATCAGCGCGACGGCAATCAGGCGGCGCTTGCGTGTCGGTGTCATGCCCCGCTCCCGGGCAGGATGTTCCTGGCCGCTTCGCGCTGCAGACGCGCGGCCAGCCCGCGCAGGACGCGCCGGCGCTGCCACAGCGGAGCCAATGCATCGGCCAACAGCACGACGCCAAATACCGCATAAGCGCTCCACACGTAAGCACCGTAGCCGCCCATCGCAAAAAAGTCAGACATGCGCAGGCGCCTCATTTTGCGCGGTGGCGAGCGCTATCTGGCGCACCCAATCCTTGCCGGATTCGAGTTCGAGCAGCGCCGCGCGTGAGCGTGCGAGCAGACTTGCGAAAAAGTATACGTGGGTCGCGAACGCCATCGTCAGCAGCGGCCAGAGCATGTTGCCCGTGATATGCGATTGTCCCATCAAGCTCACGGTCGTGCCCTGATGCAGTGTGTTCCACCAGACCACCGAGTAATGCACGATCGGCAGATTGACCACGCCGACCAGGGCGAGAAACGCCGCCGCGCGCGCGGCCTGACGCGTGTCCTCGATCGCGTGATACAGACCGATCACGCCAAGATAGAGAAACAGCAGCACAAGTTCCGAGGTCAGGCGCGCATCCCAGGTCCACCAGGTACCCCACATCGGCTTGCCCCAGAGTGAGCCGCTGACAAGCGTGATGAAGGTGAACGCGGCGCCCACCGGCGCACTGGCCATTGCCAGGGTTTCCGACAACTTGATCCGCCAGACCAGCGCGATGAAACCGTTGGCGGCCATGAACGCGTAGACGAACAGGCTCATCCACGCGCAGGGCACATGCACGTAGATCATGCGGAACGATTCGCCCTGCTGGTAATCCGCCGGGGCGACGACAAGACCGCCATACAAGCCGATCGCACCCGCGATCAGGGCGATTGCATACAACCACGGCTGCATGCGCCCGCCAACGCGATAGAACGTGGGCGGCGAGCCGAGTTTGTGGAACCAGAGGGTGAGTGGGTTCATGGCGGATTTTTTTTTCATCATTCCAGCGAAAGCTGGGTTTTCAACGGCGAAGCTGGTCATCCATCTTGATCTTGCAGGGAAAGCAAATTGGATTCCAGCTTTCGCTGGAATGACGATGAATGGGAATTCCTACGTCAGTGAAATCTTCAACGCCGTCGCGGTCGCCAGCGGCGCGAGCACCAGCGCGAGTGCGAGCCAAGCACCGAGCCACAGCAGCGGCGCGATGTAAGGCAAACCGGACTGCGCCGCGTTGCAGGCGCCGGCGCCGAAAATCAGGACCGGCACGAGCAATGGCAGCACCAGCAGGGTCAAAAGCATACCAGAGCGGCGCATGCCGACCGTGAGCGCGACGCAGATCGCGCCGATCAGGCTCAGCAGCGGCGTTGCCAGCGCGAGAGCGGCGAGCAGCACCGGCAGCACGGCATCGGGCAGGTGCAGCAGCAAGGCGAGCAGCGGCGCGATCAGGATCAAGGGCAGCGCGGTGGTCAGCCAGTGGATCGCGATCTTGCACGCGAGCAGCAGCGACAACGGATGCGGCGACAGCACGAGTTGTTCGAGCGAGCCGTCCTCGAGATCGCTGCGGAACAAACCATCGAGCGAGAGCAAACCGGCAAGCAGAACGGCGACGAAGATCGTGCCCGCGGCGATGCGTTCGAGCACGGCGGGCTCCGGCCCGAGTGCAAATGGAAACAGCGCAACGACAATGACTGCGAACAGCAGCGGGTTCAGCGCATCGCCGCGCCGACGCCACGTCAGCGCAAGGTCGCGTTTGAGCAGCGCCACGCACGCGGCGGAAGTCGTGCCTGGCTTCATGCGGAAGGCGAGGGCTGAGGGCTGAGGGCTGAGGGCCGCGAGCCGTCGTTCGGTACTGCCGGGCTCAACGCAATCCGTCGCGGCGTGCCCGAGGTATAGGCATACGCACCGTGCGAGGTGATCAAGGCCGCGCCGCCACGCCGCGCATGCGTTTCCAGCAGACGATTGACCAGGCCGATGCCATCGCGATCGAGATTCGCATACGGTTCGTCGAGCAGCCACAGCGCGGCCGGAACGAGCAGCAGGCGTGCGAGCCCGACGCGTTTCTTCTGCCCGGCCGAGAGCAGGCGCAAGGGCTGATCTTCGTAGCCTTCGAGGCCGACGCCGGCAAGCGCGATCTGCGGCGTGATGCCGGGGCGAATGCCACCGAGGCCAACCGCGAAGTGCAGGTTCTGCAGCGCGGACAGTTCCATTTTCAGGCCGAGCAGATGGCCGAGCAGGGCGACCTGATGCGACAGTCGCGCCAGGGTCAGAACCGCACCGTTGAGCAGCACCTCGCCCGATGTCGGTTCGAGCAGGCCGGACAGCACCTTGAGCAGGGTGGTCTTGCCGCTGCCGTTGTCGCCCTCGATCAGCACGACATCGCCCGCGCCGAGCGCGAAATCGAGCGGGCCAAAGATCGGCTCGTCGTTGCGCGCATAGGCGAGGGCGCGCGCTGCGAGCAGCGGCGGCGTGTCGGCAAGATCGATCGCAGGCATGGGGCGGCAATGCTAGCGGGCGACCGGGTCGGGCGCCAGCGCGTTATCCCATTCACTGCGAAGTGACAACGTGCGCAATTATTTTTTCGTCAGGCCAACAACGGTGTCAGCCGCTCGCTGACCAGCCGATCGGCGGCGGCAAGATCGATTTCGTTGAGACGCGTCTTGCCCGCCGTGAGTTCGCGCAGAATCTGCGCCTGGATTTCGCCGCGCTCGAAAGCGGTTGCATAGGGCAGGCGCGTAAAGGTGACCATCCAGTAGCGCGGCACGAATCGGCCAGGATGGCGTGCGGCGAGCACGCGCTCGAGTGCGCGCATGAGCAGGAAATCGGCATCGTCGACGCGGTCGCGCATTTCGACGTAATTCTCCAGCGCCATCGCAGCAATCGCATCGGCATTGGGTTTGCGCCGGCGCTCGAATTCGGCGAAGGCATGATCGAAACTGGCCGTGGCATCTTCCAGCAACTCGGCAAGTTCCACCGCATCCTCGAAGCCGCAGTTCATGCCTTGACCGTGAAACGGCACGATCGCGTGCGCGGCGTCGCCGATCAGCAGTGCGCGGCCTTGCAGATGCCAGCGATCCAGATACAGCGTGCCGAGCACGCCGGTCGGGTTGCGGCTGAAGTCCTGTTCGAGTTCGGGAATCAACGGCAAGGCGTCGGCGAAGTCGCGGGCGAACAACGCGCGCGCATCCCCGCCGCTCAAGATCGTGGTAAAGCTCGGATTGCCTTGGTTGGGCAGGAACAGGGTGACGGTGAAGCTGCCTTCGGCATTCGGCAGCGCAATGCACATGTAGTTGCCGCGTGGCCAGATATGCAAGGCGTTGGGCTCCATTGCGAATGAGGGCTGAGGGCTGAGGGCTGAGGGCTGGACTTCCGCGCTCCCAAAGTGTGAGCCATGCTCAAGCCGCTGGGTGGCGGAGCTTGTTGCTTTATCAGCCCTCAGCCCTCGGCCCTCAGCCCCTTCAGGTGCCGGAATTTCAAGTTCCTTGTAGCCATGATCGAGCGGCTCGAAACGCTCGCCGAGATCGATCCGCGCAGCCATTGCCTTGCGAAACGCGGAACCGGCGCCGTCCGCGCCGATGACCGTTTCGGAAAAATGGGAAAATGCGGCATTGTCCACTTCGCTGCGGAAGTGGAGCGTGGATGCGGCGTTGGTCGACGCGCTCCAGGCCACCGATTCCAGGCGCCGGTCGAAATGGATGCGCGCCCCGGCCGCCTGCGCGGCATCGAGCAGCGCGATATTCAGCGCGCCGCGATTGATCGACCAGATCACTTCGGAATCGTCGCGGCCGTAGCGCAGCAGTTCGGTACGGCCGTCGAGGTGGTGCACCATGCGGCCGCGCATCATCACCGCCAGCGGGCGCAGGGTGTCGCTCAGACCGGCGAGACGCAGGCCATGCCAACCGCGTTCGGCGAGGGCGAGATTGATCGAGCGGCCGCCGAGGAAACCGGTCCTGCGCGGATCGGGTCTGCGTTCGAACACAGTGACCGCGAAGCCGCGTTGCGCGAGCAGCGTCGCAAGCAGGGCGCCGACCAGACCGGCACCGACAATGGTGATCGTCTTCACAGCCATTTCAGCAAGCTTGAGCGCCCGGGGAACCAATCATGCCCTTGAGTGTACCCAAGCAGGGTGGTTTTCGCGCGGCGGAAGATTCGACCAGGGCGCCGCGCTGTCTGCGCTGAACAAACGGAGCATAGGCATGCTGATCGCGCTGGTTCTCGGCACCTGGGTTGCCATCAACCTTGTCGCGATCTGGTGCTATGCGCGGGTGCGCGGAGTCAGGATGCCCAGCGCCACGGCGACGATGAAGAGCACCGCTACATCGCCGGGCAGATGACGGCGTGCGGAATCAGTTGGCGGCCAATGCGGCGCTGTCCCAGCCCGACTTCGGTTCGAAGCGCTTGCCGTACCTGGCGGCCAATATTTCGAGCTGCGCCTTGATCTTGTCGGCGCCTTCACTGCGGATGTACTGGATCGGGCCGCCGCGGAACGGCGCGAAGCCGGTGCCGAAGATCACCCCGGCATCGAGCAGATCGGCGTCGTCGACCACGCCGTCGTGCAGGCAGGCGACCGCTTCGTTGAGCATCGGCGAAATCATGCGCTCGATGATGTCGGGCGGGGCCTGATATTTCGGGTCAACCTCGGGTTTGACCGCCTTGCCGTTCTCCCACTTGTACAAACCTTCGCCGGTTTTCTTGCCGCGCTTGCCGTCCTTGATCAAGTCGTCGAGGCCGTCGGGAATGTCGAGACCGAGGAATTCGCCGACTTCCTTGCCGACCGACGCGCAGACATCCAGGCCCACGGTATCGGCCAACTCGATCGGCCCCATCGGCATGCCGAATTTCTTCGCCGCCTTGTCGAGCACCGGGCCGGGCACGCCTTCCTTGAACAGGCGCAGCGCTTCGAGCAGATAAGGCATGAGGATGCGGTTGACCAGGAATCCCGGCGTGCCCTTGACCGGCACCGGCAGCTTGTCGATCGCCTTGCAGAACGCGAATGCGTGTTTTTCGTTCGCCGCGCCGAGCTGATCCTGGCGCACGATTTCGACCAGCGGCATCTGCGCGACCGGATTGAAATAGTGCAGGCCCAGGAAACGCTCGCGCGCATTCACTGCGGTGCGCAGTTCGTCCAGCGGAATGCTCGAGGTGTTGGTCGCGAGCAGGGCAGTCGCCTTCATCGCGGGTTCGGTCTTGCGATACAGATCCTGCTTGGCTTCGAGATTCTCGAAGATCGCTTCGATGACGAGATCGGCGTCGGCGATGCCCTTGCCGTCGACATCGGCCTTGAGTTTCGCCGCAACCGGCGCGATGCGCTCGGGTGTTTTCAGGCGCTTGGCGAACAGCTCCTGCGCGCGATCCAGTGCCGGCTGGATGAATTTCATCTCGCGGTCCTGCAGCGTCACATCGAAGCCGCGCAGCGCGCACCAGGCCGCGATATCGCCGCCCATCACGCCGGCGCCGACCACGTGCACGCGCTGGATCTGTGCGTCGCTGCCCGCGCCCAAGCCTTTCAGCCGTTCCTGCAAAAAGTAGACGCGAACAAGGTTGCGGCAGGTCGGCGTCTGCGCGAGCTTGGCGACCGAGCGCGCCTCGAGTTTCAGGCGCTGGACGATATTCGAGCCGCCGCGGCGCCAGACTTCGATCAGAGCGAATGGCGCAGGGTATTGATCCGGCCGTACCTTGGCCGCGGTCTGCTTGCGCATGATCGGCGCGAGTATCTGGCGTACGGGCCACAGGTTCGTCGCCCAGGCCGTTGCGCGTTGCACGAGCGGGCGCGCGCGCGGATGCGCGATCAGTTCCTTGGCCGTGGCGAGCAGCAGCTCGGGCGAACTCAAGGCGTCGACCACGCCGAGCGACCTGGCGGCTTCGGCCGACAGCGCACGGCCGGTCAGCATGATCGGCAACGCTTCCGGCGCGCCGATCAGGCGCGGCAGGCGCGCCGTGCCGCCCCAGCCGGGGTGGATGCCGAGATTGACTTCGGGCAGACCGATTTTGGTGGATGGGTCGCGGCTCGCGACACGATAGCGGCAGGCGAGCGACAGTTCGGTGCCGCCGCCCATGCAGAAGCCGTGGATCGCCGCGACCGTTGGGCAGCGCAGGCGCGCGAGGTTCTGGAACACGCGCTGGCCGTTCTCGATGCTGGCGAGCACGCCACCCTGTTTTTCGTAGGTTTCGAATTCGCGGATGTCCGCGCCGGCGATAAAGCCATTCGGCTTGCCCGACCGGATCACCACGCCCTTGGGCGGTTCGAACGAGAGGCGCTCGACGATCTGCGCCAGTTCGTCGAGCACGGCGCGATTGAGCGCATTCACCGACGCGCCGGCGCGATCGAGGGTCAGAACCGTGATGCCGTCCGCGCCGGTATCGGTTTGCCAGTGGGAAAAACGTAGACCTTCGAACATGGCGGTTCCGGACGAGTCAGCTAAGACGGCTATAATCCGCGCAAGCTGCGGCCTGGGTCAATCGGTGCGGGTCAATTGCGAAAACGCAGGCCGGCCGCATCTTCTGCCGCAATGCGCGCGAATCGGAACTATTCATGACGACTCCAGGTCTAGCAACAGCGCTTGATCGGGTCGAAGACAAACGGAGCACGGCCCGGATGGGCGAGACAGATACCGACCAGGCCCTGGTAGAACGGGTACAGAAAGGGGACAAGCGCGCTTTCGACCTGCTGATACGCAAGTACCAGCACAAGTTGGTGAGTGTCATTTCGCGCTATGTCTCCGACTGGAGCGAATGCCAGGACGTTGCCCAGGAAGCTTTTATCCGCGCCTATCGCGCGATCGGCAACTTCCGCGGCGACAGCCAGTTCTATACGTGGATCTACAAGATTGCGATCAACACGGCGAAGAACCATCTGGTGTCGCAGGGCCGG
>NZ_DATBQK010000029.1:0-6805 GCF_036560865.1 Rudaea sp.
CATTTACAATTCCTTCACGCGGCGCCGGTAAGATCAATCTCGGATCAACCCAGAGAAGGAGTGCATCATGATGCGTCTACGTATTCTCGCACCTGTTGTTCTGGCTGCCGCAGTAACGGCCAGCCTGTGGTCAGGCCACGCTGAAGCGGCGGGCAAGACCGACTGCAAAATGAAGTTCGATCTCAGCGGCTGGTCGGCGATCTACAAACATGCTGAGGGCCACGGCGTCATCACCTGCGACAACGGCCGCTCATTCAAGGTGAACATCGTCGCGGTCGGCGGTGGTCTCACCGTCGGCAAGTACCATGTCGAAGGCGGCACCGGCAAGTTTTCCGATGTGAGCAGCACCGACGAACTGTTCGGCAGCTACGCGCAAGGCGAGGCGAATGCCGGCGTGATCAAATCGGGTACCGCACAGATTCTGACCAAGGGCACTTCGTCGCTGGCTCTGGCCGGTGCGGGCGAAGGCGTCGACATCGGCATCTCGTTCGGCAAGTTCACCATCTCGCGCGCCAACTAAGTCTCTGACCGTCGTCATCGGGAAGCGTTAGAACCACGCAGGTTTCACTTCCTGTCCGCAGAATCAAGCCCCATCCATGCGCTTCTGCGCATGCGGTGGGGTTGTGGGAGAATCCGGGTCCGACCCGGGCGACAGCTTCCCACTACTCTGCGCAGCATGGCGAAGATACTCACGATCGAAGACGACGCGCTGACCGCGCGCGAAATCGTTATCGAGTTGCAGAACCACGGCAACGAGGTCGACTGCGTCGCCGACGGCCGTGAAGGGCTGAACAAGGCGCTGCACGGCGACTACGACGGCTGGTCGGCCGATACGCAGCCGGTGCAAACGCCGGTTGCGGCGAATCGCTGAAACACTCCGAGGAATTCTCACTCAATGGCCCACGTCAACGGCGTTCCACTGTCGATACTCGATTTGTCGCCGATCTGCGCGGGCGGCGATGCGGCGCAATCGCTCGCCAATACGCTCGATCTGGCGCGGCACGCGGAGCAGTGGGGTTATCGGCGCTACTGGCTCGCCGAACATCACAATATGCCGGGCATCGCGAGCGCGGCAACGGCGCTGGTGATCGGCCATGTCGCCGGCGGCACCTCGACCATTCGCGTCGGCGCGGGCGGCATCATGCTGCCCAATCACGCGCCGCTGGTCATCGCCGAACAGTTCGGCACGCTCGCCGCGTTGTATCCGGGTCGCATCGATCTGGGTCTTGGCCGCGCGCCCGGAACCGATCAGCGCACGATGATCGCGTTGCGCCGCCATCTGGCCGGCGACGTCGATCGCTTCCCGCAGGATGTGCTCGAACTGCAAGGCTATTTTCGTCCGACGCCGCCGGGTCAACCCGTGCGAGCGATTCCGGGCGAAGGTCTTGAGGTACCGATCTGGCTGCTCGGCTCGAGCCTGTATTCGGCGCAGCTCGCTGCGGCGCTCGGCCTGCCGTTCGCATTCGCCTCGCATTTCGCCCCGGGCGACATGCTCGCCGCGCTCGATCTGTATCGACGAACGTTCCAGCCCTCGGCCGCGCTGCAAAAACCCTACGCGATGCTCGCCTTGAACGTGTTCGCCGCCGACAGCGATGCGCAGGCGCAACACTTGTTCACCAGCGTGCAACAAGCGTTCCTGAATCTGCGCCGCGGCCAGCCCGGCAAGCTGCCCGCGCCGATCGACGATATCGACAGCTTCTGGTCGCCGGCCGAGAAAACCATGGTCGAGCATGCACTGGCCTGCTCGGTGGTCGGCGCGCCGGCAACGATCCGCGCTGGAATCAGGGATTTCATCGCGCGCACGCAGGCCGATGAGATCATCGCCACGGCGTTGATCCACGATCATGCTGCGCGCCTGCATTCATTTGAACTTCTTGCGCAAGTCGATTCGACGCCGTGAAATTGCCGCCGCACGCGCCAGCGGATATCGTGCTTGCATGTCGCAACCCATCAGTCAGCGCTACAGCGGCGGCGAGGAACTCGCCAACAGCCTGACCCATGCTTTCGGCGTGCTGCTGAGTCTGGCCGGCATCGCCACCCTGCTCGTCGCGGCGCGCGCGACGCCGCAAGCGCTTATCGCCTGCGCAATCTACGGCGTAACCCTCATCGTTTTGTATACGACATCGACTCTGTATCACTCGATCCAGCATCCGCGGTCCAAACAACTCCTGCAGACACTCGATCACATCGCGATTTTTCTGCTGATCGCCGGCACCTACACGCCGTTCGTGCTGATCACCTTGCGCGGCGTCTGGGGCTGGAGTCTGTTCGCCACGATCTGGACTCTCGCTGCGCTCGGCGTGATCTTCGAGCTCACCTCGCTGCGCCGGTTTCGCCGCACGATGGTGGCGCTGTACATCGCGATGGGCTGGGTCGGCCTGGTCGCGATCAAGCCGCTGGTCGCAGCGTTGCCGAACGCAGCGCTGTGGCTGCTGTTCGGCGGCGGCGCGGCGTATACCTGCGGCGTGATGTTCTATCGCATGCACCGCCTGCGCTACCACCATGCGCTATGGCATCTGTGCGTGCTCACCGGCAGCGTGCTGCAGTATTTCGCGGTGCTCGACTACGTGCTGCCGCAGGCGCGCGCATGAGCCAACCCGCACTGGTCACTCATCAAGGCGGTTGTCATTGCGGCGCGGTGCGCTTGGAGGTCGACACGCCTGCGCGCATCGATGCGCTCGAGTGCAATTGCAGCATTTGCCGCATGAGCGGATTCCTGCACCTGATCGTGCCGGCGACGCGCTTTCGTCTGCTTGCCGGCGCGAATCTGCTGACCGAGTATACTTTTAACACCGGTGTCGCGCGTCATCGCTTCTGCCGCGTGTGCGGAATCAAGCCGTTCTATATTCCGCGTTCGAATCCCGATGGCATCGACGTCAACGTGCGTTGCCTCGACCCGGCGACGATCGCGGGCATTGAGGTCACGCCGTTCGACGACACCGACCGCGAGGCCGCGACTGCGGCGATCGGACATCTGTCGCACGCTCACGACTGAAACGCCATTCGCAAGCAGCAGTAACTGTGGCGTTCCGCAATTAATTTTACATACGGCGCTTTCATTCCCTTCTCCCGCTGGCGGGAGAAGGTGCCGAAGGCGGATGAGGGTGGCGCAGGCGAAGCGCACACCGCTCCATGTTGCGCCACCCTCACCCGGCGCGCGATGCGCGCCGACCTCTCCCGCCAGCGGGAGAGGTGACAATCGCACCTAAATCACGAACGCCAGCGCGAACACGCCGAGCATGGTGAAGCACAACGCGATTTTCGCCAACGTGCCAAACAGCAGGCCCAGCCAGGTGCCGACGCCGACTCTGGCGGCGTGATCCATCCTGCTGCCGGCGCTAAGCTCGCCCGCGAGCGCGCCGAGAAACGGTCCGAGCAGCAGACCGGGCAGGCCGAAGAAAATGCCGACAAGCGTGCCGCACATGGCGCCCCACAACGCGTATTTGCTTGCGCCGACACGGCGTGCGCCGAGCAGTCCGGCGACGAAATCGACGAGCAGCGCGAGCACGCACAGCACACCGAGCAGGATCAGGGTGAATGTGCCGACGTGGGCAAAGCCGTCCGCCCAGGCCGCGAGCAGCATGCCGGCAAACACCAGCGGCACTCCGGGCAGCACCGGCAGAATGCTGCCGATCAGACCCGCGACGATCAGTATGCCGGCGAAGACGTAGTACAGGAGCTGCGGATTCTGCATACGCCCTCGACCTCAGTACCAATCAGCGATTAGAACGTACTCGCCGACCTCGGCTCGGCGGACTGGATATCTTCCTTGTCCACGGCAAAACCATCCTGGTATTCGGTCTTCAGCATCGCGTAGAAAATTTTCGCCGGGACTTCGAGCTGCTGCACGCCTTGCGCAGTCGCGGCGATCTGACCCGGCTGGAATTGAAGACTCAACCCGATCGCCTTGCCGTCGACGCCGTCGATCAGGAACGCGGAAAAATTCTGCGCATTCGCTGCGGTGCCCTGCTCGACCGCCGTGCGCATCGTCTTCAGGCGCTCGGTCAATTGCGCGTCGGCGAGATTTTGCTGACGCAGCCGAGCTTCAGCATCTGCCTCAAAGCGGCGCCTGGCTTCCGCGCTCAACAATTGCACGGCTGCGGCAGGGTCGCCGAACAGATCGTCGAGTGTGACGATTTTCGCGCTCGGCAGATGCTCGGTGAACGTTGCCGCCAGTGGTTGCGGATGCGCATCGCCCAAGTCGGTTTCGCCGCTGGCGACGACGCTGACGAAATCCTGGGTGCGCGTGGCGACGCTGAATTGCAGACTCAGATGCGGCGCTGCAGTCGCGTTGTCCTTGCGCACGGCAAGGTCGGCGTCGAATTTCCTGCGCACGTCGTCGGCGTACACGTGCAGCGCATAGTCGAGCGGAGCAAGTTCGGGCGCGAGCTCGGGAAACTGGATCGCGTAGCGGGGCACGCTGGCGCTCACGCCGCCTTCCGCACTGGGCATCGCCGCGGCCGAGGCCGATAGCGAACGATCGCAGCCCGCGCAGCTCAGCACGATCAGCGCAAGAATCAGTGGAGACAGGCTGCGAGCTGTACGGCGCGCGGGGGAAATCGGGAGCATGCGGTTACAATCTGGGGCTGGTGAGGGTTGGCTAGTGTAGGGGCGCAGTGGTGCGTGCGCCATGCGCTGATGGTACCGAAGCGTTTGCTAAGGTTTTGCAAACGTCCAGTCCGGCCTCAATCCAGGCGCTTGCGCGTGCGCAACACGGCGATGGTCAGGGTTACAGCGCAGAACGCGGCCAAGGCGGCCAGTTCGGGCCACAATTCACTCAGATGCGCCCCGCGCAGCATGATGCCGCGAATCAGGCGCACGAAATGCGTCATCGGGAAGATTTCCGCCAAATACTGGGCCGGGCGTGGCATGCCCTCGAACGGAAACATGAAGCCGGAGAGCAGGATCTGCGGCAGAAACGTGAAAAATGCCAGCTGCATCGCTTGGAACTGGCTTTGCGCAAGGGTCGAGATGAACACGCCCAGCGACAACGAGGCGACGATGAACGCCAGCGCGGCGCCGTAGACGTCGAGCAGCGGTCCGCGGATCGGCACCTGGAAAATCGCCACGCCGAGCACCAGCACAACCGTGACCTGTACCAGACCGATGCCGACAAAGGGCAGCACCTTGCCGATCGTCAGTTCGGTCGGCGACACGGGCGTCGCGATCAGGAATTCGAGATTGCCGCGCTCACGCTCGCGCACGATCGCCATCGCCGTGAACAGCACCATGGTCATGGTCAGGATCACGCCGATCAGGCCCGGCACGGTGTTCACCGGCGCGCGCCGCTCGGGATTGTAGAAGTTCACAATTTCCACATTGCGCGCGGGCAATGCCTGGCCCGGATTGATCAAGGCCTGCAGCGGCAGCAGCGCGAGCTGCGCCGCGGCCTGTTGCACGACCTGATCGGAACCGTCGACGATGATCTGCAACGGCGGCCGCGGCCACGGCCGCGCGTCGCTGGTTTGCTCGATCAGGCGGCGCTCGAAATCGGCCGGAATCACCAGCGCCGCACTGATCTTGCCTGCACGCATTAGTGCGTCGAGTTCCTGCGGCGTCTTCACGAAATAACGAAAGTCCATCACTTCGGTTTGGCCGAGCGCGGCGACGACTTCGCGCGCATGCACGGTTTGCGCCTGATCGAGCACCGCGGCAGGCAGATGGCGGATGTCCATATTGATCGCATAGCCGAACAGCAGCAGCTGCATGGTCGGAATGCCGACGATCATCGCGAACGTGAGCCGATCGCGGCGCAGCTGGCGCAATTCCTTGACCACGATCGAGATTAGCCGGCGCAGATTCATCGTCTATCGCTCGTCAAGCAAAACGGAAAAGACTGTTGGCCGCAAAGAGCGCAAAAAAAAGCAAAGAAAACCTCCAGCCCACTTTCGCTCCTTTTGCGTCCTTTGCGCTCTTTGCGGCCAATGAGCTCTTTCATTTCCGTTTCTGCGTCGCTGCGACGAACACGTCTTCGAGGTTCGCCGCCACCGGCTGCAGCTGCGCGACGATTCCCGCCTGCTGCAAGCGGCCTACCATGCGTTCACGCTGCTCCGCACCCGCCTGCGCGAGCACGCGCAACTGCGCGCCGATCTGCGCCATCGCCATGATTCCCGGCAGACCCTGCAACGTGGTCTGCACACGCCGCGGGTTGTCGCATTCGGCCAGCAGGACCTGACCCGGCAGCGCGTCGCACAGCTCGCGCGGGCTGCCGTCGGCGACCAGTTTGCCGTGATCGAGTATCGCCAGCCGGTGACAACGCTCGGCCTCGTCCATGTAATGCGTGGAAACCAGAATCGTCGTGCCGACATCGGCGAGCGCGAACAGCGAATCCCAGAACTCACGCCGCGATTGCGGATCGACCGCCGAAGTCGGCTCGTCGAGCAGCAGCAACTCGGGTTCGTTCAACACCGCGGCCGCGGGGGCGAGGCGCTGTTTCTGCCCGCCCGACATCGTGCCCGCCAGCTGATCGCGTTGTTCGTTGAGCCAGTAGCGATCAAGCAGTTCGGCGATGCGTGTTTTCGCACGCGCGCGAGTGAATTCATGCACGGCGGCGACGAAGTCGAGATTCTCGAACACGGTCAAATCGTCGTAGAGCGAGAACTTCTGCGTCATGTAGCCGATGCGCCGTTTCAAGGCTTCGGCCTGTTGCGGAATCTTGTAGTCGAGCACGCTGATATCGCCGCTGCTCGGCAGCATCAGGCCGCAGAGCATGCGGATCGTGGTCGATTTGCCGGAACCGTTGGGTCCAAGAAAACCGTACACCTGCGCGCGCGCCACGGTCAGATCGATATGATCGACCGCGACC
>NZ_DATBQK010000030.1:0-15454 GCF_036560865.1 Rudaea sp.
GCTTGGGTCAGAACGGCGCCTGATTTTCATACACGCTATGTATCAACACAAGCGTGTACTGTCAAGGATCCGACCCCATTCATGTAACACCGGTACGCATTGCGCGCCGTCGTCGGCGTTTAGTTCGCCGTAGCGGATCAAGGCCGCCATCGAACAATTCGTTGTTGCATACCCCGCCACACGGCGTCCATAGGCGCTGTGCCTGTCGCTTTTTGCACTGAACGGTGCATTAAACAAAATTTCAACGACGCGTTTGTTACGGTCACGTCCTTCGCACGTTTTCGTTGCAGTTTTTCGCTGGGGAATGCCGCATGTCGTTGCAGAGAATGGCTAGCTTGGTCGCGTTTTTTGTTCTCGGTGCTGCCTCGTTTTCTCTCTGCGCGCAAAGCCTGATCCAGCCGTCCGCTGCCAATCCGGCGGCCATTTCTGTTGATGGGTTCGTGCCGGCGTTCCTGCCTGAATCGGCCAATTCCACGGCGGCGGTCCCATTCGCGCAGCCCGCGCCGCAACCTGCCGCCGGAGCGTTCGATCGGACCCTGAATTTCGATGCGGCCATCGCCGCGGCGGCGACTACCGAGGTCCTGTTCAAGGCACCGCGCAAGCATCTCGCCGATTTCGCGATGCGATTGCGCGATATCCGCTATCGCCGCGGTGGGCACGAGCCTTCCACCGGCTTCGATTGCAGCGGTTTCGTGCACTACGTTTATCATCAAACCTTCGGTCTGGACCTGCCATTCGACGCGCCCGGCCAGTTCGTCCGCGGCGAGACCGTCGCGCGCGACGCAATGAAGACTGGCGACCTCGTGTTCTTCGGCAACGGCAAGCGCATCCAGCACGTCGGTATCTATCTGGACAACGGCCGCTTCATCCATTCGCCGTCGCCGGGCAAGCATGTGCGCGTCGACCGCATCGACTCGCCGTATTGGGCCAAGCGCTTCGCCGGCGCCAAGCGGCCGGACGCGATCTCGTAACGCACTCTTCGCGCCGCTCGCGGCGCACCTTCGACCGATCAGTGCTGCTGCGCACGGACCTGCGCGGATTGCTCATGCCTGTGTCTGGTCTTGCGCTCGGCGTCGCGTGTCGATTGCGCAAACGCCCGTAAGCAGCCAATACTAGGGAATGCAGAGTCGTTCCCGTATGGACGTCCAGATCAAATTTTCCGCGCTGATCCTGCTCGGCCTGCTGCTTTGCGGCTGCGTGGAGACGAGATCGTCGAGCATGTTGCACGGCGACGCGGCGCACCCGGATGCGACCTCGAACTGGGTGCGCACGGAGCTGTATTTCGGCATCGGGCCCGTTGCGGACAAGGGCAACGACGAGGCGAACGCCGCGGCTGAAAAGCGCTGGCGCGAATTTCTCGATCGCGAGATCACCGCGCGCTTTCCCGATGGCCTATCCGTCTACGATATTTATGGCCAATGGCGCACGCAGGGGCATGCAGATGTCGAGCGTCTGCATTCGAAGGAAGTCATGTTGCTCTACGCCGACACGCCGCAGCATCGTGCAGATGTCGAAGCGATCCGCGCCGCGTGGAAACAGGCGAGCGGCGATTTGTCCGTATTGCGCGTGACGCAACCCGCCGAGGTTTCGTTCTGACATGGCCGCTACGGCGCGGCTGCGCATCACCTCGGGCGATATCAACGGTTTTATCGGTCTGGTCGTCGACAATCTCTCGGTGCTCGCGTTCCTTGCGGGTGCGCTGATCGGGATTTTTCACTTCCCGGCCGAGGTGATCTTCGGCAGGATGTTTCCGGGCACCGCGTTCGGCGCATTGATTGGCAATCTGATCTACACGCGCATGGCGCTGCGCAGCGGCCGCGCGGATGCCTGCGCGATGCCACTGGGCATCGACGCGCCGACCACGATCGGCATGGGCCTGCTCGTGCTCGGGCCGGCCTTCGTTGCGTTCAAGCAGCAGGGCATGGACGAGAACGCCGCCGCGATCGCGACCTGGCAGCTGGGCATGGCGGCGATGGTCGTGATGGGCGTGTTCAAGACGATTCTTTCGTTCTGCGGAGCGGCAGTGCAGCGGCTGGTTCCGCGCGCGGGCCTGCTCGGATCGATCGCCGGCATCGCGCTCGTACTGATGGGATTTTTCCCGCTGGTGGATATCCTGCGCGTGCCCATCGTCGGCCTCGCCTGCCTCGGCATCGTGCTGTACGCGCTGGTCGCGCACGGACCGCTGCCCGGGCGCATTCCGGGCGTGTTGTTCTCAATCATCGCCGGACTCGTGCTGTATTACGCGCTCGGCCCATTCGATCTGCTCGGCCCCGGCTTTCACGCGCCGAGCGCGCCGCAGTGGCGCTTCAATCTGCCGTGGCCGAGTCTCGGCTTCATCGATGGCCTTAAGTATACTTTGCCGTATCTGGCCTTGATCCTGCCGTTCGGCCTGCTCATGGTCGTCGGCGGCATCAACGTCACCGAAAGCGCGCGCGCGGCCGGCGACGATTATCCGGTGCGCGATATCCTGCTGACCGAAGCGCTTGCCACCCTGGTCGCCGGCATCTGCGGCGGCGTCGCGCAAACCACGCCCTATATCGGCCAGCCGGCCTATCGCGCGATGGGTGGACGTAGCGGGTATACCTTTTTGACCGGCGTGTTTCTCGGCCTCGGCGGCGTGTTCGGTTACCTGTCGAACCTGGTGGAATTCATTCCGCTTGCGGTGCTTGCGCCGATCCTGATTTTCATCGCCATCCATATCACGATGCAGGCGTTCGAGGCGACGCCGCAGAAATATTTCGCGGCGGTGGTGATCGCGTTCTTCCCGGCGGTCGCGCGCATGCTCGCGATCAAGCTCGGCGATCCGGGCATCGTCGCGCCGGAGCATTTTGCGCAATTGTATACTCACGCTGATCAAGGCCTGCCCGAGCTCGCGGTGATCGTGATCCTGGGCAACGGCTTCATCATCACCTCGATGGTCTGGGCGAGCTTCGTCGTTGCCCTGATCGACCATCGCCTGCGCCACGCGGCCGCGATCGTCCTTGTCGGCGCGGCGCTGACCCTGTTCGGCATCATTCACTCCGTCGATCCCAACGGCAGCATCTATCTGCCGTGGACGCTCGACCCATCGGCGCGCGGACTGGTCTGGCAATTCACCGCGGCCTACGTCGTGCTCGCCGCGACGTTGTTCCTGCTGTCGCTGCAACCCGCGTCGAGCATCGACCGCAGCTGACGTACTATTTTTCACCTCCCCCCATGCGGGGGAGGTCGCCGCGCGTAGCGCGGCGGGAGAGGGGATGGCGCCGAAGGCGCCCGCTGCGGCGGGCGCTACCCCTCTCCCCAACCCCTCTCCCGCAGGGGGAGAGGGGCTTAAGAGCAAAGCAGTAGCTGTAACCATTCCAACCGAAAACGCTCCGGAACACGGCACGAGTCCGCATAAAGTCGGCTGCAAACGGCCTATGATGCACATCGCGTGCTGGTAACACGATGCTTGCTACCGGAGGCCGGGGATGACTCCTACAACGCCTGCACAAACTGCCGTCGCAGATGCGAATTCTGTCGACGCGGCCAAGGCGCGACACGCGGATGAGGCCGCCGCGATCAAGGCGCGGCGCGCGCAGGCGTATCCGGCTTCGGCCGATATGCAGGGCGCTCCGCTGGCGGGGTTGGCGCTATCCGGCGGCGGTATCCGCAGCGCGACGTTTTGCCTGGGCCTGATTCGCGGGCTCGCGCAGAACGGCATTCTGCGCCGCTTCGATTATTTGTCGACGGTGTCCGGCGGTGGTTACGTCGGTGCGAGTGTGGGCCGGCTTATTTCCGTGCTCGGCATCGACGCCGCGGAAAAGCAGCTCGCCGCGGGCGAGTCGCAAATACTGGCGTGGCTGCGCAGGAACGGGCGCTATCTCACGCCAAGCGGCGCACGCGATTTAGGGATGGCGATTGCGACGCTCATGCGCTCGGGTTTTTCCACCCACTTCGAGCTGGGCCTGTTCGCCCTGCTCGTCGGCCTGCTGGCGATCCTGCCGCACATCGTGCAAACCCAGTTCGCGCTGTTCGATGCGGATACCTGGCAGCAGTGGCGCAGCGCATGGTGGCCGCTCGCGCTCGGCTTCTGGTTGCTCGCGGCGCCGGGCGCCATGCTCGCGTTCTGGCCAATGCGCGACCGCGGCATCGCGCGGGCCGCGGAGTGGCCGGAACTTCGCCTGCTGACCGTGTTGACGGCAGCCGCCACCCTGGTCAGCGCCTACTTTGTGGTTTCCTCGTACGGCAAGACCCAGGGACTGATCGGTCCGCTCAGCGCATCGTACATACTCGGACTTGTATCGCTCGGCGCGCTGGTGCGCGTGCTGTTTCTGCAGCTGCGTTTGTACAGGCAGGACAAACAGGGCGCGCCGATATCGTTCATCCTCGCCGAGCAGCGCCACCGCCTGACGCTCGTGCTGAAACGGATCAACAGCGCGGTGCTCGCGCTGCTTCTGCTCGGCCTGCTCGACGCGTTGAGCTACTGGCTGGCATATCAGGTTGCGGAAAATGGCCCGTCGCTTACCTGGCTGACGAGCGGTCTGGGCATCGGCGGCCTGCTTGCCGTCGTCTTGCGCAACGTGTCCGACCCCGTACAGAAAGCGATGGCATCCTCCGACGGCCTGCGGGCGCGCTGGCTGCCGTGGCTGATCAATCTGCTCGGCATCGGCCTGGGTCTGTTGGTGGTCTACACGTGGACCGTGCTGCTGCAATGGCTGGTGTTCATCACCGACGATGTGCTGATCCTGCAGAACCTGTCGCCGATTCTGTGCGCGCTGGAAATTCTCATCGCGTTGCTGATCTGGTTTTTGTTCACGCGCAAGCACTGCGAAACCGTCAACGCGTCTTCGCTGCATGGTTTTTATCGCTCTCGCCTGATCCGCGCCTATGTGTCGGTCGGCAACCCGAAGCGCTTCCACAAACTCCACGCGAAATTCTCCGGACGCATCGAAAGAGAGAGCGAAAGCGTCACCGATGTGGTGCAGGACGACGACGTAGCGTTGAGCGAATACCGGCCGGAAGACCAGGGCGGGCCAATCCACCTGATCAGCGCGTGTCTGAATCAGACGATCGACGACCACGGCGCGCTGTACAACGCCGACCGCAAGGGTGCGGCGATCATCGCCAATGCCAGGGGTTTCGAGATTGGCCCGACGGAGGCGGCGGCGATGCAGGCGGACGTCGACGCCAGCACACTGGGGCAGTGGGTTGCGATTTCGGGGGCGGCTGCCTCGCCCGGCGCGGGTTCCAATACGACGTCAGGCTGGGCGATGCTGCTGTTTCTGGTCGGTGCGCGTCTCGGCTACTGGATGAAGGCGATTCTCGCGCCGGTCGCGCCGAGAAAAAACACGGAATGGATGACGCGGCGCCTCGCCAAGCTCTCGCGCGACGTGCTCAACAGCAAACCCGGCCTGCTGGTCAGCGAGGCGCTGGCCTCGTTCGCCGGGCGCACCGGCCACTGGTGGTATCTGTCCGACGGCGGGCATTTCGAGAATACCGGCGTGTACGCGCTACTCAAGCGCGAGGTGCCTTTCATCCTGCTCGCCGACTGCGGCGCGGATCCGAAATATGTGTTCGAGGATCTGGAGAATTTGATCCGCAAGGCGCGCATCGATTTCGACGCCGAGATCGAGGTTTACCCGCGCGCGGAGGCCGAGCAGTTTCTCAGTCGCTTCGACGCCGACCTGTGCGTGCTGGCGCCGGAGCAGATGCTCGACAACCATTCCAAGCGCGGCGTCCTGCTGGCGCGCATCTGTTATCGCCACAGCGACCCGACGCAGCACAAGCTCGGCACCTTGCTTATCGTCAAACCGAATCTGCATCAGGCGCTGGACAACGATGTGCTCGGCTACGCGCGGCGCAATCCGGGCTTCCCGCAGCAGTCGACCGCCGATCAGTTTTTCGATGAGGCGCAGTGGGAAAGCTATCAGCGACTGGGCGAGGATTTCGGCCGCGCGTTGACCGACGCGCGCCTCGGCAAATTGCCCGAGTGGCACAAACCATGGCCGATTGCGCGGCCGATCCAGACCTTGCGCCATGTTCCCGTGGCGCTCGCGGACGACGAGCCCGAAGCCGTTCCGTACTGGCGCCGCGGCGTGGCGGCCGCGGCGCTGGGCACGACCTTGAGCCTGGGTGCGCTCGGCGGCATCGTGCTGCCGTTGTGGCAAGGCGTCGACGCGTGGCAAAAGGAGCGTGTCGCGCAGGCTGATGCGAGCAAGGTCAAACTTGACGCAGCGACCATGCGTTATGCGGAGATCAAGAATGACGTCGACGGCGTTCTCGTCGGCCTGGCGGCGACGCATGCCGCCGCGCCGGCCGCAGCGGATCTGGATTCCGGCAAAGCAAGAAAATTGCGCGAGGTCTACGACACGATCAGCGGCGGCCAGACCGAGCCGGACCTGATGAGCGCCCTGAAGAAAGTGCAAAACGCATGCGGCGTGCGCAACGACAGTTGCAACGACAACGCCCCGGCGGTGCAGATGTGCAACGCAGTCTGCGTCGCCGACCTGAGCAATTCGATCAACGACTACTGGGGCGTGCCGAAGAAGGCCAGCGAGTTGGAAAAAAATTGGCAGGTCGGGCTGGCCATAAGCGTGTGGCAGTTGGTTGGAGGCTCCTACGCATTGAATCGGTCTCCCGCACCGCCTGAGAGTCCGCCGCCGAGCGAGCAAAGCGCGCTGCCTCCGCCGGCAATCTCCCAGGCC
Organism: Rudaea sp.; assembly: GCF_036560865.1. Classification (GTDB taxonomy): domain Bacteria; phylum Pseudomonadota; class Gammaproteobacteria; order Xanthomonadales; family Rhodanobacteraceae; genus Rudaea. The sequence continues at coordinate 6,666 of NZ_DATBQK010000030.1, forward strand.
GAACCTTCGGCCGAACCCGCGCCTTCTCCACCACCACCTCCGCCCGCGCCCCAGTCGAAGTCGGCGAATGCACTGCAGGCCTGCCGGGATGGAAACCGTCCGCTGACCCTGTACATCCAGATCTACGACGAAGGCATGCGCGCCAATGCCGAGGGCATCGGGCAGAAGCTGAAAGGGATGGCGCCCGATCAGGACATCGAAAACTTCGTGCGCGTGGCGCGTGTCGAAAACGTCGTCGACAGCGCCAACTTGCGCGGAAAGAAACCGGCGACCGCGTGGCCGCAACCGACCCTGATCGTGCATCGTCCGGAGCAGGACATGCCGTGCGCAACCGTACTGGCGACGCAGCTCAACACCATTCTGCGCCCGCCTTATCCGAAGTCGGGCGACAGCCTGGTCGATGTGCGCAAGCTGCCCGCGTCGTTCAACAGCACGCGCCATGTGTTCGAGTTGTGGTTGCCGCCGGTCAAGGCCGCGGTCAAGCAATAGTAAATTTGCTGTCGCTCACCTCTCCCGCTGGCGGGAGAAGGGTGGCGCAGCATTGAGCGGTGCATCCACCACTGACGCGCCACCCTCAACCACCTTCGGCACCTTCTCCCGCCAGCGGGAGAAGGGAATCGAGCTGATCCGGGCAAACCTATTGGCGGAACGGCACGCCAAGAGACAACTCGCCGTCAGATCGAAACAGCGTCAAGCAAGGCGCGCTGTTGCGATATGCGATACAGATCGTTGCCGGCCTCGACGAACGACTGGTAGTGATCGAGCTGGCCGCCGTAGACATGCAGCGACAGCGCAGGCTGCTGCGCCGACAGATTGCGGCAGCGATGCACATAGGCCGGATCGATGAACACGGCCGCGTCGCCACTGCCGAGCAGCAGAGAGCGATGCTGCTGCAACGCCGGCTGCACGGGATCGCCGTCGCTGAAGAATTCGTCAACCTGCAGCGTGCCGTCGAGCACCAGTTCGATGCCCCACAATTCGGCGTGATCGTGCAGCGGCGTGACATAGCCCGGCGGCCACGCGATCAGCAGCATCGTGTAGGAACCGTCCGGCGCCGACGCGATCAGTTGGCGCCGATAGTGCGGCGTTTCGCTGCCGGCGAAAAACGACGCGGCGCGCGGGCAACCGTCGGCCCAGACCAGCGACGTCAATTGCTCGCGCAGGTCGCCGACTTCCTTTGGCGTGATCTCGCCGCAGAGTCCGGCGGTGACATTGCGCAGCGCGTGGCTCCACTCCGCGGCGATGGCGATTTGCTGGTGTTGCATAAGACGTTCTCGTGCAAGTTTCCGATAGCCCATGCAACCACATGCGCCGTTACGAAAGCGCTAATTTTTGCGGGCAATTTCTGACGCCTGCGGATACATCGATACGGCCAGGATCGATAAGCAAAAGCTTCACAAATCCGGCGCGTTCCGCAGCGGGATTAAACATTACAAATCGTCACAGACAGCGGTCATTGATGCCAGTTGAAACTTTCCTTCCCCTGCGCAGCGGGGAAACATCGGCAGGATTGCCGATGTTTGCAGCGAAGGCTGCCCGCAGGGCGAGCCATAAGGACATGGCGAGCACAAGGTGCCGACTGCGAAGGCAGGATGCCGAAGCGAACGGCGAAGCCGGCCCGAAGGGCGTGCCGCAGGAGCGGCACGTAACGCGGAAGGGGGCGCTCTTGGTCGGCCATAGCAAAAGCGCCCCCATCCCCCTAGGGGACTTCCTTTGGGGCGTCAGTCCTACGGGCAGCTTCCCCCGCTACGCAGGGGAAGCGACCGCACGGGTTCTGCGTTCTGAATTATTCAACGATAAGTGGTGGCGCACTTCGCTGACTGCTGACGAAATTTCAATCCCATCGGAGCGTTATCTGGAATACTGACGACGCGACTCCTTCCACGGCCAAGCCAGCATGCCCAAACGGATTCCTGTTCGCGCCAGCGATTTGCGTGGTTACGGCCGGCTGGCCATCGAGGCGACGCTCGGCATCACCCAACTCGTCGAAAACCTGCACCGCAATATTCAGCGCACGCCGGGCATTCTCGCCGAGCCTGCGCGGACGCCGACGAAAGGCATCACCGGCCTGGTCTATCGAACCATCCGCGGCGTGACGCGACTGGTCGGCGGTGGAATCGACGTCGCGCTCGCGCAGCTCGCGTCGCTGCTCGGACAACCCGGCGAATCGTCAGGTCAGCGCGAGGCGCTGCTAGCGGCGCTCAATGGCGTACTCGGCGATCATCTTGCGGCCAGCGCCAATCCGCTGGCGATACCGATGCAGTTGCGGCGCGAAGGTCAGGCGTTGGCGCTGACTGCGGAAGGTCTGACTGCGGCAATACTCAAGCCATCGGCAAAAATCCTGCTGCTCGTACACGGCCTGTGCATGAACGATCTGCAGTGGCGGCGCCACGCGCACGATCACGGCGCCGCGCTCGCCGCGGATGGTGGCTACACGCCGCTGTATCTGCACTACAACAGCGGTGTGCATGTCTCGAGCAATGGGCGCACCTTCGCCGAACGGATCGAGAAACTGCTGCAGGCTTGGCCCGTGCCGGTGCAGGAATTGACGATCATCGGCCACAGCATGGGCGGACTGGTCAGCCGCAGCGCGTGTCATTACGCGCAGGAAGCGGGACACGATTGGCCGCGTTATCTGCGCAAGATGGTTTTTCTTGGCACGCCGCATCAGGGCGCGCCGCTGGAGCGCGCGGGCAACTGGGTCGACGTGATCCTGGGCAAGAGCCCGTACACCGCCGCATTCGCGCGCCTGGGCAAGATCCGCAGCGCGGGCATCACCGATCTGCGTCATGGCAGCGTGCTCGACGCGGACTGGATCGATCGCGACCGTTTCGCGCGCGGACAGCGCAAACCCGCCTTCGTCGCGCTGCCGCAAGGCGTGCAGTGTTATGCGATCGCCGCGTCGATCGCGGCGAAATCCAGCGCATTGCGCGAAAGGATTCTCGGCGATGGACTCGTGCCTTTGCCCAGCGCGCTCGGGCAGCAAGACGATCCGCAGCGCTGTCTCGCATTTCCGAAGACGCAGCAGTGGATTGGCTATCGCATGAATCACATGGACTTGCTTGATCGCAAGGAGGTCTATGCAAAGCTGCGCGAGTGGTTGGCGATCAAGGCGGATGCTGCTTGAATTTGGAGTTCCGCTTTCGACCCTCAGTCGCGTGCGACCGCTTCCGTGCCGCAGATCAATAGGTGTTCGGCGGCGATGTGCAGAGGGGCGGGGAATAGTCGGGTTGGCGGCTAGGGCGTTCGATAGCTGATAAGCTTTATCGGATGCTTGAGGAGGGGGCAATGCCAGACGACTCCGGACTTCCAATCCAGCGGCTGCGGGATTTGCTGGCCCAGTCGTACAACATCGACCGCGAGCTGAAACGCGGCGGCATGTCGGCCGTGTTCCTCGCGCAGGATCGCAAGCACGATCGCCTGGTCGCGATCAAGGTACTGAATCCAGAACTTGCCGCAAGCCTGGGACCGGAAAGATTTCTGCGGGAAATCAAGCTCGCTGCACGGCTCAACCATCCGCACATCCTGCCGCTGCATGATTCCGGCAGCGTCGACGGATTGCTCTACTACGTCATGCCCTACGTCGAAGGCGAGTCGCTGCGCGAGCGGCTCGACCGCGAGCACAAGCTCAGCGTCGAGGAAACCATCAAGCACGGCCAGGCCATTGCATCGGCGCTCGATTACGCCAACCGCCAGGGCATCGTGCACAGGGACATCAAACCCGAGAACGTCATGCTGTACGAAGGCGAGGCGATGGTCATGGACTTTGGTATCGCCAAGGCGGTCAGCGCCGCCGGCTCGGAAACCATGACCCAAACCGGCATGATGGTCGGCACGCCGGCCTATGTCAGTCCCGAGCAGGCGGCCGGACTGGAAACCCTCGATGGTCGCAGCGACCAGTACAGCCTGGCGTGCATGTTGTACGAGATGCTCACCGGCGAGCGGCCCTTCACGGGCAGCAACCCGCAGGCGGTGATGACCCGCCGCCTGACCGAGACGGCGCGGCCGCTGCGTGCCGTACGCTCGACCGTACCCGAGAGCCTGGAGCGCGCGGTGACCAAGGCGATGGCGATGGACGCCTCGGCGCGTTTTGCCACCACCGGACAGTTTGGGCTGGCGCTGGCGTCCGGCAGCATGAGCACACCCAGCGACACCATGGTGATCCCGACGCCGGTCGTCTCGGCCGCCAAGTCGGTGGCGGTGCTGCCCTTCGCCAACATGAGCAACGACCCGGATAACGAGTATTTCACCGACGGCATGGCCGAGGAGATCATCAACGCGCTGTCCAAGATCCAGGCGCTGCGGGTCGCCTCGCGTACCGGGTCCTTCGCCTTCAAGGGCAGGAGCGAGGACATCGGCGAGATCGGCAGGAAGCTCAAGGTATCGACCGTACTCGAGGGCAGCGTGCGCAAGATGGGCAACAAGTTGCGCATCACCGCGCAGCTGGTGAACGTGGCTGATGGCTACCATCTCTGGTCGGAACGCTACGACCGCGACGCCGAGGACGTGTTCGCCATCCAGGACGATATCTCGCAAGCGATCGTCAAGGCGCTGCGCGTGATACTCAGCGAGGACGAGAAGAAGCAGATCGAGAAGGCGCGCGTGATCAACGTGGAGGCGTACGACTTCTACCTGCGCGGCCTCCAGAGCTTGCATCAGATACGTCGGCGCAGACTGGAACACGCGCGGCAGATGTTCGACAAGGCGATTGCCATTGACCCCAACTATGCCCTTGCCCACGCCGGCCTCGCCGCCTGCTTTTCCCTGCTTTACAGCTATTTCGATGCGCGCGAGTTCAATCTGCGTCAGGCCGAAGAGGCCAGCAGCAAGGCGCTTGAGTTGGATCCAGACCTCGCCGAAGCGCACGTGGCCCGCGGCTTGGCGGTGTCGCTGAGCAAGCGCTTCGACGAGGCCCGCGGCGAGTTCGAGCGCGCTATCGCGCTCGACCCTAAATCCTTCGACGCGTTTTACTGGTACGGACAAAGCGAGCTGTCGCAGGGCAACTTCGAGCACGCGATCAACCTGTTCGAGCGGGCCTCCACGAATCGCCCGGAGGACTACACTTCACGCAAGTTCATCTCCCAAGCGCTGAAGTCCCTGGGTCGCGATCAAGAGTGCCTTGAGGTCATCCGCAGGCTGGTGCCGCTGATCGAGCAGCACCTCGAACTGAATCCGGAGGACTCGCGCGCCATGATGATGGGCGCGGCGGTGTACGCGCAGCTTGGCGACCCCGAGAAGGCCTCTATCAATGTCGCTCGCGCCATGGCGGTCGATCCCGAGGACCCGCACGTGCTCTACAACGTGGCCTGCGCCTTCGCCAGTTTGGGCCGGATCTCCGACACGCTCGACGCGCTGGAACGGTCGGTCCGCAGCGGCTGGGGCGACAAGGCCTGGCTCGAGCACGACAGCGATTTCGACCCGATCCGCAGCGAACCGCGCTACCTTGCGCTGGTGCGGACGATGTAGTCCATACAGCGATCGTCCGCTCCTGGCGGTTTTTGCCGCCTTCACCAATTTCCCGGACTTATTCCACAGTTACACTTTTCGCCAGATTGCGCGGCTGATCCACGTCGGTGCCGCGTAGCACGGCGACATGGTAGGCAAGCAGTTGCAGCGGCACGGTGAACACCGCGGGCGCGATCAGGTTGCCGCCGGAGGCGACCTTGATCACGGCGCCGCGCTCGCCGCTCTGGGCGACGGCGGCATCGGTGTCGGCGAACACGAACAATTCGCCGCCGCGCGCGCGCACTTCCTCGAGATTGGATTTTAGTTTTTCGAGCAGCTGGTTGTTCGGCGCGACCGCGACCACGGGCATGTCTTCGTCGACCAGCGCGAGCGGGCCGTGTTTGAGTTCGCCGGCCGGATACGCTTCAGCGTGGATATAGGAAATTTCCTTGAGTTTGAGTGCGCCTTCGAGCGCGACCGGATAGTGCACGCCGCGGCCGAGGAATAGCGCGTGATGGCGCGGCACGAAGCGCTCGGCCAGCTTGGCGATTTCCGGTTCGAGCTTGAGCACTTCGCCAAGCACGCGCGGCAGCGTCGCCAGCTCGCTCACGTACTGAGTATACTTTTGCGCGGGCAGGCCGTTGAGGCGCGCGAGTTCGAGCACGATCAGCGCCAAAGCGGTCAATTGCGTGGTGAAGGCCTTGGTCGAGGCGACGCCGATTTCCGGGCCGGCGCGCGTCATCAGGATGAGGTCGGATTCGCGCACGAGGCTCGATTCGGGCACGTTGCAGATCGCGAGTGAACCCAGATAGCCGCGCGGCTTGGCCTCGCGCAACGCGGCCAGGGTGTCGGCGGTTTCGCCCGATTGCGAGATCGCGATGAACAACGACCCGGGTTGCACGATCGTGCGCCGATAGCGGTACTCGCTGGCGACCTCGACGCTGCACGGAATGCCGGCGATCGCTTCGAGCCAGTAGCGCGCGAGCAGGCCTGCGTGATAACTCGTGCCGCAGGCGATGATCTGCACATGGCGCACGCGCGCGAGCAACGCGTCGGCGTCGACGCCGAAGATATTCGGCAGGATGCGCTTGTCGCTAATGCGCCCTTCGAGCGTGTCGGCGACCGCGCGTGGCTGCTCGAAGATTTCCTTGAGCATGTAGTGGCGATATTCGCCGCGCTCGACCGCGTCGGCCGACAGTTCGCTTTTTTTGATCGGCCGCTCGACGCGCTGGCCATCGCCTGAGTACACCGCGAAACCGTCGCGGGTGATTTCGGCGATATCGTTTTCTTCCAGATAGACAAAGCGATTGGTGACGCGAATCAGCGCCTGCACGTCCGAACCGAGAAAATTCTCGCCCGCGCCGACGCCGATCAGCAGCGGGCTGCCGCGCCGTGCGCCGACCACATGGCCGGGCTGATCGCGGTTGACCACGGCGATCGCGTAGGCGCCGTGCAGACGCTTGGTCGCCGCGATGACCGCGTGCAGCAGATCGGCGCCGTGGCTGAGTGCCTGCTGCACCAGATGCGCGATCACTTCGGTATCGGTATCCGAATCGAAGCGATAGCCCTGCGCCTTGAGTTCCTCGCGCAGCTCAGCGTGGTTCTCGATGATGCCGTTGTGCACGAGGGCGACCTGGTCGCGCGAGGCAATCGGATGCGCGTTGATCGTATTCGGTACGCCGTGCGTGGCCCAGCGCGTATGCGCGATGCCGGTGAATCCGGCGATCGGCCGGGTGGCATGCAGTTGTTCGAGCTCGCGCACTTTGCCCTGCGTGCGCAGACGCTCAAGGCCTTGATCGGTGAACAGGGCGATGCCGGCGGAATCGTAGCCGCGGTATTCCAGCGCCTTGAGTCCGTCGATCAGCGTACCGACCACATCGCGCCGCGCGGCGGCACCGACGATTCCACACATGGTTCTATCCTCGCAACAGAGCGCTATTTTAGCGGGTTGCGCAGACTTTTATCCCCGCTGGGGGATCTCTGAACAAGTCACCGTTCGTGCCGAGCCCGTCGAAGCACGTTCTTAGAACCATACGAGCTGCAATGGTCTGCGAATCGCCCTTCGACAAGCTCAGGGCGAACGGACTACTTATTCAGGTCTACCCTGGTGGCAATCGTCTGGCGACGAACTGGCTTTTCGCCGAGCTGGCATTCAGGTTTTTTTCGGGCGTTTGTAGCCGGACAGCGTCTGTTGTCTCGCGCGGGCGACAGTCAATTGGCCGGGTGGCGCGTTCTTGCCGATGGTCGAGCCGGCGCCGATCGTCGCGCCTTTGCCGATCGTGACCGGCGCGACGAGGGCCGAGTTGGAACCGACGAAGACGCCGTCCTCGATCACCGTGCGGTGCTTGTTCGCGCCGTCGTAGTTGCAGGTGATCACGCCGGCGCCGATATTGACCTCGCTGCCGATCGTCGCGTCGCCGATATAGCTAAGATGGTTGGCTTTGGAATTTGTACCAATTGTTGCATTTTTCACTTCCACGAAATTCCCGACGTGCGCACTGGCGGATATTTCAGTGCCTGGACGCAGGCGCGCAAACGGGCCGATCACGCAGGGCCCGAGCGTGACGATGCCATCGATATCGCAGTGCGAGCGTACGATGGTACCGGCGGCAAGGTTGGAATCTACAATCCGACAGAACGGGCCGATACGCACGTCGTCGCCGAGCTGCACGCGGCCTTCGAGGATCACGTCGACGTCGATCTCGACGTCGTACCCCGCTATCACCTCGCCGCGGATGTCGATGCGCGCCGGATCGGCCAGGCGCACACCCGACGCAGACAGTTCGCGTGCGCGGCGCTGGCGATAGCTGCGTTCGAGTTGCGCGAGCTGCCAGGCATCGTTGGCGCCGGCGATTTCATGCGCATCGCCGCACGCAATGGCGATCGCCGGTTGGCCGTCGGCCGCGGCGAAGCCGAACACGTCGGTCAGGTAGAACTCGCCCTGCGCATTGCGATTGTCGAGCCGGCCGAGCCAGCCGCGCAGCGCTGCGGCATCGGCCGCGATCACGCCGGTATTGATCGTGCCGATCTTGCGCTGCTCGGGCGAGCAATCCTTGTCCTCGACGATGCCGTGCACGCGGTCGCCGGCATCGACGATCACGCGACCGTAGCCGTCAGGATGCGCCGGTTGCGCGGTAAGCACGGCCAGCGCTGCCGGCGCGTCGAGCAGCGGTTGCAAGGTCTCGCTGCGGATCAGCGGCACGTCGCCGTAGAGCACGAGCACGCGTGCGCCATCGGGAATCGCCGGGATCGCCAGCTGCATCGCATGACCGGTGCCGCGTTGCTCGGCTTGCTGTACCCAGTTGAGATCGGCTTGTCCGGCGAAGGCCGCGCGCAATTGTTCG
>NZ_DATBQK010000031.1:0-89396 GCF_036560865.1 Rudaea sp.
TGACTTTAGCAGATCAGGAATTGCGCTCTGGCCGGAACTCGCAGGGCTGCGACTGGTGGCGAGCAGCTACTTTAGCAGATCAGGAATTGCGCGCTTACCGCAATGTACTCAAATCGCCTTCTTCCGGTCGTTTTTGGTCAAGTGCTGCCTGCGGCACGGCGGGCTTGGCGATCGTTCCCAAATCGGGTACGATCATTCCCGAAATGGGAACTCACAAGCCAGCGCCCGATCATGCAACGACGACCACCGGTCTCGCGGGCGCGCTGTTCACGCCGGTGCAACAGCGCGTACTCGGCCTGCTGTTTGGACAACCGCAGCGACGCTTCCAGAGCGTGGAGTTGATCCGGTTGGCCGGCTCCGGCACGGGCGCGACGCATCGCGTGCTTAAGCGCCTCGCCGAAAGCGGCCTCGTGCGCGCGAGCGTGGAAGGGCGCCAGCTTTATTATCAGGCCAATTCCAAATCGCCGGTGTTCAAGGAGTTGGCCGGGCTGGTGCGCAAGACGGTCGGCATCGTCGGGCCGCTGCGCGAGGCGCTGTCGCCGCTGGCGAAGGGCATCCGCGCCGCCTTCGTCTACGGCTCGATAGCGAGCGGCATGGATCGCGCGCAGAGCGATATCGACCTGATGGTGATTGCGGACGATCTCGACTATCCGGCGTTGTTCGAGGCCGTGCAGGCCGCAGAGCGGCAGCTCGGCCGCGCCGTCAGCCCGAATCTGATGAGCGCGAAGGAGTGGCGGCGCAAGCGCGGCCAGCCGGATAGTTTCGTGGCGCGGATCAAAGGTCGATCGCGTCTGTTCGTGATCGGATCGGCCGATGACCTCGACCCGGCTCGATAACCTCGTACGCACGGGCGCGCTCAAGCGCGAGCCGCCGCGCGAGGACGAACTAGCCGGATTGAAACGTTCAGGCTTGTCGCGGCTCGCGGATGCGCAGAACGCCAAGCTGGCCTACGACAGCCGTTTTGATCTCGTTTACAACGCAGCGCACGCATTGGCGTTGTATGCACTGCGACGCATGGGCTATCGCGCGGAGCATCGCTATCTCGTGTTCCAGGTGCTGCCCGAGACGACCGATCTCGCGGCTGGTTATTGGCGTGTGCTCGCCAAGGCGCACGAGAAGCGCAATCTGGCCGAATACGAAGGCTATCTGGAACCGGATGACCGCTTGTTGACGGACGTGCTCGCCGCGACGCGCGCGTTGGCCGGGATGCTATTGATGCGGCTCGGTGATGTTTGAACTCAAGCTGGCCATTTCCATGTGGTCGCTTCCCCTGCGTAGCGGGGGAAGCTGCCCGTAGGGCTGATGGGGGCGCCTTTGCCATGCCCGATCAAGAGCGAGAGCCCCCTTCCGCCTTCGGCACCTTCCCCCGCTTCGCAGGGGAAGGAAAAACGATCTCCGCACCAGCCAAAGTGTTGGGCATTTCAAACTTCAGCTGGCCGCATCAATAGTAGGGGATGGCAGCAAGTGAATGCGCGATGCGTCTATCGAGAGCCCGGATTGCTCAAGCCGCCTGCCGCGACGCCTTCTTGCGGTCGTTCTCGGTCAGATGCTTCTTGCGCAGGCGCACGGCCTTGGGTGTGACCTCGACCAGTTCGTCGTCGTCGATGAACTCGAGCGCCTGCTCGAGCGACATCTTGATTGCGGGTGTGAGCTGGACGTTTTCGTCCTTGCCCGCGGCGCGGATATTGGTGAGCTGTTTCGCACGTAGTGCGTTGACGGTGAGGTCGTTGTCCTTAGCGTGGATGCCGACGAGCTGGCCTTCGTAAATCTGCGCACCTTCGTCGATGAGCAGACGGCCGCGCTCCTGCAAGGACACCAGCGAATACGCCGGCGCCATGCCGGTGCCGTTGGAGATCATCACGCCGTTCTGGCGCTTGGCGATCGCGCCTTCCGCGCGCGGGCCGTAGTGATCGAAAACGTGGAACAGCAGACCGGTGCCGGCAGTGACCGTGCGGAATTCGGTCTGGAAGCCGATCAGTCCGCGCGCGGGAATAATGTATTCCAAACGCACGCGACCGCGTCCGTCCGGTTCCATGTTCTTGAGTTGACCCTTGCGCGTGCCGAGGCGCTCCATCACGCCGCCCTGGAATTGTTCTTCCATATCGACGACGAGTTGCTCATAGGGCTCGTGGATTTCGCCGTCGACTTCCTTGAGGATAACTTCCGGACGCGACACCGCCAATTCGTAGCCTTCGCGACGCATCGTCTCGATCAGCACGGACAGGTGCAGTTCGCCGCGGCCGGAGACCTTGAACTTGTCCGGGTCTTCGGTTTCCTCGACGCGCAGCGCGACGTTGTGCAGCACTTCGCGCATCAGGCGCTCGCGGATCTGGCGGCTGGTCATGAACCTGCCTTCCTTGCCGCAGAACGGAGAGTTGTTGACCTGGAAGGTCATGCTGATCGTGGGCTCGTCCACGGTCATTGCCGGCAGCGCCTCGGGCGCATCGACGGCGCAGAGCGTGTCGGAAATGCTCAAGGCCTCGATGCCGGAAATCGCGACGATGTCGCCGGCTTCTGCCTCGGGTACTTCGCGGCGCTCCAGACCCATGAAGCCCAGCACCTGCAACACGCGGCCTTGACGCTTCTTGCCATCGCGATCGACGATTGCTACCGGCATGTTGGTGCGCACCTTGCCGCGCTGTATGCGGCCGATGCCGATCAGGCCGACATAGCTGTTGTAGTCGAGCTGGGACAGGCGCATCTGGAACGGGCCGTCCGGATCGACATGGGGCGCGGGGACGTTCTTCATGATCGACTCGTACAACGGCGTCATGTCGCCTTCGCGCACGTCCGGATCGAGGCTGGCGTAGCCGTGCAGGGCCGAGGCGTATACGACCGGGAAGTCGAGCTGCTCGTTGGTCGCGCCGAGGCGATCGAACAGGTCGAAAGTCTGATCGAGCACCCAGCCCGGACGTGCGCCGGGGCGATCGACCTTGTTGATCACGACGATCGGCTTGAAGCCCATCTGGAACGCTTTCTGGGTGACGAAGCGCGTCTGCGGCATCGGGCCGTCCATCGCGTCGACCAGCAGCAGCACCGAATCGACCATCGACAGTACGCGTTCGACCTCGCCACCGAAATCCGCATGCCCCGGCGTATCGACGATATTGATGCGGTTTTCGCGCCAGGTGATCGCCGTATTTTTGGCCAGGATGGTGATGCCGCGTTCCTTTTCCTGGTCGTTGGAGTCCATCACGCGCTCGGCCAGCACGGTGCGCTCGCTGAACGTGCCGGACTGCCGCAACAGACAGTCGACGAGGGTGGTCTTGCCGTGGTCGACATGGGCGACGATGGCAATATTGCGCAGATTTTCGATGGACATGGCGATAGACCCGCACTGTTGGCAGGCGCGACAAAGGTGGAAGGCCGCGAATTATACCCGGATTTTTAGCCAAATACTGCGGCGCAGCATTAGCCGATCCTTACACCGCATCGGCTATCATTCCGGCGCAAATTTCCGCGGCTATCCTCGATCGCGCCTTTCACTTCATGGAGTTCCGATGAGTCAAGACCTGCAAGCCCATATCAAGACCGAGCGCGGCACAATCCATATCCGTTTGTTCCCTGAACACACGCCGCTGACGGTGGCGAATTTCGCCAATCTCGTCCAGCGCAAATTCTACGACGGCTTGAGTTTTCACCGCGTGATTCCGGATTTCATGGTTCAGGGCGGCTGCCCGGAAGGTTCCGGCCGCGGCGGTCCGGGCTATCGCTTCGGCGACGAATTTGTCCCGACGCTCAAGCACAACAAGCCGGGTGTGCTGTCGATGGCGAATGCGGGGCCTGGCACCAACGGTTCGCAGTTTTTCATTACTCACATAGTCACGCCGTGGCTCGACGGCAAGCACACGGTGTTCGGCGAAGTCATCAGCGCCGACGACCAGAAAGTCGTCAACAGCATTCACCAAGGCGACAAGATCGAGTCGATCACGATCGTCGGCGATACTTCCGCACTTCTTGCAAAAGTACAGCCGCAGATCGATGAGTGGAACCGGGCTTTGAGCGCGCGCTGACTGCGGAGCGGAGCGGTTCGAGAGTTTTTCGTTCGCTAACGTACCTGGCCCAAGGGGGTGGCCCGGAAAGACAAGGAAGATTCAAATGACAGTTCGTGCCATTGCCTTTTACCTGCCGCAGTTTCACCCGATTCCCGAAAACGACGCATGGTGGGGCAAGGGCTTCACCGAATGGCGTGGCGTAGCCGCCGCCAAACCCGGCTTCGTCGGTCACTATCAGCCGCGCATTCCCGCGGATCTGGGGTTTTACGATCTGCGCGTGCCGGAGACGCGCCTCGCGCAGGCGGACATGGCACGCACCTACGGGCTGCACGGATTCTGCTACTACCACTACTGGTTCAATGGTAGACGCTTGCTCGAGCGGCCATTGAACGAAGTGCTGGCATCCGGCGAACCGGATTTCCCGTTTTGCGTGTGCTGGGCCAACGAAAACTGGACGCGCCGTTGGGACGGGCGCGACAGCGAAGTCCTGATCGCGCAGGAATACGCCGGCGATTGGGAAGTGCGTTTCATCCGCGATCTGCTGACCACGCTGAATGATCGACGCTATATCCGCATCGACGGCCGCCCGCTCATTCTCGTGTATCGCCCCGCTTCGCTGCCGGATCCGGCAGCTGCGGCGAGGATATGGCGGGACGTGTGCCGCGCCGAAGGCATCGGCGAGATATATCTGGCCAATGTGCATTCATTCGATTTGACTGATCCGCGCGCCATCGGTTACGACGCTGCGGTCGAGTTCCCGCCGACGAACCAGAAGGTGTGGATGTTCGACAACAAGCATTTGCAATTGCTCGATCCGGCATTTCGTGGCGTGCTGAACAACTATCCGTTGATGGTGGAGGGCGCGCTGAAAAGACCGGATCCGGGATACGTATGGCTTCGTGGCGTATTCCCAGGTTGGGACAACACCCCGCGCGTCGGTCCGCGCGCGCGCATTTTTGCCGGCAACCAGTCGGCTGAATACCAGCGCTGGCTCAGCGAGCTGGTGGAATGGAGCAGCCGTCACCGGCGAGGCGATGAGCAACTGGTCTTCATCAACGCCTGGAACGAATGGGGCGAGGGCGCCTATCTGGAGCCGGATATTTCCAATGGCCACAAGTTCCTGGAAGCGACTCGCGCCGCATTGAGTCCGGTTTCCCCCAACGTCGCACATGCACAGGCGCAATGAACTCGTTGTCGCGTGCGGACAATCGTGCGGACGCAGCCAGGTGCCATGCGCGACCGCGATGCCGGCACGATCCATACGCGCGGGCCGACAAATAAAAAGGCCGCCTTCCCGGCGGCCTTTTTGTCGATGTGGAACGGGTCTGCGAATCGATCGTCAGATACCGGCCATGCGCAGCAGGAACAACAGGATCACGGCGCCGATGATCGACATGATGATACCCGCCGGATGGAACATCGCGCCGTCGGCCGGCTTCTTGATCATGCCACCGATGAAACCACCGATCAGCGAGCCCACGATGCCGACGCCCGCGGTCATCCAGAAACCCATGTGATCGACGCCGGGCATCACTGCACGTGCGATCAGGCCGACAACAAAGCCGACGATAACGGACCAGATCAGATGCAACATATTCACCTCCGTTGGTTTTTTTGATTGCCAGTTGCGTCTACCCCGGCGACTCCCCCCAGTCGACGCGACGCCAGCTTAGCAAATTCCAACGCTACCGCGTTAAGTCAGTGCGGCGCGCCGCAGGACGATGCCTGAACAGGCGCAGGCGCAGCTCGGGAACGGGGTCTGCGCACGCGCCTGTGCTAAAGTTATGGGCCCTACTTCGACTCCCGAGGAACTGCAATGCTCCAGCTTGCCGAGCGTATGAGCCGTGCCAAACCCAGCGCGATCATGGCCGTCGCCGACAAGGCGAAAAAGCTCAAGGCGGCCGGGCGCGACATCATCAGTTTCTCGATCGGCGTGCCCAATTTCCTGCCCGGCGAGCATGTCTACGCTGCCGCGCGCGACGCGCTGGCGCACGATAGCGGTCAGTACGGATCCAATCGCGGCAGCGACGCGCTGCTGGATGCGTTTCTGAAACATCTCGAAGGCAGCGGTCTGCCCGGTTACGCGCGCACGAATCTGGCCGTCGGCATCGGCGCCAAGCAGACCTTGTACAACCTGGCCGAAGCATTGCTCGATCCGGGCGACGAGATCGTGTTCCCGACGCCGTACTGGACGACCTACGTCGATATCGCCGATATCCTCGAAGCGAAGGTGACCACGCTGCCGTGTCCGTCCACGCAGAACTACAAACTCTTGCCGGCGCAACTCGACAAGGCGTTGGCGACCAAACCCAAAGTCTTCCTGTTCAACAATCCGTCGAATCCGACCGGCATGGTCTACACGCGCGAGGAAATCGCCGCGCTGGCCGAGGTGGTGGTGAAACATCCGGACACGTGGATCATTCTCGACGACATCTACAATCGTCTGATCTTCGACGGCATCGGCTACCACAATTTCCTGCACACGCAGCCGCAATTGCGCGAGCGCACGATCGTCGTCGATTCGCTGTCGAAGACTTACGGCATGCCCGGCTGGAGAGTGGGTTTGATCGCCGCGCCGGTGGGTGTGGCGCAGGCTGTGGTCACGCTCAACTCCAATCACATCACCAATATTCCGGAAGTGGTCAGCGCCGCGGCGACCGCCGCGCTGACCGGTCCGCAGGATATCACCGTGCAGAAATGCGCCGAGTTCGCGCAGAAGCGCGACCAGGTGCTGGCTGTGCTCAACGCGATTCCCGGCGTACATTGCCCGCGTCCGCAGGGCGCGTTCTATGCGTTCCCCGACATTTCCGTGGCATTTGGCAAGAAGCACGGCACGAGTGTAATAAGCAGCGATGTGGATTTTTGCGACTTGCTGCTTGAGGTGAAAGGCGTCGCCTGCGTACCCGGCTCGGCGTTTGGCGAGCCGCGTGCGCTGCGCATTTCGTATACGTGCAAATCGGCCGAGTTGACCGATGGCATGAAGCGCATCCAGGAATTTTTTGCCGAGTTGAATTGAACATCCGTTGCAATCCCTTCTCCCGCCGGCGGGAGAAGGTGCCCAAAGGGCGGATGAGGGTGGCGCATCAGCGGCATCGTGCTTCCCAACGCCACCCTCACCCCGACCCTCTCCCGCCAGCGGGAGAGGGGGCAAGAACATGAAGGAGCCCGTCCATGAAATCCCCCGTCCGAATTGTCGTCACCGGCGCCGCCGGCCAGATCGGTTACGCCTTGCTGTTCCGCATCGCCGCAGGCGACATGCTCGGCAAGGATCAGCCGGTCATCCTGCACCTGCTCGAAATCACGCCCGCGTTGCCGGCGTTGAACGGCGTGGTGATGGAATTGAACGACTGCGCGTTTCCGCTGCTCGCCGGCGTGGTCGCCACCGATGATTTGAACGTCGCATTCAAGGACGTCGACTATGCGCTGCTGGTCGGCGCGCGTCCGCGTGGACCCGGCATGGAGCGCAAGGATCTGCTCGAAGCCAACGGCGCAATCTTCTCGCCGCAGGGTAAGGCGCTCAACGATCACGCGAAACGTACGGTCAAGGTACTCGTGGTCGGCAATCCGGCGAATACCAATTCGCTGATCGCCCAGCAGAACGCTCCGGACCTCGATCCGAATTGTTTCACCGCGATGGTGCGCCTGGATCACAACCGCGCCTTGTCGCAACTCGCCGAAAAAACCGGCGCACACACAACCGACATCAGGAAGGTGACGATCTGGGGCAATCATTCCTCGACCCAGTATCCGGACCTGCACCACGCCACCGTGAAAGGTGCGGCGGCGCTGACGCTGGTCGATCAGGGTTGGTACAAGGACACGTTTATTCCGACCGTGCAGCAGCGCGGTGCGGCGATCATCAAAGCGCGCGGTGCCTCGAGCGCGGCATCGGCCGCGTCGGCCGCGATCGATCATATGCGCACCTGGGCGCTCGGCAGCGCTGACGGCGATTGGGCCTCGATGGGCGTTCCATCCGATGGCAGTTACGGCATCGCGCCCGGCGTGATCTACGGTTACCCGGTGACGGTCAAGGACGGCAAGTTCAGCATCGTGCAGGGCCTGGTGATCAACGAGTTTTCGCGCGCGCGCATGGACGCGACCGACAAGGAATTGCGCGAAGAGCGCGCCGGCGTCGAGCATCTGTTTGCCAAGCGCTGATCCGGTGTCGCCGTCCGCGCGCAAGCACTGAGGCTTTGCCGCTTCTCAAAGGGACACAAAGGGCGCAGTTTCGACTGCGCCCTTTTGTTTGCCTTACGCGGCGTGCTTGGCCAGGCGCGGTGCGAGGTCTTCGAGAAACTTCGTCCAGCCGCCACGATGCGCGTTTGCCTTGTCTTCGTTGGGCAGGCCATCGTGCGTAAGCTTGAGGTCGGTCTGCTTGCCGTTGCGCATGAATTCGAGCAGCACGACCGATTCCAATCCGCCGGTATGCTCGCTCACCCAGGTGAACTCCAACACACGCGGCGATTCGACACGCAGGTAGCGGCCGTAATGCGGGACGACCTTGTCGTTGACCGGCATGCCGATGTAGAACAGGCCGTCCTCGCGCGGGTCCACCACGGTCAATCCGCCCATCCCGAGCCATGCGCGCACGCTCGCGGGATCCGTCCACGCGCTGAATACCTGCTCCGGCGCCGCATCGTAGCTGCGTGACACCACGGTCGAAAACTTACCCATCGATTTTTCATTTCTCTTGGCCATCATCATTCTCCTGTTGAATTGACAGAAATTCGCCCAGCGCATCGAGGCGCTCGTTCCAGAAGCGTTCGTACTGCGATGTCCAGCGCACGATCTCGCGCAGTGGCGCGCCGCGCAGCTGCAGCCAGTGCTCGCGACCCAGGCGCTCGCGTTTCAGCAAGCCGGAACGTTCGAGTACCTTCAGGTGCTTGGACACGGCGTTGAGCGACATGTCGAACGGGTGCGCCAGATCCGTCACCCGCATGCGACCGCGTGCGAGGCGCGCGACGATACGGCGGCGGGTCGGGTCGCCAAGGGCGGCAAAGGCGAGATCAAGGCTGGACATGCGACACATATTCAACCAAACAGTTGAATATGTCAAGTACAAGATTCAACGCATATTTCTTGCGGTGTCGTTCCGATTACGGCCAAGGACGAAGAGCCAATGGCGAGCGAGGCCTCGGCGAGGTACATTCGACCGGGGCCGCCGCAGTCGGCGATCGAGGAGGGATCGATGAGTTACGAATCCGAATATCGCCGTTCGATCGAGCAACCCGAGGCGTTCTGGGCCGAGCAGGCGAAACTGATTGACTGGCACAAGCCACCGCAGACGATACTCGAGTATACAAATCCGCCTTTCCGCCGCTGGTTCGCCGGTGGCGAGACGAATCTGTGCCACAACGCGGTCGATCGGCACCTCGCCGAACGCGGCGATCAGGCGGCGATCATCGCGATCTCGACCGAGACGAATGTCACGCGCGAGGTAACCTATCGCGAGCTGTATCGAGAAGTGAATACGTTTGCCGCGGTGCTCTCTGGGCTCGGCGTCGCGCGCGGCGAACGCGTCGTCATCTACATGCCGAATATGGCCGAGGCGGTGTTTGCCGTGCTCGCCTGCGCGCGACTCGGCGCGATCCACTCGGTCGTGTTCGGCGGTTTCGCTGCGCACAATCTGGCCGTGCGCATCGACGATGCGAAGCCGAAGCTGCTCATTTGCGCCGATGCCGGCATGCGTGGCGGCAAGGTGATTGCGTACAAGCCGCTTATCGACGCCGCGCTGGCCGAGGCGAAGTTTCCGCCGCCGCATGTGTTGATCGTGTCGCGCGGCCTCGATCCCAATTTGCAACGCGTCCGGGGCCGCGATCTCGACTATGCGGATCTGCGTGCGCGTCACGCCGAGTCGGAAGTTCCATGCGCGTGGCTCGAATCGAACGAGCCAAGCTACATCTTGTATACCTCCGGCACGACCGGCAAACCCAAGGGCGTGCAGCGCGACGTCGGCGGCCACGCGGTCGCGATGGCGCTGTCGATGCGCACGATCTTCGACGTCGGGCCGGGGCAGGTGATGTTCTCGACCTCCGATGTCGGCTGGGCGGTTGGTCACAGCTACAACATCTACGGCCCGCTGATCGCCGGCGCGACCGCGCTGCTCTACGAAGGCCTGCCGGTCAATCCCGATGCGGGAATCTGGTGGCAGCTGTGCGAGAAATACGGCGTGCGTTCGATGTTCTCGTCGCCGACCGCGATCCGCGTGCTGAAGAAACACGATGCGGCATGGCTAAAAAAATACGACCTGTCGGCGTTGCAATACCTGTTCCTTGCCGGCGAGCCGCTCGATGAGCCGACGGCGCAATGGATTTCGCAGGGCCTCGGCAAGCCGGTTATCGACAACTACTGGCAGACCGAAACCGGCTGGCCCGCGATCTGCCTGCATGCCGGGCTCGATCTCAAACCGATCAAATTCGGCTCGCCGGGCCTGCCGAATTTCGGCTACAAATACCGCGTGATCAACGAAACGACCGGTCTGGATGCCGCCGCGAACGAAAAAGGCGTGCTCGTCGCCGAACCGCCGCTGCCGCCGGGCTGCCTTACCACGATCTGGGACGACGACGCGCGTTTTATACAAAGCTACTTTTCCCACTTCAAGGAACTGCTGTACAGCTCGCTCGACTGGGCGATCCGCGACGACGACGGCTACACCTTCATCCTCGGTCGCACCGACGATGTCATCAATGTCGCCGGGCATCGTCTTGGCACGCGCGAGATTGAAGAGTCGGTCGCCACGCATGCCAGCGTCGCCGAAGTCGCGGTGATCGGTGTCCACGACGAACTCAAAGGCCAGGTGCCGATCGTTTTCGCCACGTTGAAGTCGAGCACGGCCGATGCAGCGGCAAAGCACGACGCCGCTAGCGGCATGCAGCAGCGTGTGGTCGAACGGCTCGGCAGCGTCGCTAAACCCGCGCGCGTTTATATCGTGAATGCCTTGCCGAAGACCCGTTCCGGGAAGCTGCTGCGCCGTTCGCTGCAGGCGCTGGCTGAGTCGCGCGATGCGGGCGATCTGTCAACCCTGGACGATCCGAATGCGCTGGAGGAAATTCGCAGCGCTTTGCTACGCGGACCGGATTTCGGGTAGCAACCTGAGCCCTCTCCTTCAAGGGGAGGTTGGGTGGGGACGGTGTCGGAGCGATGACAGGCTGTCCCCACACCATCCCCCTCCCGGCCTCCCCCTTGAAGGGGGAGGAGAAAACTCTCTGCGTCTTTCGCCGTGGGAGCTCTTTCGCTCCTATCGCCGCAATGCTTGCAGCACCCGCTGTACCGATTCGGAAGTTAATAGCTCTTCAGAAGTAGCGGCCAATCGCCGCCGCCAATTCGGGCGCTCGCGATCGGTGCCGGGCAGATTCTGAGCGACGGTTTCGAAGGCGAGGTCTTCTGCCTGCGCCAGCAGCAACGTCGACGGCGCGCGCGCCAGCCAGGCATGCAGGGCAGCCATCGCGTTGGCAGCAAGAGGTGCGTCCAGATCGATGTGCAGGGAAACTCCAGCTGCGTTGATGGCTTCAACGAGCAAGCGCTTTTCCTCGTGCCGCACTGAAAGCAGCTGGGTGATTTCAGCACCGGCAGTCAGTCCGAGCGATTCGCGTTCGCGGATATCCGCGGCTTGCCACCAACCCGCAAGCGGCGGCAGGTCGTGTGTGGACGCGCAGGCCGCCGCGTTTGCCGAATAGCCTGCCGGCGACTTGAACGCGGTGCCGTCACGTTCGAGCAGCATCACCTGATAGCGCAGCATGCCGTTGTCGGCAAGCTTTTCGCGCAGGCCGTCGGGCACGGTGCCGAGATCCTCGCCGATCACGGCGCATTGCTGGCGCTGACTTTCCAGCGCGAGATGTCCGAGCAAATCCTCGGTCGGGTAGGCGACATACGCGCCGTCGATCGCCTTGCCGCCGGCGGGCACCCAGAACAGGCGTGCGAGGCCCAACACGTGATCGATGCGCAGAATGCCGGCGTGGCGCATGTTCGCCGCGAGCGCCTGGCGGAACGATGCGTAATCGTGCTCCTGCCAGGCGAGGGGATTTGGTGGCGGCAGATTCCATACCTGGCCGGCGGGCGCGAGCGGATCGGGCGGCGCGCCGATCGACACGTCGCGCGCCAGCTGCGCGGCGTTGGCCCAGGTTTCGGCGCCGTCGGGCGCGGCGCCGACCGCGAGATCGCGATACAGCCCGAGCGTCAGGCCGTTATCGCGCGCGTGCGCTGCGGTTGCGGCGAGCTGGCGTTCGCACAGCCATTGCAGAAACTCGTGGTAGCGCACGCGTCCTGCATGCTGCGCCGCGAAGGCTTCGACCTCGATCCGGTGCGCGCTGCGCAGCGCGTTCGGCCAGGTTGTCCAGGCGCTGTTCGCGTGCATCTCTGCGATCACCTGAAAGGTGGCGAACAGGCGCAGCGATTCGCCGCGCGCACGCACGAAGTCCAGGAATTCGCGCACGATCGAGCTGTCCGCTTGATCGCGCATGGCGCGCTGCATCGATGTGAACAGCGCTTGCAAAGCGGTATTTTTCAGCGCCCATACCGCGGAATATTCGATGTCGTCGCGCGTCGCAAGGTGCATGCGAAACCGATTCTGCTGCCATTGCAGGCCGGCTTCGGTAAAACCGGGCAGATCGTACAGGGCACCGGGATCCAGATAGATCGGATCGATGAAGCGGCGATCCGAAGGATGATACGGACTCACGCGTTCGCGGTCCGCTGGAAACAGCATATGCAACGGATTGATGCCGATCGTGGCCGCACCGGCGCGCGCAGCGTGCTGTGCGAATTCGCCGATCGCGCTGAAATCGCCGATGCCGGAATCGTTGGCGTTTGCCCGACGCAGCGAATACGCCTGTACGGAAAGGCCGAAGCTGCGCACCCCGCCGCGCTGATCCGCATCGAGCAGGGGCGGACGAAAGCAGTGGCGTGGCGCGATCGTAAGCTGACAAACCGTGTCCGGTAGCGCATCGAAACTCACCTGATAGCGGCCCATTTCGAGTTGCGGCAGGCTCAGCGCGCTGACGCGCAAGCGCAGGCCGAGCGGGTCGGACAGAATTTGCGTGGCGAGGTCGGCCGTGGCGATCTGCGCAATCACCTCACCGGCGTCGTTGCGTACGGTCGCGCCACCGCGCGGTGGACTCTGCGCCGCGGGCACCGTCACACGAAGGTCTACCGATGCCGACGCGTCCGCGCGAACGACCCGCGTCATCGGCAGCAGGCGGTGCTGCCGGGTCTGCATGATCCGCTCAAGGCTTTCGCGCGCTTGCGCCTCGGTTTCGGCGCGCAGGCTCATCGCGGCCAGCAGCGTGCGTTTGGTTTCCGGACTGACGGCGTGCTGCGTGCCGGCGACATCCCACCAATCCGCTGCGATGCCGGCAGTTTGTGCGAGCCGATTCAGGATCTCGTTGTCGGTGTGGCTGTTTCTGGATTTCCTGTCGTCCTGGGTTTCGACAAAGGTGACGACCGAGCGCGCGGAAATATTTGCGCTTCCGCTTTCCGCAGTCATCACCGCAATGGCGGCTTTCGCGGTATCCAGGCAGCGTCGCCAGACGAAACCCGCGCGCGCGCTGGGCAAGGCGACGCGGATGTCGTTGCGGCCACGATGAATCGCGATCGCCACACGGTCGCTCACGGCCTCGTCGGTGCTGGCATAGAACGCGGCGACCAGGGTGTCCGAATTGGACTTCTCCCAATCCGCCGCGTCGATCAACGCGCCTTCGGCGCCGCGCCATTCGATATCGGCGATACCGCGGCCATCGATGACCGCGCCGGCAAGAAAGCGGTCGTCGCGCAGCGCGCGATGCGCGTGACGTTGCGCGATCAGGCGCCGGGTGAAGTCGATCAAGTCGTGGTCGGCGTGCAACCAGTCGATCCACGAACCGGCGTTGTCCTGCGCATATGCATTGTTGTTGCCGGCATGGGTGAGGCCCAGCTCAGCGCCCATCGCGAGCATCGGCGTACCGCGCGCAAGCAGCAGAGTCGCGAGCAGATTGCGCTGGTCGCGTCGCCGCGCGGCGATGATGCGCGCGTCGCTGCTGGCGCCCTCGACGCCGTGGTTCCAGGAATAGTTTGCGTCGGTGCCGTCGCGATTCTGTTCACCGTTCGCATCGTTGTGCTTGCGCTCGTAGGCGACGAGGTCGGCCAGCGTAAATCCGTCGTGCGCGCTGATGAAATTCACGCTGTGCGAAGGCCGGCCCTTGGCGGCGAACAGATCCGCCGAGCCGGCGAGGCGCGTCGCCAATGCGCCGCGCAGCCCGGCGTCGCCGCGCCAGTAGCGACGCACGTCGTCGCGGAAACGATCGTTCCATTCGCCGTAGCCGTCGGGGAAGTTGCCGGCCTGATAGCCGCCGGGGCCCGGATCCCACGGCTCGGCGATCAACTTGGCTTCGCGCAGCAAGGGATCCTGGTCGATCGCGGCGAGCAGCGGTGCGCCGGCATCGAATCCCGTTTCGCGCCGGCCGAGCGTCGTGGCCAGATCGAAGCGAAAGCCATCGATCCCGCCCAGCTGGATCCAGGTGCGCATGCTGTCCAGCGCCAGGCGCACGAGTGGCGCGCGATCAAGCGCGAGGCAATTGCCGCAACCGGTATCGTTGATATAGCGCTGCGGCGCGTCGGGCACGAGGCGGTAGTAGCTCGCGTTGTCGAGACCGCGGAACGACAGCGTAGGCCCGAGCTCGTCGCTCTCGCCCGAATGATTGAACACCACATCGAGCAGCACTTCGATGCCGGCCGCATGCAGCGCGTCGGTCGCCTGGCGGATCTCCGCCCAGCCGCCTGGCGCGAGGCGTGGATCGGGCGCCATCATCGCGATCGGGTTGTAGCCCCAGTAGTTGTGCAGGCCGAGCGGCGGCAGATGGCGCTCGTCGATCCACGCCGCAGCCGGCATGATCTCGACCGTGGTGATGCCGAGCTCAGCCAGGTGTGCGATGGCCGCCGGCTGCGCCAATGCGGCAAACGTGCCGCGCATGGTTTTGGGAATGGCCGGATGCTGTTTTGTATACCCGCGCACATGCAACTCGTAGATCACCGTATCGGACCACGGCACGCGCACCGACGTCGGTGTCGCACGCAAGGCGTTGCGGTCGACGACGATGGCTTTGGGCACGACAGCCGCGCTGTCCGCCGTATCGATCTGGTTATCGGAATCGGGATCGCCGCGGCCGAAGCCGAACATCGACGCATGCAGAGCGAACGGGCGGTCGAGTTGCAGCGCATACGGATCGACCAGCAACTTCGCCGGATTGAAGCGATGTCCCGCACGCGGCGCGTACGGCCCGTGCACGCGCAAACCGTAACGCGCGCCAAGCGGCACATCGGCGATGTGCGCGTGAAAAACATCGCCGCTGCGGCCGGGCAATCGCAGCCGTTCGCGTTCGCGTTTGCCGGTGTCGTCGAACAGACAGAATTCGATTGCGCTGGCGTGCGCCGAGAAAACGGCGACGTTGACGCCCTTGTCTACGGGAGTGACACCAAGGGGTTCTGGTGAACCTGGAGTAATGCGGTAGGCCATGGGAGGAACGTATCAGATACCGTCGTTCCAGCGAAAGCCGGAATGACGAGCGCTACGCGGCCAGCGATGCGAGCAGCTCGCGATACAACGCCGCGTAACGCTGCGCCGGATGCGCCCACGACACATCGGTACGCATGCCGTTGAGCTGCAGGCGTTTCCAGGTCGGCTTGTCGCGGTACAGCAGCGCGGTGCGGCGAATGGCCGCATCGAGCATCACGGCATTTACCGGCGCGAACTGGATACCGGTTGCGACTTCTGCAGCGAGCGCCATTTCGCTGGCGTCGATGATCGTGTCGTTCAAGCCGCCGACGCGCGCGACCAGCGGCACGGCGCCGTAACGCAGCGCACACAACTGGGTCAGGCCGCAGGGTTCGAAACGCGACGGCACGAGCAGCACATCGGCACCAGCCTGGATCAGATGCGCGAGCTCCTCGTCGTAGCCGAGCACGCAGCCGACCCGGCCCGTATTGGCACGCGCCGCGGCGGTATATTTCTGCTCGAGCAATTTCTCGCCGGCGCCGAGCAGGGCGAGTTGGCCGACGTCGAGCAGGGCAGGTAGCGCCTCGTGCAGCAGATCCAGCCCCTTCTGCCACGACAAGCGGCTGACCACGCCGAACAGCGGCAGGTCGGGATCGACGCTCAAGTCCATACGCGCCTGCAAGGCTGCCTTGTTTTTCGCGCGCACGGCGATGCGCCGCGCGTCGTAGCGTGCGGCGAGGTACTCGTCGCTGGCTGGATTCCACACATCGGTATCGACGCCGTTGAGGATGCCGCTTACCGCCGCGCCGCGCGCGCGCAGCAAGCCATCCAGGCCCATGCCGGCTTCGGACTGGCGAATTTCCAATGCGTATGTAGGCGATACCGTGGTGATGCGATCGGACAATTGCAGCGCGGCTTTGAGGTAACCGATCGTGCCGTAGTATTCGACACCGTCGATCGCGAACGCCATGGGCGGCAGGCCGAGCGCTGACAGCAGCGCTTTGTCGAACTGACCCTGGAAAGCGAGGTTGTGCACGGTCGCGACCGTTGCCGGGCGCCGTTTGTTGTCGTAACGCAGATACGCAGGCACCAATCCGGCCTGCCAGTCGTGCGCTTGCACGATGTCCGGCACGAAATCCGGCGCCGCTCCCTGGCCGAGATTCGCGCCCGCGCGCGCGAGTGCCGCGAAGCGCAGCGCATTGTCCGGCCAATCCTTGCCGTCGGCGCCGGTATACGGATTGCCGGGACGGCCGAACAGATGTTTGGCCTCGAGCACGAACAGATCCAGCCCGGATGCGGTCGCGCTCAGAATGCGCGCCGGACCGCCGAAGTAATTCGTATACTTTGCCACAAGCTGTACATTTTTCAGCGCCGCGAGCAGTGCCGGATAACCGGGCAGCAGACTGCGCACTTCGACGCCCAAGGGTGCGAGCGCGCCTGGCAGCGCGCCGACCACGTCGGCAAGGCCACCGGTCTTGATCAGCGGAAAAATTTCCGAGGCGACGCTGAGAACGCGCATCCGATCAGGCTTTCAGCCGGTCGATCATCGGTTGCGTGATCAAGCAGATGCCCTGATCGGTGCGCCGGAAGCGCTTGGAATCGAGTTCGGCATCTTCGCCGACAACCAGGCCCGGCGGAATCTCCACGCCACGGTCGATCACAACCTTGTCCAGATGCACGTCGCGATGGATGCGCGCATATGGCAGCACGACCGCGTTGGTCACCGTCGTATACGAGTGCACGCGCACGCCGGTGAACAGCAGGGTGTGCCTGAGCGCAGCGCCGGAAATGATGCAGCCGCCGGAAACCAGCGAGGAAATCGCCTCGCCGCGGCGCCCTTCCGTGTCGTGCACGAATTTCGCCGGCGGCGTGATCTCGCCGTAGGTCCAGATCGGCCAGTTGCGGTCGTAGAGATCCAGATCGGGCACGATGTCCGTGAGATCGATATTCGCGGCCCAGTACGCATCGACCGTGCCGACATCGCGCCAGTAGGCGCTCGTTTCCTCGCTCGAGCGCACGCAGGATTGCGAGAAATGATGGGCGACCGCTTTGCCGTGCTTGACCAGATACGGAATGATGTCCTTGCCGAAATCGCGCGAGGACTTCGCATCGGCCGCATCACGCTTCAATTGCTCGATCAGGAATTTGGTCTCGAATACATAGATGCCCATGCTCGCAAGCGCCATATCCGGCTTGCCCGGCATTGGCGGCGGATCCTTGGGCTTTTCCAGAAACGAAATGATGCGGTCGTTTTCGTCCACGTGCATCACGCCGAAGCCGCTGGCTTCCACGCGTGGGACTTCCAGACAACCCACGGTCACGTCGGCGCCCTGGTCGACGTGCTGCTGCAGCATCTGCTCGTAGTCCATCTTGTAGATGTGATCGCCGGCAAGCAGAACCATGTATTGCGGCGCGTAGCCCTCGATGATGTCGATGTTCTGAAACACCGCGTCGGCCGTGCCGAGATACCACATCTCCTCGGAAACGCGCTGGCTCGCAGGCAGGATATCGAAACTCTCGTTGCGCTCGGGACGGAAGAAGTTCCAGCCGCGCTGCAGATGGCGGATCAGGCTGTGCGCCTTGTACTGCGTCGCCACCGCGATCCGGCGGATGCCCGAGTTCACCGCATTCGACAGCGCGAAATCGATGATCCGCGATTTGCCGCCGAAATAGACCGCGGGCTTGGCGCGGATATCGGTCAGTTCCATCAGGCGGCTGCCGCGCCCGCCGGCGAGCACATACGCCATCGCCGAACGCGCAAGCGGTGCGCTGGTGGTGAGTTTGCCGTTCATCTCTTTCTCCCGGGTTACTTGTATTTCTATCTAAGGAGAAGCAGAGCTTGAACCACGGAGGACACGGAGAACACGGAGAAAGATATAAGAGTAAAAAAGACGCGAATAAACGCGAATCAAGCTGAGAAATTCAATCTGCCTTGTCCGCGCTCAGGTTTCCTTTCATCTTCCTCGCTTCTCTTCGTGTTCTCCGTGTTCTCCGTGGTTCAATCTTCCGCTCTTCACCCACCATCAAACTGAAAATACACTGCGCCCAGCGGCGGAATCGTGACTTCGGCCGAGGCCGCAAATCCATGCGACGGATGCGGATGCGCATCGACGCCGCCGAGATT
Organism: Rudaea sp.; assembly: GCF_036560865.1. GTDB lineage: Bacteria > Pseudomonadota > Gammaproteobacteria > Xanthomonadales > Rhodanobacteraceae > Rudaea. The sequence goes on from NZ_DATBQK010000031.1 coordinate 18,584, forward strand.
TCCCATGCCCGAGCCGCCGTAAATCTGCGCGTCGGAATTGAGGATTTCACGCCAGCGGCCGGCCTGCGGCAAGCCGATGCGATAGCCGTGACGCGGTACCGGGGTGAAGTTGCACACGACCGCGACCAGCGCGTCGCCTGGCGCGCCGCGGCGCAGCCACGCATACACCGATTGCTCGGCATCGTCAGCCACGATCCACTGGAAACCCTCGCCTTCGCAATCGCGCGCATGCAGGGCGGGGACGTTGCGATGGACGCGGTTGAGGTCGCGCACCAGCGCCTGCAAGCCTTGGTGCAGCGGATATTGCAGTAGCTGCCATTCCAGACCTGCCTCGAAATTCCATTCGCGCGTCTGGCCGAATTCCTGGCCCATGAACAGCAGCTTCTTGCCCGGATGCGCCCACATGAATGCGTAATAGGCGCGCGCGTTGGCGAAACGTTGCCACTCGTCGCCGGGCATCTTGCCGAGGATCGAACCCTTGCCGTGCACGACTTCATCGTGCGACAGCGGCAGCACGAAGTTCTCGGTAAAGGCGTATAGAAGGCCAAACGTCAGCTTGTTGTGGTGCCACTTGCGATGCACCGGTTCGAGCGACATGTAGTCGAGCGTGTCGTGCATCCAGCCCATATTCCATTTGAAGCCGAAACCGAGTCCGCCGGCGTGCACCGGCTGCGACACGCCCGGCCATGCGGTCGATTCCTCGGCGATGGTCAGCGCACCGGGGTGTTCGGCATAGACGAGCGTGTTGACCTGCTGCAGGAACGCGACCGCGTCGCGGTTGTCGTTGCTGCCATCGGGATTCGGCAGCCATTCGCCGGCCTTGCGCGAGTAGTCGAGATAGAGCATCGAGGCGACCGCATCGACGCGCAACGCATCGACATGAAAGCGATCGAGCCAGTACAAGGCATTGGCGCAAAGTACGCTGGCGACTTCGCGCCGGCCGAAATCGTAGATCGCCGTGTTCCAGTCCGGATGGAAACCGCGGCGCGGGTCGGCATGTTCGTACAGCGCGCCGCCATCGAATTGGGCGAGGCCGTGGATATCGGTCGGGAAGTGCGCCGGTACCCAGTCGAGAATCACGCCGATGCCGAGCGCGTGCGCCGCGTCGACGAAACGCGCGAAGCCGGCCGCAGCGGCACCATTTGAATCGGCGAAGCGCGCGGTCGGCGCAAACAGGCCGATCGGTTGATAGCCCCAGGATGCATCCAGCGGGTGTTCGGAAATCGGCAGCAATTCGATATGGGTGAAGCCCAGGTCGGCGACATACGGCAGCAATTGCGCGGCGAGTTCGTCGTAGCTCAGGAAACCACCGTCGCCGCTGCGCCGCCACGAGCCCAGATGAACCTCGTAGGTCGATTGCGGTTGCCGGCGTGCGTCAACGCTGGCGCGGCGGCGCAGGAATTCGCCATCGTTCCAGACAATATCCACGGCGCGCGTAACCACGGAGGCGGTCGACGGCCGCAGCTCGGCGCCGAAGCCGAACGGGTCGGCTTTGAGCGGCAACAAGCCGCCATCGGCGCCGGCGATCTCGAATTTGTATACCGCGCCTGCGCCAAGGCCCGGCGCGAAGATTTCCCACAGGCCCGAATCGACACGCTTGCGCATTTGATGCGTGCGCCCGTCCCAGCGATTGAAATCGCCGACGACCGACACGCGCCGTGCATTCGGCGCCCACACCGCGAAGTGCACGCCGGCAATCCCTGCGTGCGTCATCAGCTGCGCGCCGAGACGCTCGTACAGTTTGTGATGCGTGCCTTCGACGAGCAGATGATCGTCGGTCGCGCCGAGCACCGGTACAAACGTGTACGGATCGTCGAATTCCCAGGTACCGCCGGCATTCGCCGCGCGCAGGCGATAGCGCAAAGGCGCTGCGCGCGCCGCAATCAACGCTTCAAAAAAGCCATCGGCGCGCGCGCCGAGTGTGGCGATCGGCATGCCCGCGGAATCGATCGCCGCAACCGATTCAGCGCCGGCAACAAAGGCGCGGATAACGACGCCTGCGGACGACACATGCTGACCAAGCACGGCAAACGGATCGGCATGGCGGGCGGCGAGGATCGCATCGATATCCTCCTGCCTTGCCTGCCATCCCGTGTCGCTCATGGCTCAGGCCTTGGTCTCAACCGGAACCTGCCAGATGTCCTCGGCATATTCGCCGATCGCGCGATCCGACGAAAACCAGCCCATGCGTGCCGTGTTGAGCGCGCTCGAACGCCACCATGCCGAACGATTGCGCCAGTGGGTGGCGACCTCGCGCTGGCGCTTCAGGTAGGCGTCGAAATCTGCGCAGACCATAAAGTGATCGTGATGGGTGAGGATATCGACCAGTCCGCGATAACGCGCCGGGTCGTCGGGCGAGAATACTCCGGAACCGATCGCATCGAGCACTTCGCCCAACACCGGCGAGGCGGCGATCTCCGCGCTCATGTCGACACCACGGCTGCGCCGCTCCGCAACCTGTTCGGTGGTCAGGCCGAAGATGAAGATGTTTTCGTCGCCGACCCTTTCCTTGATCTCGACATTGGCGCCATCGAGCGTGCCGATCGTCAGCGCGCCGTTGAGCGCGAGCTTCATGTTGCCGGTGCCCGAGGCCTCCATGCCGGCGGTGGAAATCTGCTCGGACAAATCCGCCGCCGGAATGATCGACTCGGCCAGACTAACGTTGTAGTTCGGCAGATAGACGACCTTGAGCAGGCCGCGCAGGGTGGGATCGCCATTGACTACGCGCGCGACATCGTTGGCGAGTTTGATGATCAATTTCGCGGTGTGATAGCTCGCCGCCGCCTTGCCGGCGAAAATCTTCACGCACGGTACCCACTCGGCGTGCGGGTGCGCGCGCATCGCGTCGTACAGCGCGATCGTTTCGAGGATATTGAGCAGCTGGCGTTTGTATTCGTGCACGCGCTTGATCTGCACATCGAACAGCGCGTCCGGATCGACTTTGACCTTGCATCGCTCCAGGATGATTTTCGCCAACGCGACCTTGTTCTGGCGCTTGATCGCGGCGAGGCTGTCCTGGAAGGCTTTATCGTCGGCGTAGGGCTCGATCCGGGTCAACGCGGAGGGATCGTCGTAGATCGCATCGCCCGCGACATCGGCGAGCAATCGCGTCAGGCCCGGGTTCGCCTCGAACAGCCAGCGCCGGAACGTGATGCCATTGGTCTTGTTGACGATGCGTTCCGGATACAGCGTGTCGAAATCGCGGAACACGGTCTGCTTGAGCAGTTCAGTGTGCAGTGCCGACACGCCGTTGACCTTGTGCGAACCGATGAAGGCGAGATGGCCCATGCGCACGCGCCGGCCGGAGTGCTCCTCGATCACGGATACCGACGACACGAATTGCGCATCGGTATGCCCGGCCTTGCGCACGCTGTCCAGATGCAGCGCATTGATCAGGTAGATGATCTGCATATGCCGCGGCAGCAGGCGTTCGAGCAGCGGTACTGGCCAGCTTTCCAGCGCTTCGGGCAGCAGGGTGTGGTTGGTATACGAAATCGTCGCGTTGGTGATGCGCCAGGCTTCTTCCCATTCGATGCCATGCTGATCGAACAGGATGCGCATCAGCTCGGCGACCGCAATCGCCGGGTGCGTATCGTTGAGCTGGATCGCGACGTGGTCGGGCAGGGTGCGCAAATCCTGGTACTGCTTCAGATGCCGGCGCACCAGGTCCTGCAGCGAGGCCGAGGCAAAAAAGTATTCCTGGCGCAGGCGCAGTTCCTGACCGGCGGGCGTTTCGTCGCTCGGATACAGCACTTTCGAAATCGCTTCCGCACGCGCCTTGCCGGACATCGCGCCGACATAGTCGCCGGCGTTGAACGCATCGAGCAGCAACGGCTCGGACGCGCGCGCCGACCACAAGCGCAGCGTGTTCACATGCGTCGCGCGCCAGCCGACCACAGGCGTGTCGTAGGCGACCGCTTCGACGAATTCGATCGGTTTCCAGGTGTGGCGCACGGCGCCGTCAAGTGAGGTGTTTTCCTCGACCGTGCCGCCGAAGCCAATCGGATAATTGACTTCCGGCCGCTTGAACTCCCACGGATTGCCGAACGCGAGCCAATCCTCGGGATATTCCTGCTGCCAGCCGTCCTTGATCGCCTGACGGAACAGACCGTGGTCGTAGCGGATGCCGTAGCCGTGCGCGGCGATCGACAGGGTCGCCATGCTTTCCATGAAGCACGCGGCGAGACGGCCGAGGCCGCCATTGCCGAGCGCCGCATCGGGTTCGAGCGTGCGCAGGCGATCCAGATCGACACCCAAGCCCTTGGTCGCCGCGCGCATCGCATCGGTCAGACCGAGATTGTTCAAGGCATCGAACAGCAGGCGACCGATCAGGAATTCCAGCGACAGGTAGTACACGCGCTTGGGGCCGTGCACGTAGGCGGCAGCGGCCGACTCCATCCACTGGTCGACGATGCGGTCGCGCGTGGCGTAGACCACGGCCTGATACCAATCGTATTCGCTCGCGCTGATCGGGTTCTTGCCGACCGAGTAGGTCAGGCGGCGCAGGATCGCTTCGCGCAGCGCGCTCACTTCGCCTGCATCGGGAGCGTGTTCTTTCCGGCGTTCCGGCCAGCCGCCTGTCGCGGCCGCCAGCTCGTGGGGGTTGGTCATGCGCAATTCCGTGGATTGGTATCGGTTACAGCGTCGGCTGGCAAGCCTGCACCAAGTCCGCCTTTCGCGCAACGCACCGGGATGCATCGACCGGATTCGAGAACGTCGGGTAACGCCAAGATGCTAAAATAGCGGTCCCTTGCGGAGGTTTCATGAGCCCATCGTCGAGTCCATCATCCGCCGGCGCACGTTTCCGCGCAGCGCTTGCCGCCGAAAAACCGCTGCAGGTGATCGGTGCGGTCAATGCCAATCACGCGCTGCTCGCCAAGCGAGCCGGCTACCGCGCGATCTATCTTTCCGGCGGCGGCGTCGCGGCCGGCTCGCTGGGCTTGCCGGATCTGGGCATCAACACGCTCGACGATGTGCTGACCGACGTGCGCCGCATCACCGACGTCTGCGATCTGCCGCTGCTGGTCGATATCGACACCGGGTTCGGGCCGAGCGCATTCAATATCGCGCGCACGGTCAAGTCGCTGATCAAGTTCGGCGCGGCCGCCTGCCATATCGAGGATCAGGTCGGCGCGAAGCGCTGCGGCCATCGGCCCGGCAAGGAAATCGTCGGCCGCCAGGAAATGGCCGATCGCGTCAAGGCGGCAGCGGATGCGAAGACCGATGCGGATTTTTTCCTTATCGCACGCACCGACGCGATCCAGATGGAAGGCGTCGACGCGGCGATCGAGCGTGCGATCGCCTGCGTCGAAGCCGGCGCCGACGGCATCTTCGCCGAAGCTGCCTACGATCTGCCAACCTACAAGCGCTTCGTCGATGCGCTGAAGGTGCCGGTGCTGGCGAACATCACCGAGTTCGGCAAGACGCCGCTGTTCAGCGTGGATGAGCTGCGCAGCGTCGGTGTCGACATCGTGTTGTATCCGCTGTCGGCGTTCCGCGCGATGAACAAGGCCGCCGAAGCCGTTTATACCGCCATCCGCAAGGACGGCCATCAGAAGAACGTGCTCGACACGATGCAGACGCGCGAGGAGCTTTACGACCGCATCGGCTATTACGAGTTCGAGCAGAAACTCGACAATCTCTTCGCAGGCGCGACGGAAAAATAATGTGTAAGTTGGGCTGACGAAGGAAGCCCAACGTTCCACGCAATCCGCGTTGGGCTTCGCTATGCTCAGCCCAACCTACACAAGCACACAAGCTGCATATATTGTTCACGGGAGGCAGGTATGAGCGCAGAAATTCAAAGCGCGGTTCCGAAAGTCAAAAAATCTGTCGCGCTATCGGGCGTCGTGGCGGGCAATTCCACCATTTGCACGGTCGGCCGCACCGGCAACGACCTGCACTATCGCGGCTATGACATCGCCGACCTCGCGCAGCATGCGACGTTCGAGGAAGTCGCCTATCTGCTGGTGCACGAGGCGTTGCCGAACAAGGCCGAACTTGCTGCCTATCGCGCCAAACTGAAGGCGCTGCGCGGTCTGCCCGCGCCGGTCAAGGCCGCGCTCGAAGTGCTGCCTGCGGCGACGCATCCGATGGACGTGATGCGCACCGGTGCGTCGGTGCTCGGCACGGTACTCCCGGAGAAGGACGATCACGCCATCACCGGCGCGCGCGATATCGCCGATCGTCTGATGGCAAGTTTCGGCTCGATCCTGCTGTACTGGTACCACTGGTCGCACAACGGCAAGCGTGTCGATACGCAGACCGACGACGAGTCGATCGCCGGACACTTCCTGTATCTATTGCATGGGCGCAAGGCGAGCGAACTGCACACGCGCGCGCTCGACCAATCGCTGATCCTGTATGCCGAGCACGAGTTCAACGCGTCGACTTTCACCGCACGCGTGATTGCCGGCACCAACAGCGATTTCTATTCCGCGATCACCGGCGCGATCGGCGCGTTGCGCGGCCCCAAGCACGGCGGCGCCAACGAGGCCGCGATGGAAATCATCTCGCGCTATCGCAGCGCCGACGAGGCAGAGGCCGACATCCGTGCGCGCATGGAGCGCAAGGAAATCATCATCGGTTTCGGCCATCCGGTCTACACGATCGGCGATCCGCGCAATCCGATCATCAAGGAAATCTCGCGCACGCTGTGCGCGGAGGGCGGCAACCGGCGCCTGTTCGACATCTCCGAACGCATCGAAACCTTGATGTGGAACACAAAAAAAATGTTCCCGAATCTCGACTGGTTCAGTGCGTCGAGCTATCACATGATGGGCGTGCCGACGGCGATGTTCACCCCGCTGTTCGTCATTTCGCGCACCTCGGGCTGGAGCGCGCACATCATCGAGCAGCGCATCGACAACAAGATCATTCGCCCCAGCGCCAACTACATCGGGCCGGACGATCGCGCGTTCGTGCCGATCGACAAGCGGGGTTGACAGCGAGGCGACGCAGACCAGTGCTCGTCATTCCAGCGAAAGCTGGAATCCATTTCCTTTTGACAGCCGATCAAGCTGGATGACCAGCTTCGCTGTTGTAAAGCGCTTCCAGCTTTCGCCGGAAATGACGAAATGCAGAAATTTCCTGGATTCGATCCTAATGCGCCGGTGCGATCTCTTCGAAGCGCTTGTTCTGCACCGCGTACGACTTCCAGTCGCGGTAGTCGAAATGCCACCACTCGTATTCATAGACGCTGAAGCTCTCGGCTTCCATGTAGCGGCGTAGCAAGTCGCGCCGTGCGCGCGCCTGCGCGCCGCCGCCGCTGTAGTTCGGATACGCGCGCTCGGACATTTCGTCGTACAGACTCGGCATCTCGACCGCGCGGCCGGTTTTCAGATCGTACAAGGTCAGGTCGACTGCACAGCCGCGATTGTGGCGCGAACCGGTGGCCGGATTGGCGACGAACTGATGCTTGTCCGCGGGTGTCGCGTTCCAGAAGATTTTCGTCACGTACCACGGCCGATAGGCATCGTGCACGAGCAGGCCATAGCCTTCCCTGGACAGCGCACGCTGCACACGCACCAGCGCTTCGGCCGCGGGACGCTGCATGAACGCGCGCGCCTGACTGTACAACGGCGTGCCGAGAAAATTATTCTTCGTGGCGTAACCGATATCGAGTTTGATCGTTGGCTCAAGTGTGGTCAGTTCGACCAGATCGGACGCGCGGAAATCACCCTGTTCGACCGGCGGCGTGGCCGCCAGCGCGATCGGCAGCAACTCGGCCACCGGCCGCACCGGATCGATATGGAAGACGGCCGGCGCTCCGGCGACCGGTGGTTTCTGTGGAGTCGTCGCCGTACAGGCGGCGAAGGCGAGAAGCAGGATCGACAGCGGTAGGGTGCGCATGCAATTCTCTCGGCTATGTCGCGCCATACTGCCATGAGAACCCGCGTCGTTCTGTGTTGCCTGCTCGCCACCGCAATTGCCGGCTGCGCGGCAGCGCCGGTACGCAGCGACTACGCCGCGCGCGTCGAACTACTCGCTTTGATCGAAACGCTCAATGCCGATCTGCTCAGCCACGACAGCGCCACGTTGACGCTGGAACGCTGGTGCGCGGATCATCGTCTTGCCGAGCCAGCGCGCATCGTTGCGCGGCGCGTGCGCGACGCGACCAAGCCGATTCCTGAAGACTTGCGCGCGAAGCTTGCGGTCGACACCGTTGAGCCGATCGGCTATCGGCACGTGCAACTCATGTGCGGCGAACATGTGCTGTCCGAAGCCGACAACTGGTACGTGCCGGGCCGTCTCAGCGCCGAGATGAATCGACAGCTCGACACCACCGGCGAGCCGTTCGGCAAGGTGGTCAAATCGCTCGGATTCCAGCGCCGCACCTTGTCGGCCGAGTTGTTGTGGTCGCCGTTGCCGCAGGGCTGGGAAATGTCCGCGCCGACTGCCGAGCACGAGCCCATGCACATCCCGCATGCACTGCTGCGTCATCAAGCTGTTTTGTATACATCGGCGCAGATACCTTTCAGTGCGGTTGTCGAAACGTATACAAGCCAGGTGTTGGCCTTCCGTTTTTCAGCACGGTAGGTTGGGTTGAACGCAGTGAAACCCAACGCGAACCTGCGGGGCATGGTTGGGCTTCGCGTTGCGCAGCTCAACCTACGCGCTGTGGCGCTCAAAGCATAGCCGCCAATGTTGTCCCCTGCGCAATCGCCCGCTTCGCATCGAGTTCCGCGGCGATATCGGCTCCGCCGATGAGGTGTACATCGATGCTCGCTGCCTTGAGGGCATCGAATAATTCCCGACGCGGTTCCTGGCCCGCGCAGACAATCACATTATCCACTTGTATAACTTGCGGCCTGTCGCCAATCGTGACGTGCAAGCCGTCATCGTCGATACGCTCGTAGCTCACGCCGCCGAGCATCTTCACGTTCTTCATCTTCAGCGCGGCACGGTGCACCCAGCCGGTGGTCTTGTTGAGGCGCTTGCCTGGCGTGCCGGGCGTGCGTTGCAACAGCCAGACTTCGCGTTCGGAAGGCTCGGGAGCGGGTTTGGCGAGGCCGCCGCGATGCGCATAATTCTGATCGACGCCCCATTCGTGCGACCAGCGCGCGATATCGGTGGTCGGCGAGGGTTCGGCCTGGGTGAGGAATTCGGCAACGTCGAAACCAATGCCACCCGCGCCGATGATCGCGACGCGCTTGCCGACCGGCTTGCCGAGCAGAACCACGTCAAGGTAGCTCAGCACGTTGGAGCGATCTGCGCCGGGAATGCTCAGCCCACGTGGAGTGACGCCGGTAGCGAGAATCACGCCATCGAATCCGCGCAGCGAGTCGACCGTAGCGCGCGTATTCAAGCGCAACTCGACGCCGGTATCCTCGATGCGGTGACCGAAGTAGCGCAGCGATTCGTGAAACTCCTCCTTGCCCGGAATGCGCTTGGCCATATTGAACTGGCCACCGATTTCCGCGGCGGCATCGAATAGCGTAACCGCATGACCGCGCTCGGCCAGCGTCGTTGCGCAAGCAAGACCGGCTGGGCCGGCGCCGACGACGGCGAATTTCTTACATAGGGTGGATTTTTCTACGATCAGTTCCGTTTCGTTGCAGGCGCGCGGATTGAGCATGCAGGTCGCGCGCGCGTTTTCGAACACATGATCCAGGCAGGCCTGATTGCAGGCGATGCAGGTATTGATGCGCGAGCTGCGTCCGGCGGCGGCTTTGTTCACCCAATCAGCATCGGCGAGCAGAGGGCGCGCCATCGACACCATATCCGCGTCGCCATCGGCGAGTATCTTCTCGGCGACCTCGGGCATATTGATGCGGTTGGTCGTGATTAGCGGGATCGCGACTTCGCCCTTGAGTTTCTTCGTCACCCAGGCAAACGCCGCACGCGGAACGCTGGTGACGATGGTCGGCACGCGCGCTTCGTGCCAGCCGATGCCGGTGTTGATCAGTGTCGCACCAGCAACCTCAATCGCCTTGGCCAGTTGCACGATCTCGTCCCAGCTTTGTGCGTTGTCGACCAGATCGAGCATCGACAGGCGATAGATGATGATGAAGTTCTTCCCCACGACTTCGCGCGTGCGCCGCACGATTTCGATTGGAAAACGCTGACGTTTCTCCGCGCTGCCGCCCCAGGCATCGCTGCGCTGGTTGGTGCGCGCGGCGATGAACTGGTTGAGAAGATAACCTTCGCTGCCCATGATCTCGACGCCGTCGTAGCCGGCGTCCTGCGCGAGCCGGGCGCAGTTGACGAAATCCGCGATGGTTTTTTCGACGCCGCGCGTCGACAGCGCGCGCGGGGTGAACGGCGTGATCGGCGATTTGATTTTCGACGGCGCGACCGACAGCGGCTGGTAGCCGTAGCGGCCGGCATGCAGAATCTGCAGACAGATGCGGCCGCCGTCCGCGTGTACCGCACTCGTGACCTTGCGGTGCCGCGCCACATGCCATGGCATCGACAAGCGCCCGGCAAAAGGTTTGAGCCAGCCGGCGATGTTCGGCGCAAGACCGCCGGTCACCATCAGCCCGACGCCGCCGCGCGCACGCTCGGCGAAATACGCAGCGAGCTTGGCGTAGTCGCGTGCATGATCCTCCAAGCCCGTATGCATCGAACCCATCAACACGCGATTGGGCAGGGTGACGAAACCCAGATCGAGCGGAGCCAATAGATGCGGATAATATCGATTTGGATCCGACGGATTCGTGGCGGCGGCTGTGATCATGCGCATCGAACGGTTGTTTGAATTCGTGCACGATGCCTTGGAAAGCCGTCCAGCACAAGCTTTTTGCCGCCGCTGTGAAGGAGTGTCAAACTTCGCGGCGGAACTGGACCCGCAGGAATCGACGTTGTCGGCGCCACTCGAAAACATCATCAATCAGACGGCGCTGCGCAGCGTGGAGGCGTTGCGCCGGCAATACAGCCAGGCCAAACCATTCCGCCATGTCGTGATCGAGGATTTTCTCGATGCTGGCTTCGCCAGCCAGCTGCTTGCCGCGTTTCCCGCATTCGAATCCGGCAACAGCATTGGCGAGGATGGCCGTCCCGGTGGCAAATCGACCGTGGAGCGGATGCAGGCGCTTGGTCCGAGCTATCGCGCGCTCGATGAGCTTGTTCAAAGTCCGGATTTTCTGCAATTCGTCGGCAACATCACCGGGATCGATGGACTCCTGTACGACCCTTTCTACCTCGGCGGCGGCACGCACGAAAATCGGCAGGGCCAGTTTCTGCAGGCGCATATCGATTTCAACTATCACCCGAGCGAGCGCTGGCACCGCCGGCTAAACCTGATCGTCTACCTGAATTCGCTGTGGGACGAAGCCTGGGGCGGTAATCTCGAACTGTTTCGGGATCCGTACCAGGATGCGCAGCCCGCGCTTCGCGTCGTGCCCCGATTCAATCGTTGCGTTATCTTCGAGACCACCGAGAACAGCTGGCACGGGTTTGATCGAATTTCGCTGCCGGCCGAGCATGCGGATCTGTCGAGAAAGTCCGTCGCTTTGTACTTTTATACAAAGGATCGGCCCCCGGAGGAAGTGGCAGGGAAGCACACCACGCACTACGTCAACCGGCAGCTGCCGGACCATTTTGTCGGCGGTTACACGCTCAAACTCGCGGATGTCGAGATGCTCGGCGAATTGATTGGCCACCGGGATCGCCAGTTGCGGCAGCTGTACGCGGAAAACACCAACCTGCTGCAGGCGCAGGAGCGCGGTTTCGGCGGCCAGATTCTGTATTTGCTCAAGCGCTTGTACGTTCGATATCGGCGATAGTGCGTGCAATGTGCGTCGATGGACTTGCAACCGCGCATCATCGATCCTATGTCTTGCACACAATGTTGTTTTGAAGGATTTTCATGACCTTGCTTGCTCTCGCCGAACAACGCCTGCTCAGTCCGGGCGGCCTTGCCAGCGGCGACCTGGATCGCGTGTTTTCGCAGTTGATCGGCCCGTCGATCGACGCCGCCGATCTGTATTTCCAACATTCGCGCAGCGAGTCGTGGGTGCTCGAGGACGGCATCGTCAAGGACGGCAATCACTCGATCGAGCAGGGCGTCGGCGTGCGCGCGATGAGCGGGGAGAAGACCGGTTTCGCCTATTCCGACGAAATCGTGCTGCCGGAGTTGCTCAATGCGGCGAAAAGCGCGCGCGCGATCGCGCAGTCCGGCACGGATCGCAACACGCATGCGCTGACCGCGCGCAATGCGACTGCGCTGTATCCGCCGCTGGATCCGGTCGAGAGCATCGGCAACGATGAGAAAATTATACTTTTGCGCGAAGTGGACAAATTCGCGCGCGCGCTCGATCCGCGCGTGTTGCAGGTCGTCGTAAGCCTGTCTGCGGTGCTCGATACCGTGCTGGTCGCGGCGGCGGACGGCACGCTCGCGGCGGATGTGCGTCCGCTGGTGCGTTTGAATGTGAGCGTGATCGCCGAGCAGAACGGGCGTCGCGAATCCGGCAGTTCCGGCGGCGGCGGCCGTTATGGCTATCGCGAACTGCTGGCGAACGCGCGCGCGCATGGGTTCGCGCGCGAGGCGGTGCGCCAGGCCTTGGTCAATCTCGAATCGGTGCCCGCGCCCGCGGGCAGCATGACTGTGGTGCTCGGTCCCGGCTGGCCCGGCGTGCTGTTGCACGAGGCGATCGGCCATGGCTTCGAGGGCGATTTCATTCGCAAAGGCACGTCCGCGTTCGCCGGGCGCCTCGGCGATCGCGTTGCTGCGCCGGGCGTCACTGTGGTCGACGACGGCACGCTCGCCAACCGGCGTGGCTCGCTCAGCGTTGACGACGAAGGCGTGGCCAGCGAATGCACGGTGCTGATCGAGGATGGCATCCTCAAGGGCTATATGCAGGACAAGTTCAACGCGCAATTGATGGGCGCGCGTTCGACCGGCAATGGCCGGCGCGAATCGTTCGCGCACTTGCCGATGCCGCGCATGACCAATACCTACATGCGCGCGGGCCAGCACGATCCCGGCGAGATCATCGCTTCGGTCGAACGCGGCCTGTACGCGGTGAATTTCGGCGGCGGCCAAGTCGATATCACCAACGGCAAGTTCGTGTTCTCGGCGAGCGAGGCTTACCTGATCGAGAACGGCAAGGTCACGCGTCCGGTCAAGGGCGCGACCCTGATCGGTGCCGGTCCCGAAGTGCTCACGCGTGTGTCGATGATCGGCAATGATCTGAAACTCGACGAAGGCGTCGGCGTCTGCGGCAAGGAAGGCCAGAGCGTGCCGGTCGGCGTCGGCCAGCCGACCCTGCGCATCGATGCGATGACGGTGGGTGGTACGGCGGCGTGAAGTGCGTTGCGCTGATTGCCTCGGCGCTGTTTCTTCTCTGCAATGCCGCGCATGGCGGCGACGTTGCTGAAAACGCAATCGCACAACGCGCGTGCGCGGCCATAGCCGGGCGCGTCGATGCGGTAGCCGGCAGCGCGCCGGTCTTTCTGCGCAGCTACGACGACGGGCGCGGCGCAGGCGAAGTCGACGATCCGGCGCTGCGCACTGCCGCGTTTACCTATGACAATGCGCTTGCCGTAATCGCCCTGCTGGCCTGCGACAAACGTGCACAGGCCTTGCGCGTGGGTGAAGCGTTGCGTCTTGCAGCGATAAACGACACACGCTTGCGCAATACCTATCGCGCAGGTGCGGTCGGCGACAAGGTGCTGCCGAATGGCTGGTGGGATGCGAAACAGAATCATTGGGTCGAAAACGCGTACCAGGATGGCAGCGCGACGGGCAATGTGGCGTGGGCTGCGTTGGCGTTGCTTGCCCTGCACGACGCGACGGGCGATGCGCGCTGGCGTGATGCGGCGGTCAAGCTTGCCGACTGGGTGATCGCCAATGCGTCCGATTCGCGCGGCGCCGGCGGATTCACCGGAGGCATTGATGGCTTCGATGCCAATCCGAAGAAAGTGATCTGGAAATCGACGGAGCATAATGTCGATCTTGTTGCCGCATTCGATTGGCTCGCGAAATCGCAGGCGCCTGGCGAGTGGAAAAAATACGCGGGTGCCGCGCGGCATTTTGTCGAGTCGCAATGGGACGCGGCGAGCGGACATTTTCTGGTCGGCACCTTGGCTGACGGCGTGACGCCGAATCGCGGCACCTCAGGCCTGGACGTGCAGATGTGGGCGCAACTGCTGCCGGATGCACCGCGCGAGTGGCAGCGCGCCATTGCGTATGCGGAGCGCGAACACCGCGTCGCCGGTGGTTTCGATTTCAATAGCGACCGCGATGGTCTGTGGCTGGAAGGCACGGCGCAAGCCGCACTGGTTTATCGCCAGCTCGGGCGCGAGGCCGATGCGCAAAAGCTGTTCGCGACAATCGCGCAGCAGTTTTCCTCGGGCGGATTCGTATACGCGACACGCGAACCGCGCATCACCACCGGGCTTGCGATCGGATCGGACAGCACATCAGCGGATTTTTACTACTACCATCGCCCGCATCTTGGCGCGACAGCGTGGGCGGCACTTGCAGCTTTGAATCGCAATCCGTTTGTCGGAAGCCGATAATGGAAAACCGCTGGATTTATCGTCATTCCCGCCTGCGCGGGAATGACGGAGTTATACTTGCTGGAGTCTTTCTACCCCCCAAGCGTTTCGCGCAGTACGCGAAACAGTTCGCGATAGGCGTGTAGCGGCCTGTTCTGTTCGCGCTCGACGCGCGCCTGGCGTGTGAGCTGGCGCAGGTGTTGGCGGTCGGCATGCGGGTACTCGGCGACGAGTGCGTTGAGCGCATCGTCGCCTTCGACGAGCAGGCGCTCGCGCTGGCTTTCGATCTGGTGCAGCGTCGCCGTCTCACGGCGCGCGTGGTCCTTGTCGTGTTCTAGCGTGGCGCGAAGCGCCTCGATTTCCGCATCGTCGAGCTTGCGCAGTTGCTTGGCCAGAAACTGGATCTGGCGCTTGCGCGCGATCTGCTGCTTTACTGCGCCCGCGCGCTGGATTTCTTCGCGCAGGTCGTCGGACAAGGAAACCTGCACCAGTTGCGCGTCGGACAAATCGGCGAGCGCGTGCGCGAGTTTGAGCACATCAAGCGCCTCGCGGCGCAGCTGGCTGCGGCTCGGCGCTTCGTCGCCGTTACTGGCGTCAGGCTGGTTGAGTTCGGGTTCGTGCGGCTGCATATCTACTGTTATTGTTGACAGCTTCGCCGCAACAATAACTTCCGCCGTTCCAGCCGACAGCTACGCTGCGGCTGAACGCCGGATTCTTTGATCAGGGAACTGCCTAGTGAACAGCATAGCCGCATCGAACAATCTTGTCGCCGGGTCCGATGACAGCTTGGCCCAGCTTGATCGTCTGGCAAATCTGGCCGAAGACGTGATCCGCCGTTGCCGCGCCGCGGGCGCAACCGAGGCCGAGGTCGGCGCGAGTGTCGACACCGGGCTCAGCGTGAACGTGCGTCTGGGCGAGGTGGAAACGATCGAGCACACGCGCGATCGCGCGTTCGGTGTGACTGTGTATTTCGGCAGGCGCAAGGGCTCGGCGAGCACGGCGGACCTGCAACCGGATTCGATCGCCAAGACGATCGAGCAGGCCTGCGCGATCGCAACCTATACCGAGGAGGATCCGTATACCGGGCTGGCCGATCCGGCGCGTCTTGCCACGCAGTTTTCCGATCTGGACTTGTGGCATCCGTGGAATATCGACGCACAGGACGCGATCCGTCTCGGCCAGGAAATCGAAGACGCCGGGCGCGCGTTCGTTGGCATCGACAACTCGGAAGGCGCTTCGGTGCAGGCCGGCAAGTCGCTGTCGGTGTATGCGACGTCGCAGGGTTTTGTTGGCACCGAGCGCGGCACGCGGCACATGCTGTCCTGCGCACTGATTGCCGACGACGAAGCGGGCATGCAGCGCGATTACTGGTACGAGTCGGTACGCTCGGCCGCCGACTTTCCCGCAGTAGCCAGCATTGGCCGCAAGGCCGCCGAGCGTACGCTGGCGCGGCGCAACGCGCGCCAGCTCGGCACGCGCACCGCGCCGGTGCTGTTCGCGCCCGAAGTTGCGCGCGGTCTGATCGGGCATCTCGTCTCCGCGGTCAGCGGCGGCGCGTTGTATCGCAAGTCGAGTTTCCTGCTCGACCATGTCGGCAAAAGTATACTTCCGCAGTTTGTGGATATTGTCGAGAAACCGCATCTCAAACGCGGGCATGCATCGGGCAACTTCGACTCCGAAGGCGTCGCCACCGGCGAGCGCGATCTGGTCAATGCAGGCGTCCTGCGACGCTACGTGCTCGGCAGCTATTCCGCGCGCAAGCTGGGTCTCGAAAGCACCGGCAATGCGGGCGGCATCCACAATCTGATCGTCAAGACCGGCACCGACGACTTCAGCGCGATGCTGAAAAAGCTCGGCACCGGTCTGCTGGTCACCGAGGTGATGGGGGATGGCGTATCGATCATCACCGGCGATTATTCGCGTGGCGCTTCGGGTTTCTGGGTCGAAAGCGGCGAAATCGCCTACCCGGTGGAGGAAATCACGATCGCCTCGAATCTGCGCGACATGTATCGCGGCATCGCCGCGATCGGCGCCGATGTCGATCCACGCTCACATATCCTGACCGGGTCGATCCTGGTCGAGCGCATGACGGTTGCGGGAGAGTAGTTGTGACCGTATTGCTGCTCACCGGCCACAAATTGCGCCGGCGCGCCCGCGTTCAAGGGTGACCTTCGACGCTTGTTTGCGATGGTCATTCACGCAACACTATCTACGTCCTAACTGTGCAGGAGAATGTCATGAGCGTTCCGCCGAATGATGTCGCCACCCCGCCGCCGGCTCCCACCGGTACGCCGAGCGCCGAAGAAAAGCAGTGGGCGCGGTTCGCGCACTTGTCCGCAATCCTCGGTGGCATTCTCACCGGGCACATGTTCGGCTGGGGTTGTTTCGTCGGCCCGTTGATCATCTGGCTGGTGAAGAAGGACACGATGCCCTTCGTCAACGATCAAGGCAAGGAGGCGCTGAACTTCAACATCACGCTGGCGATCGTTGGCTTCGCCCTGCTGGTGCTGAGCATCATCACCTTTGGAATCGGGCTGCTGATTGCGATTCCGGCCGGCATCGTCATCGGCATCGCCTGGCTCGTGCTCGTCGTCATCGCTGCAATCAAGGCGAGCGAAGGCGTGGCCTACCGCTATCCGGTCAGCATTCGTCTGATCAAGTGACGAGCCGCAGGCTCGTCATCCAGGCATGGATTGCCGGGATCCAGGAGCCAGGGAAGGCAAGGGCGAAAGAACGGTCGGCGAGAGTCAGGATTCGCGTTCGGCGACGAAACGCGCAAGTGCAACCAGTGAAGTGAAATCGGCGCCGAGCGGCGCGACGGCGTCGAGCGCTGTCTGGGTGAGTTCGCGCAGATGCGCTTGCGCGCCCTGCATGCCGAGTATCGCCGGATAGGTTGGTTTGTTGTCGGCCGCATCCTTGCCCGCCGTCTTGCCGATCGTCGCGCTTTCGCCTTCGACGTCGAGAACGTCGTCGCGAATCTGGAAGGCGAGGCCAATCGCGTGTCCGTAGCGGTCGAGCGCGGCGAGTATGATGTCGTCGCGACAGCCGGCCGCGAGCGCACCGAGCCGCACCGAGGCGCGGATCAAGGCCCCGGTCTTGTACACATGCATGCGTTCGAGTTCGTCCGCGGTCAGGCGCTTGCCGATCGCGCCGAGATCGAATGCCTGGCCGCCGGCCATGCCGTGTGCGCCGCAGGCCGCGGCGAGCGTGCGCAGCATCTCGACATGCGCAGCGGCATTGGTGGCGAGCGGCGAATCGCCCGCGAGCACCTCGAACGCCAGCGCTTGCAGCGCGTCGCCGGCGAGAATCGCCATGGCTTCGCCGAACGCGACATGACAGGTAGGCCGCCCACGGCGCAGCTCATCATCATCCATCGCCGGCAGATCGTCGTGCACGAGCGAATAGGCGTGGATGATTTCCACTGCGGCCGCCGCTGCATCGAGACGCTCAGGCGCGGCGCCGAGCGCGCTACCCGTGGCGTAAACGAGGATCGGGCGCAGGCGTTTGCCGCCGCCGAGCACGGCATAGCGCATCGCGCGGTGCAATTCCTGCGGCGGTTGCTGTTCGGGCGGCAGCGCTTGCGCGAGCGCTGCATCGGCGCGCTCGTTCCACAACGCCAGCGCGGCACGAAATTCCGGTGTGGCGAGGTTCAAGGTGCGTCGAATTTGAAGTCGCCGGCGCCGGATCGATCATCGTCCGGATTGGCCGGATCGTAGAGCAGCTTGACGCGCAGTTCAGCCTGTTCGAGCGCAGTCTGGCAGCCGCGGTACAGCGCAATGCCGCGCTCGAAGGACTTGAGCGAATCGTCCAGGCTCAGATCGCCTTCCTCCATGCGCGCGACCAGTTTTTCGAGTTCGTCCAGCGACTGCTCGAACTGGGCGATCTGATTGGGTTGGACGGCGGTTTTCGGCATGCGCGCAAGCTACCCCAAGCGCGTGGTGGAATCAACGCCCGCCGACCACACAATCCGCGCATTCAACTCACGGCACAGCGATTCGCCGGCATCGCTCAAATACAAATCGCCCACCCCGAGCAGTTCATCGCCGCGGCAAATCAGGGGAATTCGCGCACGTCGCCACGGCGGAACCCCGGTTTCCTGCAGCAACAGGCGCAGTTCGCGCGTATGTGCGCCACCCGCAGGTTTGATCCGTTCGCCGCCGCGACGGTAGCGCACTTGCAGCGGGTTCTCGATCTGCCGCTGTGGCGACAGTTCGAGTCGCCCGCCAGCCGGTAGCGCCAATGGGGTACCGCCCCACTGCGCTTGCCAGTTTGTCGGCAGCGTTGGCGCCGGTGGCATCGCATAGAGCAGATCGCGATAGCGGCGCAGCTCGGTGTGCGCAAACCTCACGCAGGGCAGGCGATCACCGGCCGCGTCGCGCAATTGCCGCTCCAATTCCTCGACATGGAAATGCGCGGGCTCGTCGAGCCCCAGATCGCGCAGCCAGAGACGCAGCACCGCATCGCGCAGCGCATCGGGCAGATCGAGCCAGCCGCGCCAGGCCAAGGTTGTCGGATCGAGTCCCTGCAGCCGCGCCAGCGCCTTGCGCGCCTCGTCGTCGATGAAATCAGCCGCCGCGCGCGCCCAGTTGGCGCTGTGCGCGAGAGCCGCAGACGCATCCGGCCAGCGCTCGCCCAGCCGCGGCAGGATTTCGCTGCGCAGGAAATTGCGCCGCAGGTGCGTGTCCGCGTTGCTCGAATCGTCGACCCAGTGCAAACCGTTGGCCTGAGCGTAGTCGCGCAGGGTCGCGCGCGGCAGTTCGAGCAGCGGTCGCCACAAGTATACTTTCTCGTGCTCGCGCAGACCGCGCATGCCGCCCAGCCCCTGCGGACCGGCGCCGCGCAGCAGCTTCAACAGCACGGTTTCGGCCTGGTCGTCGCGATGTTGCGCCAGCGCGAGAATATCGCCCGGTAGTAACTGTGCCGCGAATGCCGCCATGCGGGCCTTGCGCGCCGCGTCTTCGATACCGGTGCCGCCGTTGCGCTCGACGTCGACGCGCACGCTGGCGAACGAGACATCCAGCGCCGCGGCAACCTCACGGCAATGCGCGGCCCAACGCGCACTGTCGGCGTGCAGGCCGTGATCGACATGCAGCGCGCGCAGCCCGCGCACGCGCGCCTGTGCGTCATGCGCAAGCGCGTGCAGCAATGCATGCGAATCCGCACCGCCGCTGTAGGCGACCACGATTGCACCGGGCGCCAGCACGGAGAGCGCGCGGTTCAACAGGTCTGGAAGCGATGTGTGCGGCATGCCGCCATCACGCCAGAGCCGGCGCGAATATGCAATCTTTTGTGCTGCCGGGATTGCCATGCGGCCGCTCTGCCGTCACCATGCGCGCCGCCATGACGATGGAATCCAAATGACCCGGCGCACGCTCGACGAATGGCTCGACTACCAGCAGCGCGTGCATGCGCTCGGCGTCGATCTGGGCCTGGCGCGCGTGCACGAAGTCTGGCGGCGCATGGGCGCGCCGCAGATCGCACCCATCGTCATCACGGTTGGGGGCACCAACGGCAAGGGTTCGACGGTTGCGTTTCTCGAAGCGATGCTGACTGCGGCTGGCCGGCGCGTCGGCTGCTATACCTCGCCGCATCTGCTGCGTTACAACGAGCGCGTGCGTGTGGCTGGAGGCGAAGTCGCTGATGCCGTACTGATCGATGCGTTCGAGCGCATCGAGACTAGTCGGGGAGAAATTTCCCTAACCTATTTCGAGTTCGGCACACTTGCTGCATTGTGGATTTTTGCGCATAGCGGACTCGATGCGGCGATTCTCGAAGTTGGCCTCGGCGGGCGTCTCGACGCGGTGAACATCATCGATGCCGATGCGGCGATAGTGACCACGATCGATCTGGATCATCAGGACTGGCTCGGCAACGACCGCGACAGCATCGCGCGCGAGAAGGCCGGAATTTTCCGCAGCGGCCGGCCGGCGATCGTCGGCGATGTCGACGCGCCCGTCGTATTGTTGCAAGCGGCCGAGCAGGCCGGCGCGAACCTGTTCTGCGCCGGGCGTGACTATCGCATCGCGGCGAACGCGCTGGACTGGTCGTGGCAGGCAGCGGATCTGCAGCTCGTCTTGCCCAATCCGCTGCTGGCGGCGCCAGTGCAACGCGCGAACGCGGCCGCGGCGATAGCCACTCTGTATACCTTGCGCGAACGCATCGATGTCAGCGCCGACGCCTTTGCCAGCGGTGTGCGCAATGCGCGCGTCGCCGCGCGCCTGCAGCGCTTCGGCAAACCCGGCGTTGCCGAACTGGTTATCGACGTTGCGCACAATCCCCAGGCCGCGCGCGTGCTGGCGCAATGGCTGGACGAACATCGCGTCGATGCGGACGCACCGCGTGGCCGCAATCTGGCGGTGTTCGGCGCGCTGGCGGACAAGGATATCGCCGGTATCGTTGCGCCACTCGCGCCGCATATCGCTCGCTGGTTCGTCGGCGGACTCGATGCCGATACCCCGCGCGGACTGCCGGCGGCCGATCTGGCGGTACGCATGACGAACGCGGTTGCTCATGTCGACATCGAAACGCAGCCGGCAATCGCGCGGGCGCTCGACGCCGCCGCGCGCGCAGCGCGCGAATCCGACCGCATCCTCGCGTTTGGATCGTTCTTCGTCGCCGCCGCGGCACTTGAATGGGCGCGGCAAAACGGGTTTCGAGCCGTCGATATCGGCTAGCACCATCCACATCTCCCCTCGATGGAGAGGTTGACGCGCGCAGCGCGGCGGGAGAGGGGGAGGCGCCGCACGCGTCTGCCGTGCACGCTACGCGAATCGCGCATGAATGATGTCGCGCGCAAATCCCGGTTTGTGCGTCGCGCCGGGTATAATCGGCGCATCTGGAGGTCAGTTATGGATTCCGCCTTGAAACAGCGCCTGGTTGGTGCCGCCGTCCTGATCGCGCTCGCGGTCATTTTCCTGCCGATGTTTTTCAGCATTACGCCACCGAAGCAGGAGAACACCACGGTGGGGCTGAACATTCCGGCGGCACCGGAACGCAATTTCGAGACGCGCAATCTGGCCGTGGATGCGCCGCGTGGCGCGACGCCTGCGCCATCGGCCGCCGCATCGACCGGTACCCCATCAACAGCAGCGACTGGCGACAAGGTGACTACGGTGACCACAAGCGCACCGCCGACCTTCGAAGCGCCGGACAACGCCGCGGCACCGAAGCCGGCAGCGACGTCCTTGGCAACCGCGAAACCCACACCAGTCGCACCGCCTGCCGCAGCACCTGCGCCGCCGCCCGCGCCCGCTGTGCAGGCCGACGGGCGATTCCTCGTCAATCTGGGCGTATATGCCGATGCCGGCGGTGCGAATGCACTCGTTGCCAGGGTCAAGAAGCTCGGCTATCCGGCGTTTGCGGAAGCTACGCAATACCAGGGCAAGGACGCGCAGCGCGTGCGCGTCGGGCCGTACGCGGATCGCGCTGCCGCCGAAAGCGTGCGCCTGAAGATCAAGCAGGCCGAGAGCAAGGTGCCGAGCAGCGTGGTCGAGGCTGCGGATCCGACCCAGCCGACGCCGCCGGCCACAGCGCAGTCCAAGTCTGCGCCCTCCAAGTCTGCGCCTGCACCGGCAACGACAGAGGCAGCAGCGCCCGCGCCGACATTGGCCGCGAATCGCGCCGGCGGTTATGCGGTGCAGGTCGGCGCATTCAAGGCCGAGGACGAGGCAAACAAGCTGCGCGACCGCCTGCGCAATGGCGGCGTGGCGGCATTCATCGACAAGACCGGCGACGGCGATCAGGCGCTGTGGAAGGTGCGCGCAGGTCCGTATGCGGATCGCGGCGGCGCGGATGCGGCGCTGACCAGCATCAAGCAGAAATTCCAGATCACCGGCATGATCAAGACTCAGCCTTGATTTGCCGCCGAGGCGCGCATAGATGAACTGGGCCGACTACTGCATCCTCGCCACTTTGGGTTTGTCGGTACTGATGGGTTTGTGGCGCGGTCTGATCGGCGAGGTGCTGGCGCTGGTGGTGTGGGTGGTGGCCGTGTGGGTGGCGTGGAAATTCGGGCCGCCGGTCGCCGCGCAGTTCACCGCGATCGACTTGCCATCGGCGCGCCTGCTGCTCGGTTATGTGCTGTGCTTCATCGCCGTGCTGATCGGCGGGGCGATCGTGAGTTTCCTGATGCGCAAGCTGATCAACAGCAGTGGATTGTCGGGCACCGACCGCCTGTTCGGCATGGTGTTCGGGCTCGCGCGTGGCCTCGTGCTGGTCACCCTGGTCGTGCTGATGCTCGGATTCACGGCATTTCCGCGCGATCCATGGTGGCACCAGTCGCAGCTGTTGCCGAATTTCCAGCAGGGCGCGCAGTGGGCTTCGGCGCACCTGCCGCCGGAGGTAACGAAGTATCTGGATTTGCGCGGTCTGCTGCCACAAATACCGCACGCGCCGCAGCCGGCGGCGCCTGCACCGGATGCACAGAAGAAATCGGCGGCAATTTAGCTTTTCGTAATTCTATAATTGTGTAATTCTATACCGAGTAAACGCCATGTGCGGAATCATAGGAATCGTCGGCAAGTCCGAAGTCGCCGCGGCGCTCTACGACGGGCTCACCGTTCTGCAGCATCGCGGACAGGACGCGGCAGGAATCGCCACCGTCGACAACGACAAGCTGCGTCTGCACAAGGGCGCCGGACTGGTCAACGACGTGTTCGGGCGCGACAATATGCTCAAGCTGCGCGGCAATATCGGCATCGGCCACTGCCGGTATCCGACCGCCGGTTCGGAAAGCACGGCCGAAGCGCAGCCGTTCTACGTGAACTCGCCGTACGGCATCGCACTCGGGCACAACGGCAATCTGATCAACACCGACGCGCTGCGCCGGCAGATGTACGAAGAGGATCGGCGCCACATCAACACCGATTCGGACTCCGAGATCCTGCTCAACATCTTCGCCCACGAGTTGCAGATTCAGGAACGCCACACGCTGACCCCGGACCACATCTTCAAGGCCGTCGCCGGCGTGCATGCGCGCGTGCAGGGCGGCTATGCGGTGGTCGCGCTGGTGCTCGGCTACGGCGTCGTCGCATTTCGCGATCCGCACGGCATCCGTCCGCTCGTGCTCGGCGAGCGCGACACGGCGCAGGGGCGCGAATACATGGTTGCATCCGAATCGGTTGCGCTGGATATTCTCGGCTTTCGCCTGGTGCGCGACGTGATGCCGGGCGAGGCCGTGCTGCTGAGCACCGACGGCCGCTTGTTCAGCCGCCAATGCGCCGAAGGCGCCTTGCATGCGCCGTGCATTTTTGAATTCGTCTACCTGGCGCGGCCGGACTCGATGATGGAGGACGTCTCGGTGTACAAGGCGCGCCTGCGCATGGGCGAGCGCCTGGCCGAGAAGATCCGCCGCATGCGTCCGGATCACCACATCGACTCGGTGATCCCGATTCCCGACACCGCACGCACCGCGGCCAGCTCGCTCGCGCAGGCGCTCGGCATTCCGATGCGCGAAGGCTTCGTCAAGAACCGCTATATCGGCCGTACCTTCATCATGCCCGGACAGAGCGAGCGGGTGAAATCCGTACGCCGCAAGTTGAATCCGGTGCATCTGGAATTCCGCAAGAAGAACGTGCTGCTGGTCGACGATTCGATTGTGCGCGGTACCACGTCGAAGCAGATCATCCAGATGGCGCGCGATGCGGGTGCGCGTCAGGTCTATTTCGCCTCGGCCGCGCCGCCGGTGCGTTTTCCGAACGTGTACGGCATCGACATGCCTGCGGCGGCGGAATTGGTCGCACACGGACGCACCGAGGAAGAAGTGCAGCAATTCATCGGCGCAGACTGGCTGGTGTATCAGGATCTCGACGATCTCGTCGCCGCGGTCGCCGACGGCAACGAGGAGCTGAAGCATTTCGATACCTCGTGTTTCTCAGGCGAATACGTGACCGGGGTCGAATCGAATTATCTGCGCGAGCTGGAATTCGCGCGCTCGGACGAAACGCTGGCGCAACGTCGGCATATTTCCTGAGCCTTGCGCTGCCGTGACGCCGACGGCGCCCAATGTCTTCGCCCTAGCCGAGGCCTGTCTCGCGGCGACGCAGATCGACGAAAAACTCGAGCGCAGTGCGCAAGCCGCAGCTTTGGTTGCTGCGGACGCGGTCGCGCTGAATCGCGCATCGCCGCCGCCGCGCCCGATCGCACAGCCGGGTCGGCCGCCGCGCCCGCATCTGGTTGAACCGCGCGCCTTGCCGCGGCGCGGGCTGGGCAGCGTCGAAGGCCGCGCAGCGCTCGTGCACGCGGTCGCACATATCGAATTTAACGCCATCGATCTGGCTTGGGATGCGGTCTATCGCTTTCGCGACATGCCACCTGAGTACTATCGCGACTGGGCCGCCGTCGCCGCCGACGAGACGCGCCATTTCTGTCTGCTCGCCGCAAGGCTGGCCGAACTCGGGCACGTGTACGGCGATTTCGATGCGCACAACGGTCTGTGGGAAATGGCGGTAAAGACGTCCGCCTCGTGTCTGGCGCGCATGGCCATGGTGCCGCGCGTACTCGAAGCGCGCGGGCTCGACGTGACCCCGCCGATGATCGCGCGTCTGCGCAACGTGGGCGATACGCGCACCGTGGAAATCCTCGAAGTGATCTTGCGCGAGGAAGTCGCCCATGTCGCCGCGGGCTCACGCTGGTTCGCCTGGTGCTGTGCGCGCGAAGACATCGATCCCGAAACGACATTCGCCCGACTGATCGGCGAACATGCAGGCGGCGCGCTCAAACCCCCGTTCAACGAAGCGGCGCGCCGCGCCGCCGGATTCAGCAGCGCCGAGCTTGCGCGTCTGGTGGAAAAGTCAGCGGCATGAAATCCAGCGATCCGCTACACGGCTAGGGCCTACCGAGTTTCAACGTCGTCGATTGATGATAGTCGTGGCAGGCGATGCACGAGGTCGGTACCTTGTCGCTGGCATGGGCGCCGCCGTGGCAGGCGCGGCAGTTGGTGATGCCCGGGATGAGCACGTCGGCCGATTCCTTGGAGTTGCGGGCCGCGTGGCAGTCTTCGCACTTCACGGTGACGTGTTTGGCGTGGGTGAATTTCGCGTCCGCGTACCACACGCCGGAGACGCGCACCGGCGCGACGTGCCAGGTATCGGCGTCGTCGCGCGGCGCGCTGACCTTGTGGCACAGCGGACAGCCGCTGCGGTCGGAGGCGGACTGGCCGGAGCTGGCGGAACTGGACTGACCGCTGCTGCCCGAGGCGAACAGATTGTTGGTGACGCGTGCGGTCTGCTCGCGCGCCCACGCCAGCGCCTCGGCCTTTTGCTGCTGCGACAGCGGCGGCGATCCGGGGCGGCGGCGCTCCTGCACGATGGTCGGCGCCTTGGCGTCGAGATAGCCGCCCTCGAGCGCAAATTTGGCGTAGTACTCGCCGAGCATATAGAGCACCTCGGCGACTTTGCCGTGCGGCACCTCGCGTGCGGGGGCGAGCGTATCGAAGCCGAGCGTATGGCAGTCGTGGCACATCGCTTCGAAATTCACCGGGCGCATCTTGGCGCCACCCGGCTCGGGCACGTGACAGTCCGCGCAGCCGAGCGTGCGGCGTCCCTTCGGCGCATTGAGCCCGTCGGGCTTCAGATGCTTCGCATGATTGAATGCGAGGCCGGAATTTTCCTTGAGGTTCGGCGCCAGCGTCACGCGCTGTGGAGCGAACTTGCCGTTCGCGTCCCATGCCGGCAGATCGATCTTGAATTCCGGATGGACTTTGCCGAAGTCGCGCACGTTGTCGAAATTGCTCGCGTTCCTGCTGCGCGCCTTGAGGTCGCCGTGGCAACTCACGCACAGACTTTGATCCTGGCGCACGAGGCCGCGCAGGCCCTGATGATCCTGATGGCAGCTGCGGCATTCCGCGTTGCCGAGTTCAGGCATGTTGAACTTCACCGCATCGGCATGCGCGGCGGTATTCGCATGGCAGGCGAGACAGGCGTTGTCACGCACCGTGCGAAACGCGGTCTGGTGGCACTTGCTGCAGTCGTCGGCGAAGAAATGATGCGCGGCGTCGAGCGTGCCCGGATTCCAGGCGAGCGTGCTTGGCAGTGGCGTGTGGCGCAGCAGTTCGCCGAAACCGGGCTTGAAGTGGCCGAGCATCGGCAGCGCCAGACCGAGGACAAGTATACTTATGAACAAGGCCCAGGAAGGCCAGCGCTTGCGCAGGCCGGTCTGCGCAAGCCGCGTCGGCTTGGCGCGCTTGTCCTTCTCGACCTTCTGCTCGCCCTTGTCCAGCGTGGCCACTTCCACCGCGCCGTCGTAACCGGCTGGCGGCGGCAGCAGCACAAGACGCGTATTGCCGATCTCGATCGCCGCGTCCACCGATGCCATCGTCGTATAGATGATCTCGCCGTTGACACGGATGCCGGCGAGAATCAGCGATTCGATCTTGTACTGACCGCCGGCGAGCAGGGTGACGCGCGCGTGATTGAGCGCGCAGCGCAGGTCGGGCAGGAAGATCGCCTGGTCGGCCGCGCGCCCGATCGTGAGCACGTCGCCATAGTGTGTGTCTTCCTCATAACT
The DNA here is from genome assembly GCF_036560865.1 of Rudaea sp. GTDB lineage: Bacteria > Pseudomonadota > Gammaproteobacteria > Xanthomonadales > Rhodanobacteraceae > Rudaea. The sequence goes on from NZ_DATBQK010000031.1 coordinate 45,530, forward strand.
GACGGCACCCTTGCCTTTCTTGAGGACTCGGCGGATCAGCCATTTCATGGCGCGCACCGCTGACGCTTGGTTTTTGGTTTGCTCGTCATTCCGGCGAAAGCCGGAATCCAGCTCCTGGTCTTTGAAGAGCAACGGCTTCCACTCGCCTGCGGCGAGCGGGTCACTTTTCTTTGTGTGCCCAAAGAAAAGTAACCAAAAGAAATGCACCCCCGATGCCGCGCTCGCAGGGTGAAGCTCTGCGAGTACGCGCGGTCACGGCGGGGTTCGCTTGATGGACATCCGTGTCCATTCGCGAACGTGCGCGCATCGTGCGCGCCCTCCTCACGGACGATTCCGCCGTGCCCTCGCCGCAGCAAAGGGGGACCCGGATCAAGAGCAAAAGCAGTGCAACAGATCGCAGATGAGCGTAGTCCATGGATGGACGGATTCGTGGAATAACCGGCGGCCTTCGCGGTGCCGAGCATCGCAGGCTGTGGCGGAACTAGCCCGCAGGGGCGCGCGCACGATGCGCGCGCGTGAGCGAACGCACAGGGATGTGCGTCAAGCGAACCCCGTCGCAGCCGAGAAGCACAGGGGATTCTGATTCGCACGATGCGAATCAGAACTCCGCGTCGGGCGCCTAGCCTTTTGGTTACTTTTGCGCGATGGCAAAAGTAACTCGCTCGCCGCAGGCGAGTGAAAGCTCTGCTTTCGAAAGAGCGAAGAACCGGATTCTGGCTTTCGCCGGAATGACGAGCAAAAGGCTTACGCCGGTATGACGAGCAAGAGAAAATGAGCGAAGTCACGTCATCCTCACCAATAAAAGAACGACGAGACGATATGCCCGATCAGGGCCGCGAGCAGCGCGAACGACAAGGGCACGTGGATGTATAGCCATACTTCCATGATCGCCTGATACTGCATGTCGCGCGCGACCTTGGTGGCGAGGCCCTTCTTGCGCGTGATCATGTCGATCAGCTTGCGCAGCGCCTCGGCCTGCTTGTCGCTGACGTCGCGCGCGAGAAAGTCGACCATGAAGAAGAGCGTCGGCATGCTGCGCGTGGACATGGCGCTGCGGCTGGACGCCGGGCTGTGTTTCTTGCGTTCTTCCATCGCATGCTGGAGCGCGTTCAGCGCCTTGTCGGAGCCGTCGCGCGCGCGTAGCTGCGACCACACTCCGCCGCCGAGGCGCGTGCGTTCGATCGAGCGCAGGACGATGGCATGCACTTTCGGGTCGATGCCGTCGGCGAGCGCGAGCGCGTTCTGGTCGATGTCGACGATCTCCTCGAGCATCGCGTCGCGCGTCGCGCTGTCGCGGTTGCGCGTCATCAAGGCGGGGTAGCGCAGATAGGTGTAGACGCCGAAGAAGCCGGAAAAAATCACCGCGAGCATCAGAACGAAGGCGAACGTGTGCAGGTTCCAGCCGACCTGAAAGCCCGCGTGCAACAGCACGATCAGGATCAGCGCCGTGCCGAGGTAGATATGCGCGGATAGCCAGCCGCGCAGGGTACCGGCGCTGTTGAGGTAGCGCCGCTTGCGGATGCCGAAGAACATGAGCCAGACGATCAGCAGCGCACCGATCGTGCCCAATGTGTAGCCAAGCCAGGTGCCACCGTTGGGCGGCCCGCCCGGATCGTGCCAGAGATACGCGATGAGCGAGATTGCGCTCAGCCCAACGCTGATCCACAGATAGCGCGATCTGGCGTAGTTGAGGATGGAGTCGTGGCCAGCCATTGGGTTTAAGAGCAGGGCTGAGGGCTGAGGGCTGAGGGCCATCGACGCCGCGGGAAGTCGCGATGCTGTTGTTCTGGCGAAGCCGTCAAAGCATGGGCCGTACGCGTGCGTCCAGGCACGATGTGCCCAGCCTTCAGCCCTCGGCCCTCAGCCCTATTTTCTCGACTGCGCATAAATGGAAAACTCCTCGGGCGAAATCCGGATCGCCGCGCCGGTCGGACAGGAGCGCACGCACGCAGGGCCGCCCTGTATGCCTTTGCACATGTCGCATTTCACCGCCTTCTTGCCGGTTGCGGCCTTCTTCGCCTTCTTGTCGATCGGCGCTTCGCCGGGCCCTGGGCCGCGGCCGAGCAGCAGCCATTGCAGCAGTCCGGGTTTTTGCGGCGGCTTTACTGCCATGTGGATCACGCCATACGGGCAATTGCGCTCGCAGTTGCCGCAGCCGATGCAGTTGTCGGCGATGAACACTTCGCCATTCGGCGCGCGATGGATCGCATCCGGCGGGCAGTCCTTCATGCAATGCGGATGTTCGCAGTGCCGGCACGACGTCGGCACGTGCACGCTGGCGAAAGTTGGGCCGGCTTCGCGGTCGAGACGCGAAGTGCCGCCATGGGTTTCCGCGCACGCCTTCTCGCAGTTGTCGCAGCGTACGCACAGCGACTCGTCGATGAGCAGGATATCGGTCGCCTCACCCGCGCCTTGCGTCATGAGGAACGAAATGATGTCGCCGCTGCCCGGCGTCGCCTGCATCGCCAGATTGGCCGCGGTGCGCTTTTGATGCTCCTCCTGCAGGCGCAGCTTGAGCACCGGGATGCGCGAGATAAGTTTGAGGAAGCTCGGAGCGTCGAGCTGGATCGTCTCGCTGGCGATTGCCGCGCGCGCCGTGGCGGAGCGCTTTACTTCGCCGAGCAGGGCCATTTCGCCGACGTAATTGCCCGCCGCAACATAACTCAGGACCACATCCTTGCCGCCGATATTGCGCGAGATCGTCAGCGAGCCCACGCGCACGAGATGCAGACTGTCGCCGGGTTCGCCCTCGCTGAACAATACGTCGCCGGCCTTGAACCGTTGCAGCCTGGACGCGGCGACGACATCGGCGAGCTGGCTGGCATCGGCCTCGGGTGCAAAGCGCGACTGGATCGTACGCAGCACGAACACCTGATCGATCTCGCGCTTGATCGCCTCGACTGAATTGATCAGCCGGTTCATCGAGCGCCGCGGGGTCTCGATCAGCACACAGTTGACGCTGGCGACCACGCTGGCCGAACGGCGGCGTCCGGAAATCAGGCCCATCTCGCCGAAGAACTCGCCGCGGCGCAGGGTGATGGCACCGCCGCTCGCCTCGTCGACGATCACGCGTACTTCGCCTTCGACGATGCTGAAAAAGCTGTTGGTGTAGTCGTTGCGCTCGAAGATCGTTTCGCCGGCTTTCGGCGTGCGCAGCTCGGAATCGAGCATGAACTCGCGCAATTGCAGCGGCGTGATCTGCGCCAGCAGGTGCACGTTCTTCTGCACGCGCGCGAGCGCTTCATCGACGCTGCTAAAGCCGGGCAGGGCGGCGAACTTGGCCTTGAGCAGCGGCGCGTCGGCGGGTTCGACCTGGCTGCCGAGGATGTATTCGATCACCTCGTAACCCTGATTCATCGCCTGCTTGATCAGCGGATAGCCGCCGAGCGCGCCGACGATGTACAGGCCCGGCACGTTCGATTCGTACTGCGGGCTGATCGCCGGGACCGACGCCGGATCCTTGTTCGGAAACACCACGCCGCAACCCTCGACGAACGCGCGCGGCGCGGTCGCGCCGAGGCGCGCGATGACACGGTCGATCAGGATCTGCGCCTTGCCGTTCTTGGTCGCCAGGATCATGCGACCCTTTTTGCGCCCCACGCTCAGCGCATCGACGCGCTCGGGCGCGGAGTCGTAGTAGCACTCGATCAGGCCGTCTTCGATCGCCTTGAGGATCGCCGTCTCGTTGCCTTTCTTCGCGCGCCCGAATTCGTCTTTGCGATTGATGATGACGACATTGTTCTGTCTGGCCAGCGCGATCGCGTTTTCGATCGCCGCGTCGCCGGCGCCGACCACGACGATGGTTTCGCCTTCGTATTCGTCCGGATCGTCGAGTTGGTACTGCACGAAGGGAAGGTCTTCGCCGGGACAGCCGAGCTTGCGGATATTGCCCTGCAGGCCGATGCCGAGCACGACGCAGTCGGCCTCGATGGTCTGCCCATTGGCGCACTTCAGACTGAAGGTCGCGCCGTCCTTCTTGATCGACGCTACTTCGTGCTTATAGCGCACATTGATCTTGAGGCGTTGCGCGGCGTCGTTCCAGCCGTCGAGAATCCCTTCGCGCGAGCCGGCCTGGAACGGCACCGGCGAGCGCAGCGGCAGGATTCCGGGCTCGTCCATGACGAACTTGCCCTTCTGATAGCGGTAGATCGTGTTGGACAGGTGATCTTCGGCTTCGAGCAGCACGTGCGCCACGCCGCGCTCGGCCGCGCGCGCACCGGCGGAAATGCCGCCCGGGCCCGACCCGACTATCGCGATCTTGAAGCGTTCCGCCACTCGCCGTCTCCCCAGCTTTTGGCCTTTCGGGACAACAACATCATAGCAAGCCCTGCGACCTCGGCGACGGCTCAGGATCACAGTGCAGGTGTGACCGGCGCCACGCCGATCTGCGATGATGCGCACGCTGTGTAAGGAGATTGTCGCAGTGAACACCAGCCCCGAATGGATTACCAGCGTCGACGCGTGCGTCGAGCGCATTTTCGCCATGGCCGGCGCCGAATTGCGCGTGGCCGCGCCGCTGGGTCTGGGCAAGCCGAACGTGCTGCTCAACGCGATCTATCGGCGCGTGGCGGGCGACGCGTCGCTGCGCCTGGATTTGTATACCGCGCTGTCGCTGGCGCGACCGCAGCCCAAGTCCGATCTGGAGCGGCGTTTTCTGGAGCCGTTCCTCGTCAGGCATTTCGGTGCGGACTATCCCGATCTGGACTATGTCGCGGCCGAGCATGCCGGCACGCTGCCGGCGAATGTACGCATCCGCGAGTTCTATCTGCAATCCGGTGCGATGCTCGGCATCGCCTCGGCGCAGCGCGACTATGCGAGCCTGAACTACACCCACGTCGCACGCGATCTGGTCGAGCGCAGGATCAACGTGATCGTGCAATTGGTAGCCGCGCGCCAGGAGGCGGGACAAGTGCGCTACAGCCTCGCCTGCAACCCTGACGTCACCATCGACCTGCTCGAGCAGATGCAGGCCGCCGGCATCGCGCGCCCATTCGTGGTCGGCGTCGTCCACGCAGACCTGCCCTTCGTTGGCAACGAAGCCGAGGTCGATGCAGGATTCTTTAGCGCGCTGCTGTTCGATCAAGCCTGCCGTCACACGCTGTTCGCGTTGCCGCGCGAGCCGGTCGATGCAGCCGAATACGCGATCGGCCTGCACGCGAGCACTCTGGTGCGCGACGGCGGCACCCTGCAGATCGGCATCGGCGCCCTGTCCGATGCGCTGGTGCACGCGTTGCTGCTGCGCCAGCGCGACAACGCGAACTATCGCAATGCTTTGGCTGCGCTCGGTGCAGACGCCGCCGGCGAGGGCAGCCTGAGTGCGCGCATCGGCGGTGTGGATGGGTTTGCGCGCGGGCTGTATGGCGCCAGCGAAATGGTCATGGACGGTTTCATGCATCTGGCCCGGGCCGGCATTCTCGCGCGCCGCGTCTACGCCGATTTCGCCATCGAGCAGGCGCTCGAAGACGGCCGTATCGAGGAAACCTTGCACGAGCATGCGGCCGATGCGCTGCACGCGAGCGGCGCCTTGCCCGATCGCGTCGACGAGCGCGAGCTTGCGCGTCTGATGAAGTTCGGGATTTTGCCGCAAAATACACAATTATACGGAATGGCTCTGCGCCTGCCGGACGGTTCGAGCCTGACCGCGGACCTGAGCAGCAGCGACGCGCGTCAGCAATGGAACCGCGCGCTGGCCGGACGCAAATTGCGCGACGGGCGTTATCTGCGCGGCGCGTTTTATCTTGGATCGAGCGAGTTCTACGCCTGGTTGCGCGGTCTCGCCGGTGACGACTTCGACGGCCTGTCGATGACGCGCGTCTCCGATATCAATCAGCTTTACGGCGGCCACGAGGCGCTGGATGCGCTGCAGCGCCGCGGCGCGCGCTTCTTCAACACCTGCATGATGGCGACCGTGCTTGGCGCGGCGGTGTCCGATGCGCTCGACAACGGGCAGGTGGTCAGCGGCGTCGGCGGCCAGTACAACTTCGTCGCGATGGCGCATGCGCTCGAAGGCGGCCGCTCGGTGCTGATGTTGCGCAGCACGCGTACACATGCGGGCAAGCTCGAATCCAATATCCTGTGGAACTACGGCCACACCACGATTCCGCGTCACCTGCGCGATATCTACGTGACCGAATACGGCATTGCCGATTTGCGCGGGAAGTCCGATGAGGACTGCATTATCGCGATGCTCGCGATCACCGATGCGCGGTTCCAGAATCAGCTCGCCGCGCAGGCGAAGGCCGCGGGCAAGCTGCGCCGCGACTTCGTGACTCCGGCCAGGTGGCGGGAAAATACCAACAAGAAACTGTCGCTGGCATTGTCTTCCGCGCAAATTGCTCCGCTGTTTCCGGCCTTTCCATTCGGCAGCGATTTCAGCGCGGAGGAGCTGCGCCTGCTGCCGGCGTTGGTCAAGCTGAAGAATGTTTCCGCGAGCAAGCTGGGGCTGGTGGCGTTCCTGCTCAAATCCCTGTTCCCCCAATCCCCGCCGGCCGATGCCGAGACCTTACTCGCACGCCTGAATCTGCATCAGCCGCGCAACTTGGGCGAGCGGCTGACGCGGCGGATGGTTCTTGCGGCGCTCGCAGCGGGTTGATCGGTGGTATGCGAGGTTTAGCAGCAACAACCGGTAAACTTCGCATCCAGCAAACGATGCAATTCGAGTGATGCGGCTGCGATCATGAGCAAGCTTGACCAACCGGGTGTCTGGCCGCGACGCGTATCGATAGGCGTGCGCGTGGGCAGTGTCGCCGTTGGCGGCGGCGCGCCGGTCGTCGTGCAGTCGATGACCAATACCGATACCGCCGATGTCGCCGGGACCGCGAAGCAGGTGGCCGAGCTCGCGCGTGCGGGATCCGAACTCGTGCGCATAACGGTGAACACGCCCGAGGCCGCGGCGGCGGTGCCGAAGATTCGCGAGCGCCTCGACATGATCGGCGTCGGCGTGCCGCTGATCGGCGATTTCCACTACAACGGTCACCAATTGCTCAGTGCCGAGCCGGCCTGCGCCGAAGCCTTGGCCAAATACCGCATCAATCCGGGCAATGTCGGCTTCGGCAAAAAACGTGATACGCAATTTTCCACAATTATAGAATTCGCGCTCAAGCATGCAAAGCCCGTACGTATCGGCGCCAACTGGGGTTCGCTCGATCAGGCGATGGTCACCGCGCTGATGGACGAGAACCACACGCGCGCCGAACCCTGGGATGCCGCGCACGTGGCGCGCGAGGCGCTGATCCGTTCCGCGCTCGACTCGGCCGCGCGCGCCGAGGAACTGGGCATGACGCGCGACCGGATCGTCCTGTCGTGCAAGGTTTCCGGCGTGCAGGAACTGATCGCCGTATACCGCGATCTGGCCGCGCGCTGCGACTACGCGCTGCACCTGGGTCTGACCGAAGCGGGCATGGGCAGCAAGGGCATCGTCGCGTCGAGCGCCGCGCTGTCCGTACTCCTGCAGGAAGGCATCGGCGACACGATTCGTATCTCGCTGACGCCCGAGCCGAACGAATCGCGCACGCGCGAGGTGATCGTCGCGCAGGAACTGTTGCAGACCATGGGCCTGCGCGCGTTCACGCCGCTGGTGACCGCGTGCCCCGGTTGCGGACGCACGACCTCGGTGTTCTTCCAGGAACTCGCCAAGACCGTGCAGGAACACGTACGCGCGAAGATGCCCGAGTGGCGCATCAAGTACGACGGCGTCGAGAACCTCACCCTCGCGGTCATGGGCTGCATCGTCAACGGTCCCGGCGAGTCCAAACACGCGAATATCGGCATTTCGCTGCCCGGCTCCGGCGAGGCGCCGGCTGCACCGGTATTTATCGATGGCGCGAAAGCGATGACCCTGCGCGGCGAGAATATCGCGCAGGAATTCGTCGGCGTCGTCGAGGACTATATCGAGCGCAAGTTCACCCGCGCTTGAGCATGCCGCGTTTCATGCGGAGGCTTGCCCCGATTCGCTCTGCGCAATCGCCGGATCGGTAACCGTGCGTCGCGCAAGCTGCGCCTCGCGGTGCACGATATAGAGGTTCGCCGCAATGATGATCGCCGCGCCGATTACCGTGCCCGCATCCAGCGATTGGCCGAACGTGAAATACGCGCACACCGCCACGATCGGCAGCTGGATGAAATTGATCGGAATCAGCGCCGACACATCGCCCGCCTGATAGGCGCGCGTCATGCAGGTTTGTGCGACCGTGGCGAGCAGGCCCGTAAGCACGAGCCAGAGCCAGCCGGTCGCACCGGGCCAGGTCCAGAAAAACAGGGCCGGAATCAGCGACAGCGGCGTCATGATCAGGCTCATGTAGATCACGACCGCGTCGGCAGGCTCGGTGCGCGAGAGAAATTTGATGCTGATATACGAACCCGCGGCGATCGCCGCGGCGGCGAGCGCGACGAGCATGTCGAACGAATCATGCTTGATTGAATCAGTGGTAGCACCCGGACGCATGATGATGATCACGCCGATGAAGCCGATCGCGATCGCGCTCCAGCGCCGCGCGCGCACGACTTCGCCGAGCAGGAACACCGCGCCGATGGTCACGAACAGCGGCGTCGAATAGGAAATCGACACGGCCTGGGCCAGCGGCAGATGCGCGAGCGCCCAGAAACTGCCGAGCATTGCCAGCGTGCCGAACACGCTGCGCAGAAGATACAGGCTGAAGTGCCTGGTGTGCAGCAGCGCGAGGCCCGGTTTGATCAGCAGCGGCAGGGAAAAAACCAGGCCGAACAGGCTGCGGAAAAACCCGGCCTCGAACGCGCTGACGTGCGCGGTGGCTAGACGCAGCGTGATCGCCATAAGCGCGAACAGCGCGGCGCTCGTCGCCATCAGGGCGGGCGCGTAGAACGCCGATCGGACCAGCGTTGCGCCGGCTGTCAAGGATGGCGAAGGCGTAGCCGGGCTCGAATCCGCAGGGAGAACGGTCTGCATCCGCGAATTCTAGTCGAAGCGATATGGCGGGCGACTGGCCGCTTGCGGCGGTTACAATGGAGCCATTCGATGCCGACGACCAGCAGCACCCATGTCCATGACCGGCTTTATCGTTGCGATCCCCGCGCGCCATGCCTCGACGCGCCTGCCCGGCAAGCCGCTGCTGCCGCTCGCGGGCGAGCCGATGATCCGCCACGTCGTGCGCCGCGCACAGGCAGCGGGCGCGGCGCAGGTCGTGGTCGCCACCGACGATGCGCGTATCGCGGCGGCGCTCGAAGGCAGCGGCGCGACCATGGCGATGACGCGCGCCGATCATGCTTCGGGCAGCGATCGCCTTGCCGAATGTGCGGAATTGCTGGGTTGGTCCGACGACGCCATCGTCGTCAATCTGCAAGGCGATGAACCGCTCGCGCCGGCCAGTGGAATCCGCGCGGTGGCCGAGGCGCTCGCGCGCAGCGATGCGCCGATGGCGACCTTGGCGACGCCGATCGAGACGGTGGAAGAATTGTTCAATCCAAACTGTGTGAAAGTCGTTCGCGCCGCCGACGAATCGGCGCTGTATTTCAGCCGCGCACCGCTGCCGTGGGCGCGCGACGCATTTGCCGCAAGCCGCGATGCCCTGCCAACGAACACGCCGTTTCTGCGCCATATCGGTATCTACGCCTATCGTGCGGGATTCCTGCGCCGCTTCGCGAAACTGGCGCCGACGCTGCTGGAACGGACGGAATCCCTGGAACAACTGCGCGCGCTCGAACACGGCTATCGCATTGTCGTGCGCATCGCCCCGGAGGCGTTTCCGCCGGGCGTCGATACAGCCGCGGATCTGGCGCAAGCCGAGCGTCTGCTGACGAAAAAAGTATAGTTTTATTTAAAGTATACGTTTGCAATCGAACAGGAAGCGAAAGCCATGACCGGCGCAAGCGCAGCACCAATGCCACTCAGCTATGACCGCCGGTCGATCTGGCTGCACTGGATTACCGCCGTGCTGGTGATCGCGCTTTGGTGCGCGGGGCAAACGATCGACTGGTTTCCCAAGGGCACTCCGCGCGTCGCTATGCGCAGCCTGCATATCTGTTTCGGAGTGACCCTCGGCCTGATTCTTGGCTACCGCATCTGGTGGCGAATCGGCCGCGGCAGTCATTTGCCGCCCACGGGCACTGGTGCAATCCAAGCCTTGGCGACCCTAGTGCATTTCGCACTTTATGCGGTGCTCGCGGCGACGCTGCTGCTCGGCGTGGCCAACGCATGGGTGCGCGGCGACACGCTATTCAACCTGTTCACGCTGCCGCAGTTCGATCCGGGGAACAAGGCCCTGCGCACGCAGGTGGAAGACCTCCACAGTCTTTCCGCAAACATTCTGTTGATCCTCGCGGGGCTGCATGCCGCTGCGAGCCTGGCGCATCATTTCATCTTGAAGGACAACGTGCTGCGGCGCATGCTGCCCAGCCGCCGATAAGATTCAAATCGATGAGCGAAGACCCCGGCTCTGAATGTGGATCGGACATTGTGTCGGAACCTGCGTTTCCGTTAACCTGTTCGGCATCCAGCATCAGGGCAAGCACAGTCGGTCGTCGATAGCATGCACGGTTTCACCAACATGGTAACGGTTCTGGCTCTTGTCGCCGGCATTGCTTTCACGGCGCAGGCGCAAAACGCCCATCCTGCGGCGCAGATGGACCACGCGCCGCCGCCGGTCGCCGGCGGCATCTGGAAAGCCGTCGTGCCGGCGCGGAAGATGCACGGCGAATTCGACAATTTCGATCCGATGGGGCTCGCTGCCGGTGCGATGATTCCCGCCGATTGCTCGCTGAATTGGGTAAGTCCGGACACCGGCAAGTTGTATTGCTTCGTCAGCGGCACATCGCTCGTGTACTTCCTGCAAAGTCCGGGCACGAAACTGCGCGACGCGGAAGCCACCTGGATCAGCTTGCGCAAGACGAGGCGCTAGGCGTTTCGAAAGCCTTCTCCAGCGCAGCGCAGCCGCGGTCCATTCGGCTCTCTCCCACGCTTGATCGAGTGAAGAAATGCGGATTTTGTTCGTGTGTATGGGCAATATCTGCCGCTCGCCGGTGGTCGAGGCGGTCGCGCGCCAGCGTTTCGCGCGCGCCGGACTTGATATCGCCGTTGATTCGGCGGGCACCGAGGCCTATCACGTCGGCGCGCGTCCGGATTCGCGCGCGCTCGCGAGTGCGCTGGCGCATGGCTACGACGCTTCCGCGCATCGCGGGCGCCAAGTGGTCGCCGCCGACTTCCGCAACTTCGATATCCTGCTGGCGATGGATCGGATCAACCACCGCGCGCTCGCCGATTATTTCTCGCCGGAACAGACACAACGCGTACATTTATTTCTGCCGTTCGCGAATATCGGCAAGCCGGCCGAGGTGCCCGATCCGTACTCCGGCAGCGCGCGCGATTTCGAACGCGTGATCGAGCTTGCCGAACTCGGTGTCGATGGCTTGATCGCAAAGCTCAAGCACCCATAGTCCAGAGCTCAAAGACTTACCACGAAGGACACGAAGGACACGAAGGACACGAAGGACACGAAGGACACAATTAACATTAAAAGGCTTTTCCTTTGCGTCCTTTGCGGTGAATCTTTAGCTTTACAGTAAGCTCTGTTCGAGACGACCTGAAACATGAGTACGGCGACAACGCAATTCGACGGCAAGGAATTCGTGCGCACGCTGGCGAATTCTCCGGGCGTCTATCGCATGTTCGATGCTGCGGGCGAGCTGCTCTATGTCGGCAAGGCCGGCAACCTGAAAAAACGTGTCGGCAGTTATTTCCTGAAGCCGCGCATGGAGCCACGCATTGCGGCCATGGTCGCGCAGATTGCGCGCATCGAAACGACCTTGACGCGCACCGAGGGCGAGGCGCTGTTGCTGGAATCGCAGCTGATCAAGTCGCTGAAGCCGCGCTATAACATCCTGCTGCGCGACGACAAGAGCTACCCGTACATCTATCTCTCGGCCGGCGAAGATTTTCCGCGCATGGCATTTCATCGCGGTGCAAAACGCGGCAAAGGCACGTATTTCGGTCCGTTTCCGAGCGCATGGGCGGTGCGCGAGAGTCTCAACCACATGCAGAAGCTCTTCCTCGTGCGCCAGTGCGAGGACAGCTATTTCCGCAATCGCTCGCGGCCGTGTCTGCAATACCAGATCAAGCGCTGCAGCGCGCCCTGCGTGAATTTCATCGGCAAGGACGAATATGGCGAAAGTGTACGCCATGCCGCGATGTTTCTCGACGGCAAAAGCGGTGAAGTGATCGACGAGTCGATCGCCGCGATGGAGCGCGCGAGCACGGCACTCGAGTTCGAGCAGGCCGCACGCCTGCGCGACCAGATCGCCACGCTGAAGAGGCTGCTCGCGAAAAACTACGTGCAGGGCGCGAGCGCGGACCTCGACGCGATCGTCTGCCGGCTCAAAGGCGGCATCGCCTGCATTTCGGTGCTGTATTTCCGCAATGGCGTGAGCCTGGGCTCGCGCGACTTCTTCCCGAAGTTGCCGCTGGCTGCCAGCCAGAGCGACGTGCTGACCTCGTTCATCGCGCAGTATTATCTGGACAAGCCGGTGCCGCGCGAACTCATCGTCGAACAGGCGCTCGACGAGGCGGCGCTGTTATCGGAAGCGTTGGGCGCGCAGGCCGGGCACGAGGTGGAGATCAAGCACAGCGTGCGCGCCGAACGCGCGCGTTTTCTTGAACTCGCCGCGAAGAACGCCGACGCGGCGCTTGCCGCGCGCTTGGCCAGCAACGAAACCCAGCGCGAGCGTTTCGAGGCGTTGCGCGATCTGCTCGGGCTCGACGAAGTGCCCCGGCGTCTGGAATGCTTCGATATCAGTCACACGATGGGCGAGGCGACCGTCGCATCGTGCGTGGTGTACGGAGCGGATGGGCCGGAGAAATCGCAGTATCGGCGCTACAACATCGCCGGCATCGAGCCGGGCGACGACTACGCTGCGATGCGCCAGGCGCTGGAGCGGCGTTTTCAGCGCGCGCAGGCGGGCGAGGGCGTGCTGCCGGATATCTTGTTGATCGACGGCGGCAAGGGCCAGGTCGCGCAGGCGCTCGAAGTGTTGTCCGATCTGGCGATCGTCACCGTGCTGGTGATCGGCGTGGCCAAAGGCGTCGAACGCCGCGCGGGACACGAGACCCTGATTCTCGGCGCTAGCGGCAAGACGCTGTGGCCCGGTCCTGAATCGGCCGCGTTGCACCTGATCCAGAACGTGCGCGACGAGGCGCATCGCTTCGCCATCACCGGCCATCGCAAGCAGCGGCAGAAGGCGCGCGAGACGAGTCGACTCGAAGACATCGCCGGCATCGGTGCGAAGCGGCGTTCCGCGCTGCTCAAGCATTTCGGCGGGCTGGCCGGCGTCGGCAACGCGGGCATCGAGGAAATCGCCCAAGTCAAAGGCGTGAGCCGCGAACTCGCCGAGCGTATTTACGCATTGTTTCATGCGTGAGCCATTAGCGTGTTGTCGGTTGAATGGTCACAACTGCGACTGCTTTTTAGTCCCTCTCTCCTTGCGGGAGAGGGGTTGGGGAGAGGGGTAGCGCCCGCGAAAGCGGGCGCCTTCGGCGCCATCCCCTCTCTCGGCACGCTGTACGTGCCGACCTCCCCCGCAAGGGGGGAGGAGAAAAGCAGGTCGAGCCATGTGCAAGTACTCAACTCAAAAAATGAACCAGCCGCCGCGAGCGTTCGACTGAACTCGTAGCACCGTCCTATGTCACACTGCGCACGATCGGTTTTCACGACGCACCACTCATGCAGCTGACCTGGCCCACCATCCTGACCCTGTTCCGTATCGGGCTGTTACCGGTGATGGTGGTGGTGTTCTATATCCCATTCTCCGGCGCGAACGTCGCTGCGGCGCTGATCTTCCTGCTCGCCGCGATCACCGACTGGCTCGATGGCTATGTCGCGCGCCGCTACAACATGTGGTCCGCGTTCGGCGCGTTCCTCGACCCGGTGGCGGACAAACTCATGGTCGCGGTCACCCTGTTCCTGCTCGTGCAGGAGAATCCGACGCCGCTGCTCGCGGTGACCAGCGCGGTGATCGTCGGCCGCGAGATCACAATCTCGGCCCTGCGCGAATGGATGGCCGAAATCGGCGAACGCACGAGGGTCAATGTCGCCGCGCTCGGCAAGGTCAAGACCGTGATGCAGATCGTCGCGATCGAGGTGCTGCTGTACCAGCACGATCTGGAGGGCCTGCGTCTGTTCCACGTCGGCGAGACCCTGCTCGTGGTCGCCGCGGGGCTGACGATCTGGTCCGCGATCGAGTATCTGCGCGCGGCCTGGCCGGCCCTGCGCGGAAAGAGCTGAAATGGCGGTGCGACGCCAATCTTTGCGTGGTCGTTAACGCATTTTACGACAAAAAAGTTGACACGCGCCGCGCAAATCGTATGATGGGCGGCTCGCGCGGGAATAGCTCAGTTGGTAGAGCACGACCTTGCCAAGGTCGGGGTCGCGAGTTCGAGTCTCGTTTCCCGCTCCAGATTTATTTACGCGGAAGGGTTCGTTGCATAAGTCTTCCGGCGACAAAACCTCGGTGCGCCGAGGTTTTTGTTTTTTACGGGCAGCATAGTTAGGCTGCCCGCAAGCCATCTTCAGTTGAGGCGGGGTGGCAGAGTGGTCATGCAGCGGCCTGCAAAGCCGTGTACGCCGGTTCGATTCCGACCCTCGCCTCCATGTATCTATGCGATCATCCTTGGTCGCGAGAATCAGGAAGCGACCGTCCTTGGCCGCCGTACTTTCACCAGGACCTTGCCCGGGTGGCGAAATCGGTAGACGCAGCGGACTTAAAATCCGCCGAACCCTTATAGGTTCATGCCGGTTCGATTCCGGCCCCGGGCACCAGCAACCCAGCTCTTGCGGCGGGCCGGATGCAGACAGCGATTTCGAAGCAGCACGCCGACGATCATCCAGCACAATGCGAAACCAGGACCGGAGTACTACATGAAACAGATCGATCTAGCGCAGTTCATTGGCGGAACCCTCGATGGGCGTCTTATCAGCGCGAAACTCTCATTCTTCGAAATCTCGGCCGCCGTCGATACGCCCGAAAGCCCGGGGCAATGGGCGAGAAACTATCGGCGTATCGAGAGACCGACGGCAGACAAAGCGCGGCCGCAGACGTTCTTCATCGACCGCTCCATCGAAGAGGCGCAAATCCCGGTTGAAATCGAGCGCTGCAAGACGTTGCCCACGGCTGCAAAGTAAGCGAATCGACCGAGCGGCAAGTTGACGCTGCTCACGGTTGAACATCTGTTCGCGATCCCGCTGCCAGTCAGGTTACCGATTTGGGCTTGAAAGCATTTGCTCGACGGCAGGGTCTTGTCGGACGTAGACTCCTGATCGGACCATGAAACGGATAGCCATCCATTTGCTGCTGGCCCTGACCCTGATCCTGCAAGGTACGGTGGGTGCGTTCGCTGCCGTGTCGGCGCAAATGATCGGTCATCATTGCGGCCACGCCACGCCAGCGGGACACGCCGCCGTACTGCCCGACAAATGCCCGTGCTGCCCCGATGGCGTCATGGGCGGCTGCGCGGACGTGTGTACCGCCTGCGGGATGGCGTTCGTCGTACCTGCATTGCTTCGCATCGCAAAGAT
Organism: Rudaea sp.; assembly: GCF_036560865.1. Lineage (GTDB taxonomy): Bacteria > Pseudomonadota > Gammaproteobacteria > Xanthomonadales > Rhodanobacteraceae > Rudaea. Next base: position 61,066 of record NZ_DATBQK010000031.1, read on the forward strand.
CGAGCACCTCGTTCCGATTCGGGTGAATGCGGACGCATCCGTGCGCGTTCTCAGCAACGTACCGCCAACACCTCCTCCGATCGCCTGATCTCCTGGCGTATTGAGTGCCGCGCCATATCGGCGTGGTGTGGCGTGCGCATGCACGCATGTTGGTCCGGAGAAGGACATGTCTCGTTTCGTTGGAACCCGCTGGCCAGCGGCGCTGCTGCTGGCTGTTGTCGTGCCGTCGCTGGTCGAGGCAAAACCCATCGCGTTCGCCAACGGCACAACCGTCATGACCGAGTACGGTGCCGGCACGATGGAAGAGGTGCAGGCGTTTTATGCACCGTACTACTGGTTGTCGGCCGGTGCCGGGTATCTGCAGCTCGACAGCGACGAGCGCAACCGCGCGCGCGATATCCGCTACCTGCGCGTGAACTATCTAGTCAAGCGCTGGAACCTCGACGATGCGCAGGCCAACGTGTTTGCCTGGGGTGGTCTGGGCACAGCCACGGGCAATGATTTTCGCGGCAGCCGACTCGACCGCAATGCCGGCTTTCAAGCGGACTACGAAACGCGGCGCGTGTATGTGTCGTTCATGTCCGATCTGCACGAAAGCGACCGCTACTCGCATCGCGTCGACACACTCCAGCTCGGCGTCGCCCCCTACGCGTACGACTACGAGGATCTCGCGACATGGTTCGTCGTGCAGGGAAGGCACTACACCGGCGATCTCCATCGCGGCATGGAATGGGCAGCGCTGTTGCGTTTGTTCAAGGGCGGCGCGTGGGTCGAAGCCGGTGTGACCACCAAAGGCAAGCCGCAAGCCATGATGATGATCAACTTTTGATTTGAGGAATTCACTATGCGTATACCAACACTGTTCCTGGGTTTTTCGGCGCTCATTTTGTCCAGCTTCGCGTCGGCCACGACGATCGAGCTGGACGTCAACGGCCTCGTATGCGCGTTCTGTGCGCAAGGCATCCAGAAGAAGCTGCATGCGATCCCGGCGACCGCCGATGTCGTGGTGAGCCTGGAAAAGAAACTGGTTGCGGTTTCTCTCAGGGACGGACAAGACATTTCAGACGACGACCTGCGACATGCCCTCACTGATGCCGGTTACACAGTGAAGGACATCCGGCACGTCGATGAATCGCTCGACGACGTGCGCCAGCGTCTCAAGACCAAGACGCCATGAGCACGGCCTTCGCGCGCAATATCGGCCTCGCATCGGCGGCGCTGTTCGCCAGTTCCGCCACGCTGGTGTGCTGCGTCCTGCCGGCCGTGATGGTGGCGCTGGGTGCGGGAGCCGCGCTGGCCGGTTTGATCACCGCCGTGCCGCAACTCGTATGGATGAGCGAGCACAAGCCCTGGGTGTTCGGCATCGCCGCTTTGTTGCTTGGCGTTGCCGGACTGGCGCTCTGGCATGCACGTCGATTGCCGTGCCCGGTTGATCCCGTCGCGGCGCGCGCTTGTACGCGGCTGCGCCGCGTCAGCGCCGTGCTCTACATCGTGGCGGTGCTGGCTTTCTGCACCGGTGCTGCGTTCGCATTCCTTTTGCCGTGGCTTGTCAATTTACTCTGACAACCGTGGCGCCGCCGCGCTGCGGTGTGCGGCCAACACCAGCACGTCACGCGGACAAATCAAGACCGATGATCGCGCGAGCGCTTCGCCTCTTCGCGAAACTCGCGCAACTCTCGTATCAGGATTTCGATGTTGACCTCGTTCTTGAGGTTGACCCGGTAGTCGGATTCCGCATTGGCGCGGTCCTTGCGCCCCTGACGATTCTGGCTCATCACGATCAACGGGCCTTGCAGGGCGACCAAGATCCCCAGCAAGAGGTTGAAGAACACGTACGGATACGGGTCGGGTGGCGAGCCCATGAGGACACTGGTGTTCACCAGGCACCAGCCTGCGGTCAACGAGAACAGGATGATGATGAATTTCCAACTGCCGTTCAGCTCGGCGACCTCGTCGGCGAGGCGATCGCTCCAGGAAAGATTCTGCTCGATTTCGGCGTAGGCGTTTCTGGCGGCGCGTGCCGACAGCAGCGAATTGGTTTCGCGCAAACGCTCGCTGATCGTGTGCAGGATCGCCAGCGCCGCGCGCGGGCGGCGATCGAGGAAGCTTTCCAGTGTCGCATGCTGCAATTCGAGCAGAACGGTGTCGGTTACCGCACGGGCGCTGGCGCTGCGTGGCTTCTTGCCGAACATCGACAACTCGCCGAAAAACTTGCCCGGCCCGAGGTCCTGCAGCGAAATCCTGCCGCCCGCGTTCTCGCCCAGATAGATGTTGATCGAACCGTCCTGCACGATATACATCGCACTGCCCATATCGCCCTGGTCGAAGACCTTCTGCCCGGCAGCAAAGGTTCTCGTTACCAGTTCGCTGGCGAGGGCAGCGAGATCCTCGTCCGACAAGCCGTCCAACAAGGCGACCGAACGCAACAGCGGTATGGAGTTCACGACTATCCCCTACGACATCGATGATTGAGGAACGGGTGGAATGCGCACGACGTTGCCGTTTATAGCGGCTTGGCCGGCGCAGGTACAGCAAGCGTGCTGGCGATGAGCGCGTCTTTCTCCGCCCACAGCCCATTGATCCAGTCCTGGAAGCGCGCGCGGAATGGCGCGTCGTTTTCGTAATCGCCACGAATCAGATCGGCCGGTATCGGCAGTTCGCGCACGTGGATGCGGACTTCGCGCACGCGCCCGGCGAGCAGATCCATCACCGTGGGCGGGCCGTCTGCGTAGACAATAGTCACGTCGACGATGGATTGCAGGATTTCGCCCATCGTTTCCAGCACGAAGGCGACGCCACCCGCACGCGGACGCAGCAGATGCGCAAACGGCGAGGCTTGCCGCGCCTGTTTTTCCGGTGTGAAACGCGTGCCTTCGACGAAGTTCATCACCGACACCGGCAAATCGCGAAAGCGCTCGCAGGCGATGCGCGTGGCCTCCTTGTCCTTGCCGCGCAGCTCAGGATGTTGCTCCAGGGTTTCCTTCGAGTAGCGCTGCATGAACGGAAAGTCGAGCGCCCACCAGGCGAGACCGAGCACGGGCATCCATTTTAGCTGTTGCTTGAGAAAGAACTTCAAAAACGGAATGCGCCGGTTGAAGGTACGTTGCAGCACCGGAATATCGACCCAGCTCTGATGGTTGCTGAGCACCAGATACCAACCCTCGCGGTTGAGCGCCTGCGCGCCGCTGGCGGTCCAGCGCGTGCGCGTGAGCAAGGCGAACAGAAAACCGTTCACTGCGATCCACTGCTCGGCGATCGCCACCAGCGCGCGCGAAAGCAGACGGCGGAATCCGGCGATCGGCACCAGCGCCTTGATCACCGCCAGGGCCAGCAGTACCGCGGAGTGCGCAAGGACATTCAGCGCCACCAGCAGGAGCGCCAGCGGCAGGCGGATGAATGTCGGCAGAAAAGTCAGCATGGAATGAGTCGGGGAGCGCCGATCGCCATTGTAGATGCAACGGCCGTCGGCAATGCGCTTGTACCATCCGTTGCACACGGGCCCCTCCCCCTTGATGGGGGAGGGGTTGGGGAGAGGGTGACGCCTGCACAGCAGGCGCTGCGCGCCACCCTCTCCCACAAGGGGAGAGGGGAAACAGCCATCCGCGTCGTGCTACTTACTGACTTCTGAGTAAACTTCGCGCTCCCGCAGCAAAGGTGCCGTCCGGCAATGCGTCTGAACAAACACATCGCCGAAACCGGATTCTGTTCGCGCCGCGAGGCCGACCGGCTGATCGCCGACAAACGCGTCATGCTCAACGGCAAACCCGGCGGCATCGGTAGCCAGGTGGGGGAGGGCGACGAAGTCCTGATCGATGGTCAGCCGCTGCTGCCGCGCCGCGCGGCGGGTTCCGGGCGTCGGCATGTGTATATCGCCCTGTACAAGCCGGTCGGTGTTACCTGCACGACGGAACACGACGTCAGGGGCAATATCGTCGACTTCGTCGATCATCGTGAGCGCATTTTTCCGATCGGACGTCTCGACAAGGATTCCGAAGGTCTGATCCTGCTCACCAGCAACGGCGATATCGTCAACGAAATCCTGCGCTCGGAAAACGCCCACGAAAAGGAATACCTGGTCGGCGTCAACAAGGCCGTGACGCCGGAGTTTCTCACCGGCATGGCGCGCGGTGTGCGCGTGCACGGGCAGATCACCAAGCCGTGCAAGACCGCGCGGATCGCCAAGTTCGGCTTCCGCATCGTGCTCACGCAAGGCCTGAACCGGCAGATCCGCCTGATGGCCGACGCGTTCGGCTATCGCGTCACCCAGTTGCGCCGCGTGCGCATCGTCAATATCAAACTCGGCGCGCTGAAAGTCGGCCAGTGGCGCAATTTGACCGAACTGGAATTGCGCGGGCTATTGCCGCAGCGCACGCAGTGGTGACGCCGTTCAGTGCACGGGTCTCGTGGCTTTCTTGGCGGCTTTTTCGGCGCGCTTTTCCTTCATGTTCTTGGCAGGTTTTTTCTTGGCGTCTTTCTTCTGGTTCATGCCTTTGCTCATGATCTTCTCCTCGCAAGTACGTCGATGATTTGGCTGCGGCCGGCGCAGCTTGCCCCATCTTACTTCGGCAACGCAATACGGGCCAAGTCACGCGAGCGTTTCAGAGGTCGCGGTCGTCGCCACGAGACAGCGCGCGCCAGCCCTCGGCACCGAGCGTGCGCAGGGTTTGGATATTGCGCCGATAGATTTCGTCCGGGTCGGCGATTGATTCCAGCGCACGCTCGATACTCGCTTCGCGCAGCAGGTGCAGGATCGGGTAGGGCGAGCGGTTGGTATAGTTCTCCACCGCGTTCTCGACTGCGTCGGCAAATTGGTAGTCGGGATGAAAGCTGGCGATTTGCAGTTCGCCTTCGAGTCCGAGCGCACGCAAGGCTTCGTCCGCGTCGTCGAGGAAATCGTTGTAGTCGAGGAAGTCGGCCAGCACGTCGGGATGGATCAGCAGCGTGGTTTCGCAGATCTGCGGATCCGCGGCGCTCAGTGCGACGAGTTCCTCGCGCAGGTCGGCCAGCAGCGCATCCTCGTCCTGCGCGCGGCTGACGCGAAAGCGCACGCGTTGCTGCACGAACGGTGCGCGCGCGAACGGGCAGAGGTTCAGGCCGATCACCACGCGCTCCAGCCAACGCCGCGTGGCGCGGATGATTTGCGCGTCCGCCGCTTGCGCATCCGGCGACGGATCGCTCACCGCATCAGATCCGTGCCACACGGAAATTGCGGCCCTTGATCTTGCCCGCGCGCAACCGATTGAGCGCCTTGTCGGCGACTGCCCTGGCGATCGCGACGTACGAACGCGTAGCGAACACGTCGATCTTGCCGACTGACGTACCGGGCAGGCCGGCGTCGCCGGTCAAGGCGCCGAGAATATCGCCGGGCCGCATCTTGTCGCTGCGGCCGCCGTCGATGCGCAGCGTCACCATCGCGGCCTGCAGCGCGTTCGCCGCACTCGTGTTGAGAGGCGGAAGTTTGTGCCAGATCAGTGGCGCGCCCTGTTGTTTCTCCAGGGCGATCGCGCGCGGCATCTCACGCGGCGTACACAGGCTGATGGCCAAACCGGTGCGGCCGGCGCGCGCGGTGCGTCCGATGCGATGCAGATAGATGTCCGGATCCGGCGGCAATTCGTAGTTGATCACCGCGGCCAATTCCTTGATGTCGAGGCCGCGCGCGGCCACGTCGCTGGCAACGAGCACGCTGCAACTGCGATTGGCGAAACGCACCAGCACTTCGTCGCGGTCGCGCTGCTCGATATCGCCATGCAGGGCGAGCGCGGAAATGTTGAATTCGGCCAGTGCCTCGACCACGCTTTCCGTATCGCGCCGCGTATTGCAGAACACCACACTCGACTCGGGGCGATGCTGAAGCAGCAAAGCGGCGAGCGCTGCCGGTTTGCGCGCCAGATCGATTTCGAAGAACAACTGCTCGATCGCAGGCTGCTCGACATCGCCGGCGACAGTCACTTCGAGCGGATCGCGCAGCGTGCTTTTTGCGATCGCGCGAATTGCGTCGGGATACGTTGCAGAAAATAACAGGCTCTGACGCTTCGGCGGAGTCTTGCCGACGATCTCGCGGATCGGTTCCTCAAAGCCCATATCGAGCATGCGGTCGGCTTCGTCGAGCACCAGCGTGCCGACCTTGCTCAGGCTCAGCGCATGCTTGCGCAGCATTTCCTGGACGCGCCCCGGCGTGCCGACGACGACATGCGAATCCTTGCGCAGCGAGGCCAATTGCGGGCCGAGCGCAACACCGCCGGTGAGAATCAGCACCTTCAAATTCGCAATGCCGATCGCCAGCCGGCGGATTTCCTTGGCGACCTGATCGGCGAGTTCGCGCGTCGGACACAGCACCAGGGCTTGTGTCTTGATCAGCGCCGGATCGAGGCGATACAGCAGCCCAAGGCCGAATGCGACGGTCTTGCCGCTGCCGGTCGGCGCCTGCACGATCAGATCGCGCCCGCTCAGGATTGACGGCAGGCTTTGTGCCTGCACCGGCGTCATCTGCGTGTAATTCAGCGCATCGAGCGCCTGCAGCAGGGCGGGCGGAAGCGGCAGCGATGTAAATTCGGTCATGCGCAATGATCGCATTTTCGCTGTGAATGCGGTGCCTCAGCGAACCGATTCATGGATATGGATATCCGTTCGCGCTGAGCGTAGCTTGCGTAGCAAGCGAAGTCGAAGTGCTGCTCATCTGCCCTTCGACTTCGGCGCGGCGCGCCTGCGCTCAGGGCGAACGGCCAACCGACAACTCAATCAAAGCGTCGGCGTATCGTCATGCAGCATCGCGTGGCGCACGATCTTGATCGGCGCAAACCCCTGCTGCATGAAGCTGTCGTGGAACTGTTTGAGATTGAAAGCCGCACCCTGTTTCGCCTGCACATCGGCGCGCAGCTTGAGAATCTGCAACTTGCCGAGCGTGTAATACAGATAGGTCGGGTCGCTGGTGCCGCGCTTGGTTTCGACCGTACCCACCGTGCGCGATTGGTAACCTTCCTTGACGAAGAAATCCACCGCCTGATCGAAGCTGAACTGGCCGGTGTGTAATTTTATACCGACGATGAAACGCGCGTTGCGCAGCAGCGCATCCTGCAACTGTCCGAGACGCAGGAATTTCTGCTGACGTGCGTCGTTCGGAAACAGCGACTGGGCGAGGCCTTCGTCGAGCATCATCTGCTCGCAGTAATGCGCCCAGCCTTCGACATTGGTATTGGCGCCAAGCAGCTTGCGCACGCGGTCGTGGATGTTCTGCATCCACAGGAACTGGATGTAGTGACCGGGATAGGCTTCGTGCGCGGCGACCACGGTAATCACCGGATAGCTGAACTGGGCCATGAATCCGTCGACGCGCTTCTTGTCCCAGCTCTTTTCCGGCAGGGTGACATTGAAGTACGCCTCTTTCGCCACGGTCTCGTACGGCCCCGGCGTGTCCATCGAAGCGAACGTGGTCGCGCGCATAAACGGCGGTGTCTCCTCAAGGATCGGACGCACCTGCGAGGGGATCGTGATGATCTGCTTGTCGTCGATGAATTTGATCAAGCCGTCGAACGTGCTGCGAAACGTATCGAGCAGTTTCGCCGGATCCGGATGATTGGCAGCGAGTTCGGCCAGCACTTGCCGTGGCGTCTTTTTCGGGTCCACTTCCTTGGCGATTCTGGCGAATTCGGCCTGGTTCGCGCGCAAATTGGCCATATCGATCGCGACGAGTTTGTCGAGCGGGATATCGACCATTTCGTCGTCGTGCAATTTCTTCGCGTAGGTGTCCGCGCCGAGTTTGAAGTCGCCGTTCGACTTCGGCAGCACGTCTTTCTTCAGCCAGGCTTCGTATTCGGCCAGCGCCTTGATCACGGCGCCATTGGATTCGGCGAATTGCTGCTTGAGCGTCGCGTCAGTGACGTCGGCGAATGCAGCCGGCACGTCGTTCCTGAAAAACTCGACCAGACCGGGCAATTGTTCGAGCGCGATATCGGTGTAGATCTTCGGCGGATTTTTCAGGTTTGCGCGCGCCGCGGCGAGGGCGGCAGGCATCTGTTTTTCGCGCGCGATCAGCAGGCGCAGCCGCTCGGGCGGCGGTGCGAACTTACGCTCCATGATCGAGAACGCGCTGTTGGTGATGCCGCTGGAATAAGTGTCGGGATTTTTCTCCCACGGCCGGATCGTCTGCAGCGTGAGCAGGTTGCTGTGGATGTAGTTGAGCACCAGATCGCGATCGCCACGGGTCATTTCGTCCAGCGTTTGCGCATCGATCGCGCCGAAGCGCGCGTCGAATTTCTGCAGCGCGGCGATCTCGCGGTCGATCTGCGCGCGCGAATAGTCTTCGAGCTTGTCGTCGTAGCGATGAATGCCGCTCAATGTGGCCTGAGTAGGATTGTTCGGAAAATAGTAGCTGTCGAAAAATTCGTCCGCGAGCGCGCCGAAGGAGGACACGGCTTGTGCGGGTGGCTTGGGCGCGTCGGCAAATGCAGGCAGCGTTGCGCACAGGGCGAGCAGGGCGCCGACCAGCAGGGTTTTGTTGAACGACTTCGACATGTATTGATCTCCGGGTCGATACGAGCGAGGTAACGAGATTGAAAAGTATACTATGCGATGAAGAAATGCGAACGCATGTCTGTTGCAGACAATAAAAAACCCGCCAGGCTGCGGGTTTTCAGGGGTCCCTGGATGACCAGGGACGGTCAGAACAATGCATATGGTGCCCGAGGGGGGACTCGAACCCCCACAGCTTTCGCCGCTACCACCTCAAGGTAGTGCGTCTACCAATTCCGCCACCCGGGCAATTTTTGTTGCAGACCGTTGATGATACCGGCTGATTCGCGGCCGGCAAAATCGACGTTCAGTGCTTTTTCGGTTCCGCCGGCTTCGCGGCAGGCGCTTCGTTCTTTGCGGCGCCGTCGGCCGGTGCCGGCGTAACCTGCACAGGCGCTGCGGGTACGTCGCTGGCGGGTGCCGCAGCAGCTGCCGCGGTCGGAGCCGCCGCCGCCGGCACATCGCCTTTCGCGGGCGCAGCCGCCGCGCCGTTTGCGGCGGGTACTTCGACACCACTCATTACGCCCAGATCGTCCGCAGGCTTGGCCGTGACCGCGTTGCCCAGATACCAGGCCATCGTCAGGCTGAGCAGGAAGAACAGGGCGGCGAGGACCGCCGTGCTGCGCGACAGAAACGTGGTCGCGCCGCGCGCGCCGAATACCGTAGCGGACGCGCCGCCACCGAAGCCCGACCCGGCATCGGCGCCGGAACCGCGCTGCAGCAGGATCAGGGCGATCATGGCGATCGCGACCAATACATAAACGATGTTGAAGAGATTCAGTATCATGGTTTAAACCTGTGGATCACGACCGCGCGGCTGCGCAGATCGCGAGGAAATCCGAAGCCACGAGCGAAGCGCCGCCGATCAGGCCGCCATCGATGTCCGCTTGCGCGAACAGCTCGGCCGCATTGCCCGGCTTGACGCTGCCGCCATAAAGGATTCGGAGCGAGCCCGCAATTATAGCATTGGCCTCGGCTATTTTGCCACGGATAAAGGCGTGCATTTCCTGAGCCTGCGCCGGACTGGCCGTGCGGCCCGTGCCGATCGCCCAGACTGGTTCGTAGGCGACGATCGCACGTTCGAATACGCCCACTCCAGCGGCGGCCAGGACCGCACCGACCTGTTCGGCGACGACCACAAAGGCCTGGCCGCGATCGCGTTGTTCGGCGGTTTCGCCAATGCACAGAATCGGGATCAAACCTGCGGCTTGCGCCTGAGCGAATTTCTCGGCGACGCAGAATGCGTTCTCGCGATGCATGATGCGTCGCTCGGAGTGTCCGACCAGCGTATGCGTGGCGCCGGCGTCGCGGACCATCGCCGCGGCGGTCTCGCCGGTGTAGGCGCCCTGCGCATGCTCGCTGACGTCCTGGGCGCCGAAGATCAGCCCGGTCCGCGCGTACTGCGCAGCCAGTTCGGTGAGCAGGATCGCCGGCGGGAAAATGCCGATTTCGACATCCGCCGCGTTGCTGCGGCCGGCCGCAATCGCATCGACGAGTTCGCGGGCGAACGTGCGCGAGCCGTGCATTTTCCAGTTTCCGGCAACCAGCTTGCGGCGCGACATGGGCGATCCCCTCGTTTGTTTGAATGCATGCGGGCATGCAGGGTAGCGACGCGCAGTAGCGGCCTGCAACCGCCCGGCGCCAGTGTGCCATTGCCGGGATCGAGACGGTACGAGCCAACAGGAAGCCCACTTGGCACAGGTTGCTGCGTTGCGCAACCGTTGGCAAGCAGCGATGCGGGGCCGTATCATGTAGTGGTCCATGCAAGCCGTCGTTTATCTGCCCCGCAGATCGTCGCGCGGCACCCGTATTTCCAATGGCCGTGCCCATGCACGGCCGCTGCTGCGTCAAGGAGGCGCGGAGGCTGCCAGTGCTCGCTGAATATCTGCCGATCCTGTTGTTCCTCATCGTCGCCGGTGGCATTGGCGTGGCGCTGCTTGCGATTGGCGCGGTTCTGGGCCCGCGCAGCACGAACCGGGACAAGGCCGAGGCCTACGAATGCGGTTTCGAGGCATTTGAGGACGCGCACCTGCCGTTCGACGTGCGTTATTACCTGGTCGCGATCCTGTTCATTATCTTCGATCTGGAAATCGCGTTCCTGTTTCCGTGGGCCGTGGTGTTCAAGCAGATCGGTATCGTCGCGCTGGTCGAGATGGCGATGTTCCTCGCCCTGCTGCTTTTGGGATTTGTATACTGCTGGAAAAAGGGCGCGCTCGAATGGGAATAGTGATGATACGCGCGGGTGCAGCGCGCGCCCTTTCCCTCACCCTTTGCCCTCCCCCGCGAGCGGGGGAGGGGAGCGTTCGGTGTCGCGCTGCGCGCGACGAATGGGTTTCGATAGCATCCATGCCGGGGGCGCTCGAATGGGGGTGATGATCTCCGCGGCTGCGGTAGCGCGCGCCCTTTCCCTCACCCTTTGCCCTCCCCCGCGAGTGGGGGAGGGGAGCGTTTGGTGTCGCGCTGCGCGCGACGAATGGTTTTTGATGGCATCCATGCCGGGAGCCTTGGAATGGGAGTGACCGACACCACCGTCACCAAGAACCTGTTCCACAATCCGGTGCCGACCGGACCGGTCGAGGATATCCTGCGTCCGGGCGCCGACAATCCGTTGCTCGAGCGCGGCTTCGTCACCGCGTCGCTCGACAGCCTGATCAACTGGGCGCGCACCGGCTCGATGTGGCCGATGACCTTCGGCCTTGCCTGCTGCGCGGTCGAGATGATGCATGCGGGCGCGGCGCGAATCGATCTGGATCGCTACGGCGTCGTGTTCCGGCCGAGTCCGCGCCAATCCGATGTGATGATCGTCGCCGGCACCCTGGTCAACAAGATGGCGCCGGCGCTGCGCCGCGTCTACGACCAGATGCCCGATCCGAAATGGGTGATCTCGATGGGCTCCTGCGCCAACGGTGGCGGCTACTATCATTATTCCTATGCGGTGGTGCGCGGTTGCGACCGCATCGTGCCGGTCGACATCTATGTGCCGGGCTGCCCGCCGACTGCCGAAGCGCTGGTCTACGGCATTCTGCAATTGCAGAAGAAGATTCGTCGTAACGACACAATCGGCAAGAACAAGCTGCCGCGGAACACGATCGCGCGCTCAGCCATATGACCGATCCCGCAACGACCACCTTGGCGCAAAAGATCGGCGCGCAGCTCGGCGACAAGATCGTCGCGGTGAGCGAGGCGCTGGGCGAGACCACGGTCGAAGTCCTGCCGGAGAATTGGCTCGCCGTGGCACGCGCGCTGCGCGACCGTGATGAGTTTCATTTCGAACTGCTGGTCGATGTCAGCGGCGTGGATTATTTGAGCTACGGCCAGGTCGAGTGGGACACCACCGATGTATCGGCAACGGGTTTTTCGCGCGGTGTGGAAGGCGAGGGACCGGGGCGCTTCCAGTGGTCCAACCGGCCGCTGGTCGGCGCGGGCGGACACAAGCGTTTCGTCGCAGTTGCGCATTTGCTTTCGATCAAGAACAACCAGCGCGTGCGCATCCGCTGTCACGCGCAGGACGACGCGCTGCCCGTGGTGCCGTCGCTGACCGATCTGTGGCCCGGTGCGAACTGGTTCGAGCGCGAGGCGTTCGATCTGTTCGGCATCGTGTTCGAGGGCCATCCGGATCTGCGCCGCATCCTCACCGACTACGGTTTCGTCGGCCATCCGTTCCGCAAGGATTTCCCGCTGATCGGCAATGTCGAAGTGCGCTACGACGAAACGCTCAAACGCGTGATCTACGAGCCGGTGACCTCGGTCGAGCCGCGCGTCCTCGTGCCGCGCACCGTACGCAACGATTCGCGCTATGACCAAGCGCAAGCCGAATCCGCTTTGGGCAAGAAATGAAAGAGACAAGACTGAACCGCGGAGAACACGGAGAACACGGAGAGAATCAAACAGATCTCTTCTGCTCGTCTCCGTGTTCTCCGTGGTTCAATCTCTTGATCTGGCGGCGCTGACCATGCAGGAAATCAAGAACTACACGATCAACTTCGGTCCGCAGCATCCGGCCGCGCACGGCGTGCTGCGCCTCGTGCTCGAGCTCGACGGCGAAGTGATCCAGCGCGCCGATCCGCATGTCGGCCTGCTGCATCGTGGTACCGAGAAACTCGCCGAATCCAAGCCGTTCAACCAGTCGATCGGCTACATGGACCGGCTCGACTACGTGTCGATGATGTGCAACGAACACGCCTACGTCGGCGCGATCGAGCGGCTGCTCGGCATCGAAGCGCCGGAACGCGCGCAATACATCCGCACGATGTTCGACGAGATCACGCGCATCCTCAATCACCTGATGTGGATCGGCTCCAATGCGCTCGACCTGGGTGCGATGGCGGTCTTCCTCTACGCGTTTCGCGAGCGCGAGGAATTGATGGATTGCTACGAAGCCGTTTCGGGTGCGCGCATGCACGCGACCTATTATCGTCCGGGCGGCGTTTATCGCGATCTGCCTGATCGCATGCCGCAGTACAGGGAATCGCGCTGGCACAAGGGCAAGGATCTCAAGCAGCGCAATGCCTGGCGCGAAGGCTCGATGCTCGATTTCCTCGAAGCGTTCACTGCCGATTTCCCTGGCAAGGTCGACGAGTACGAAACCCTGCTGACCGACAACCGCATCTGGAAACAGCGCACGGTCGGCATCGGCGTTATCCCGCCGGAACAGGCGCTGGCCTGGGGCATGACCGGTGCGATGCTGCGCGGCTCGGGCGTCGAGTGGGATCTGCGCAAGAAGCAGCCCTATGCGATGTACGACAAGATGGATTTCGACATCCCGGTCGGCGTCAAGGGCGATTGCTACGATCGTTATCTTGTGCGCGTCGAGGAAATGCGCCAGTCCAACCGCATCATCCAGCAATGCGTGCAGTGGCTGAAGGCGAATCCGGGCGAAGTGATGCTGCGCAACTTCAAGGTGTCGCCGCCGCGCCGCGAGGAAATGAAGGACGACATGGAAGCCCTGATCCATCACTTCAAACTGTTTACCGAAGGCTACAGCGTGCCGGCGGGCGAGACCTACTTCGCGATTGAAGCGCCGAAAGGCGAGTTCGGTTGTTATCTGATTTCCGACGGTGCAAACAAGCCGTTCCGGGTGAAATTGCGTGCGCCGGGTTTCGCTCATCTGTCGTCGATGGATGCGATCGTGCGCGGTCACATGCTGCCCGACGTGGTCGCGATGATCGGTACGTACGACCTCGTGTTTGGGGAGGTCGATCGATGATTTTGTCGAGTGCAAAGACGGGGTTCGGGACTCGGGACTCGGGACTCGTGGAAGAGCCAAAACGCCGGCGATGCGGCGCTTTTGCTTTTCTTTTCCGAATCCCGAGTCCCGAGTCCCGAGTCCCGGTTTTTTCGTTGCGAAAAAGCCAGGGAGAGGTTGCTGCATGAAAGCCACCAATCACTATGCCGAGGTCAAGCATGTCGATCCGCTGGTCGTGCTCAACGCGCATACGCGCGAGCATATCGATCACTGGGTGTCGAAGTTCCCGCCGGATCGCAAGCGCTCGGCGCTGATTCAGTCGCTGTTCGCGGCGCAGGAACAAAACGGCGGTTATCTCACCGACGAGCTGATCGCGGCCGTGGCGAAGTATCTCGATCTGCCGGCGATCTGGGCCTACGAGGTCGCCACTTTCTACTCGATGTTCGAGACCAAGCCGGTCGGCCGCAACAATGTCGCGGTGTGCACGAATATCTCGTGCTGGCTCAACGGCGGTGAGGACATCCTGAAGCATTGCGAGAACAAGCTCGGCATCAAGGTCGGCGAAAGCACCGCCGATGGCCGCGTCTATCTCAAACAGGAAGAAGAGTGTCTCGCGGCCTGCTGCGGCGCGCCAATGATGGTAGTCAACGGGCATTATCACGAGCACCTGACGAACGAGAAAGTTGACGAAATTCTGGGGGACTTGAAGTAGATATTTTAGGCGCTGGATAAAAAGCTCGTCATTCCGGCGAAAGGTAATTCAGTCGAGTATTTGTGGAACACGTTATGGCAGTTGGCCCCGCACCGCAGGAACATCAAGTCGTCTATACGACGCTGCACTTCGATCAGCCCTGGTCGATGGACAGCTATCTGAAAGCCGACGGCTATCAGGCGTGGAAGAAGATTCTTGCCGAGAAGCCCGATCCGGCGACGATCGTCGACGAGTTGAAGAAGAGTTCGCTGCGCGGCCGCGGCGGCGCCGGATTTCCCACCGGCTTGAAGTGGTCGTTTATGCCGAAAGGCACGATGCAGAAGTATATTTTGTGCAACTCGGACGAATCCGAACCGGGCACCTGCAAGGATCGCGATATCCTGCGCTTTAACCCGCATGCGGTGATCGAGGGTCTGGCGATCGCCTGCTACGCGACCGGATCGAGCGTCGCCTACAACTATCTGCGCGGCGAGTTTCATCATGAGCCGTTCGAGCATTGCGAAGCGGCGCTGAAGGAAGCCTACGCCGCCGGCTTGCTCGGCAAGAACATCCTGGGCAGCGGTGTCGATGTGGATATCCATACCGCGCTCGGCGCCGGTGCCTATATCTGCGGCGAAGAAACCGCGATGATGGAATCGCTCGAAGGCAAGAAGGGCCTGCCGCGCTTCAAGCCGCCGTTTCCGGCTGGCTTCGGCCTGTACGGCAAACCGACCACGATCAACAACACCGAAACCTATGCCTCGGTGCCGGCGATCATGCGCAAGGGCGCGGAGTGGTTCCTGCAGCAGGGCAAGCCGAACAACGGCGGCCCCAAGATCTTTTCCGTTTCCGGGCACGTCAACAAGCCGGGCAATTACGAAATCAAGCTCGGCACCTCGTTCAAGGATCTGCTGGAAATGGCTGGCGGCGTGCGCGGCGGGCGCAAATTGAAGGCGGTGATTCCGGGCGGTTCGTCGATGCCGGTGCTGCCGGGCGACACCATGCTCAGCCTCACGATGGACTACGACGCCCTGCAGAAGGCCGGCTCGGGTCTGGGCTCCGGTGCGGTGGTCGTGATGGACGAGACGACCTGCATGGTGCGCGCATGTCAGCGCATCGCGCGCTTCTACTATGCCGAATCCTGCGGCCAGTGCACGCCCTGCCGCGAAGGCACCGGCTGGATGTATCGCGTGCTCACGCGCATCGTCGACGGTCACGCGACGATGGACGACGTGCAGATGCTGAAGCAGGCAGCCGGCCAGATCGAAGGTCACACGATTTGCGCGTTCGGTGAAGCGGCCGCATGGCCGGTGCAGGGTTTCCTGCGCCACTACTGGAACGAGTTTGAATACTACGTCGCGAACAAGCGCTCGATCGTCGATGCTCCGCTGGAGGTCGCGGCATGATGCTCTCGAGCGCAAAAACTTTAACCACAGAGAACACGGAGAACACGGAGACAAGCAATATGAAATCTCTTGCTTGCGATCTTCGTGCTTTTCTCCGTGTTCTCCGTGGTTCAATCTTTCGCTCTGCGTCGATGAACGTCGGAGTTACGGCATGAGTGCGCAACCGACCGCTCCCGCCGCACCGCCCGATTTCGTGAACATCGAAATCGACGGCAAAGCCATGCAGGTGCCGAAGAATTCGATGATCATCGCCGCGGCCGACAAGGCGGGCATTCCGATTCCGCGTTTCTGCTATCACGAGAAATTGCCGATCGCAGCCAACTGCCGCATGTGCATGGTCGAAACCGAAATGGGCGGCAAGGCGATGCCGAAACCGCAGCCCGCGTGCGCCACACCGGTCGCCGAGGGCATGAAAATCCATACGCAATCTCAGCGCGCGTTGTCGGCGCAACGCAATGTGATGGAGTTTCTGCTGATCAACCATCCGCTCGATTGCCCGATCTGCGATCAGGGCGGCGAATGCGAGCTGCAGGATCTGTCGGTCGGTTACGGGCGCTCGGTGTCGCGTTTCGTCGAACGCAAACGCGTGGTGCCGGACGAAGACCTCGGCCCGCTGATCGAAACCGAAATGACGCGCTGCATCCAGTGCACGCGCTGCGTGCGTTTCATGACCGAGGTCGCCGGCAGTCCCGAACTCGGCGGCATGGGCCGCGGCGAGAACCTCGAAATCGGCACGTATATCGGCAAGACCATCGACAGCGAACTCGGCGGCAATATCATCGACGTGTGTCCGGTCGGCGCGCTGACCAACAAGGTATTTCGCTTCAAGGCGCGCGCCTGGGAATTGATCGCGCGCGAATCGATCGGCTATCACGACGCACTCGGCTCGAACCTGTGGCTGCACACGCGCCGCGGCGAAGTGCTGCGCAGCGTGCCGCGCGACAACGAGGCGATCAACGAGTGCTGGCTATCGGATCGTGACCGTTATTCGCACCAGGGTCTGTATGCGAGCGATCGCGCGACCAAACCGATGATCCGCAAGAACGGCGCGCTCGTCGAAACGACGTGGGAGGAGGCAATCGCCTTCGTTGCCGACGGTCTGAAGAAGAACGGCGCTGATCTCGGGGCTCTGGTCGCACCGCTCACCTCGTGCGAGGAAGGCTATTTGCTGGCGAAGATCGTGCGCGGTCTCGGCAGCGACAGCATCGATCACCGTCTGCGCGTCACCGATTTCGCCGATGGCGCCGCCGGCGCGATCTTCGAGTTGCCCCTCGCGCAGGTCGAGAAGGCCAACGCAATCCTGCTGGTCGGCAGCAATCCGCGCCATGATCAGCCGCTGCTCGGCCATCGCATTCGCAAGGCATTCAAGAAGGGCGCAAAAGTATACGCAGTCAATCCGCTCGATCACGATTTCAACTTCGACGTCGCGGGCAAGTTCATCGTGCTGCCGAGCCAGTTGGCCAGCGAACTTGCCGCGCTCGCGGCAGTGGCGGGCGAAGGCAGCTCTCAGCCCTCGCCCCAAGTCGCAGACATCATCGCCAAAGCTGCCGTCACCGACGCGCATCGCGCCACGATCAAGGCGCTGCGCGATGCGCCTTCGTCGGTGCTCGTATTCGGCGACTACGCGGTCGATCACGCGCAAGCATCCCTGTTGCGCGCACTGGCGAGTTACATCGCACAGGCGACCCATACTGCGTTCAACGAAGTCGCAAGCGGGGCAAACGCAGTCGGTCTGGCGCGCGTCGGTGCGCTGCTGCGGGTGGGCGGCAGCGATGCGGCAGCGATGCTGGCGCGACCACCGAAGGCCTTGATTACTTATCACTGCGGCTCGCAGGATACGAGCGCACCCGCCGCGTACGACAAGGCGCGCAGCGACGCTGCCTTCGGTGTCTATATCGGCGCATATGCCTGCGCAGGAGTGAAGCGCACGGCGCACGCGGTGCTGCCGATCGGCCTGCCGCCGGAAATCGATGGCACTTATGTCAATGTCGACGGCACGCTGCAGACCGTGGCTACAGGCGCGAAGTTGCCTGGCGACGCCCGCCCCGGCTGGCGCGTCCTGCGCGCACTCGGTGCGCAACTGGATCTGGCAGGATTCGACGCCACCGATATCGGCGAAGTGCGCGGCGCGATTGCCGAAGCGGTTGCGGCGAAATATACAAAGCAAGAAACCGGAAAAGTACACGCGGTAGCCGCGCCAGCTTCCGGCCTGCAGCGCATTGCGACGGTGCCGATTTATCGCACCGATGCGGTACTGCGCCGTTGCCCGTCGCTGCAATCGCACCCGCTGACCGGGCACGCAGCGATCGGCTTGCACCCCGAGGACGCAATCGCGCTCGGCCTCGCGCAGGATGGGAAAGCCAAGGTGAGCGCTGGCGGTGTTGAGGCGATACTTCCAGTGGTGGTCACCCGCCAAGTGCCGCGTGGCGCTGCCTGGGTCGAAGCCGGCTGGTCCGAAACCAGTGCCTTGCCGCCCGACGGCACGGCCTTGACGGTGGCGAGGGCCTGAGCGTGATAGCAGGATTTCACAGCTGGCTGCTCGGCTTCGGCACGATCGGATTGCTGATCTGGCTCGTGCTCTGCATCCTCGCGATCGCGGTGCCGGTGATCCTCGGTGTCGCGCTCTACGTGTGGTGGGAACGCAAGGTGCTCGGCTGGATGCATGTGCGCATGGGCCCGAACAGTGTGGGACCCGCAGGTCTCCTGCAGACCTTCGCCGATGTATTCAAGCTGCTGCTCAAGGAGTTTCTGGTTCCCCGGCTGTCGAGCCGCTTCCTGTTCATCGTCGCTCCGCTGATCGCGCTCGTGCCGGCCTTCGCGGCGTGGGCGGTGATTCCATTCGACGACAAAGTCGTGCTCGCCAACGTGAATGCGGGATTGCTGTACCTGCTGGCGATGACCTCGATGGGCGTCTACGGCATCATCCTTGCCGGCTGGGCGTCGAATTCGAAATACGCGTTCCTCGGCGCGATGCGCTCGGCCGCGCAGGTAGTGAGCTATGAAATCGCGATGGGCATGGCCCTCGTCGGCGTGCTGATCTGCGCAGGCAGTTTGAATCTTTCCGATATCGTGCGCGCGCAATTGGGTCACTACGGACCCTTTAGCTGGTTCTGGTTCCCGTTGCTGCCGCTATTTGTGATCTATTTCGTCTCCGGCGTGGCCGAAACCAACCGCGCCCCGTTCGACATGGCCGAAGGCGAATCGGAAATCGTCGCGGGCTTCCATGTCGAATATTCGGGTGCGCCGTTCGCGGTGTTCTTCCTCACCGAATACGCGAACATGATCCTGATTTCATTTCTGGCTGCCACGCTGTTCATGGGTGGCTGGCTGTCGCCAGTTCAAGGACTAATTACTTTCAACGCGCCAGCTTGGCTCGCCCCGTGGGTCGAGTGGATATGGAACGGTGGCTGGGTATGGCTGTTCGCCAAGGCATTTCTCTTTGCCTTCCTGTATCTGTGGTTCCGCGCCGCGTTCCCGCGCTACCGCTACGACCAGATCATGCGCCTGGGTTGGAAAGTCTTCATTCCGATCGCGATCGTCTGGATCCTGGTCGCCGGTTGCTTGGTGTATTTCGGCGTGATCAGCACGCCGGATCAGCCGACTTTGATGAGTACGATGTCATGAGTACCGTTACGCGTTATTTCAAAAGCCTCATGCTCATCGAGCTGTTCAAGGGCTTGGGTCTGACCATGAAGTACATGTGGAAGCCCAAGTACACGATGCGTTATCCGATGGAAAAGATTCCGCAGTCGAACCGTTTCCGCGGGCTGCATGCGCTGCGCCGCTATCCGAACGGCGAGGAGCGCTGCATCGCCTGCAAGCTGTGCGAGGCGGTGTGTCCGGCGCTGGCGATCACGATCGATTCCGAGCAACGCGCCGACGGCACGCGCCGCACCACGCGCTACGACATCGACCTGTTCAAGTGCATCTACTGCGGCTTCTGCGAGGAAAGCTGCCCGGTCGATTCGATCGTCGAGACGAATATCCACGAATACCACTTCGAGAAGCGCGGCGAGAACATCGTGAACAAGACGCAACTGCTTGCGATCGGCGACCGCTTCGAGAAAGAGATCGCCGCGGCGCGCACACAAGACGCGGCGTACCGCTAGGAGCCGTGCATGAGCTTTGAACTGATCCTGTTCTACCTGTTCGCGACCGTGCTGGTGCTCGCCGCGCTGGCCGTGATCAGCGTGAAGAACTCCGTGCATGCGGCGTTGTTCCTCGTGCTCACGTTCTTCACCAGTGCCGCGTTGTGGCTGTTGCTGCAGGCGGAGTTCCTTGCCATCGCGCTCGTGCTGGTCTATGTCGGCGCAGTGATGGTCCTGTTCCTGTTCGTGGTCATGATGCTCGATATCAAGTCCGAGCCGCTGCGCGAAGGCTTTATCCGCTATCTGCCGGTCGGCATCATCGTCGCTCTGGCCATGCTCGCAGAAATGATCGGTTTGATCGGCGTCCGCACGATGGCGATCACTGCACCGGCCGATCCGGGCGGCGCATCGAATACGGCTTGGCTCGGCAATGCATTGTTTTCGCAGTTCCTGCTGCCGTTTGAAATCGCGGCGGTGATCCTGACTGTCGCTCTCGTCGCCGCGATCATGCTCACCCTGCGCCGCCGCGTCGGCACGCGCCATCAGAATCCCGCCGAACAGGTGGCAGTGAAGGCGTCCGACCGCGTGCGTATCGTCAAGATGACCAGCGTGACCAAGGGAGCCTCCGCACCATGATCACCCTGTCGCATTACATCGTGCTCGGCGCGATTTTGTTCTGCATTTCGGTGGCCGGCATTTTCATCAACCGCAAAAACGTGATCGTGCTGCTGATGGCAATCGAGCTGATGCTGCTGGCGGTGAACACGAATTTCGTCGCGTTCTCGCGCTTTCTCGGCGATGTCTCGGGCCAGGTATTCGTGTTTTTCATACTCACCGTCGCCGCGGCGGAATCGGCGATCGGGCTGGCGATTCTGGTGGTGCTGTTCCGCAATCGCGCGACGATCAATGTCGCCGAAATCGACAGTATGAAAGGTTGAGAAAGGGAGCTGTCATTCCGGCGAACGCCGGAATCCAGCTCTTCGGATTTACGGAAAAAACTGGATTCCAGCCTTCGCTGGAATGACGAGCAAAAAAAGAATATGAGTTTGAATTCCACCATCCTGCTCATCATCGCGTTCGCTCCGCTGGCCGGCGCGATCATTGCGGGCTTTTTCCGCAACCAGATTGGGCGCGTCGGCGCGCATACCGTCACGATCGCCGGCGTCGCGGCCAGCTGCGTGCTGTCGTTCTATGTCCTCTATCAGCTGGTCTGGGGTGGGGCGGAAACCTACAACCAGAATTTGTATACGTGGTTCCAGGTCGGCGCCTTCGACACGCACGTCGGTTTCCTGATCGACCGGCTGACCGCGATGATGATGGTCGTCGTCACCTTCGTCTCGCTGATGGTGCATGTCTACACGATCGGCTACATGGCCGACGACGACGGCTACCAACGCTTCTTCAGCTACATCGCGCTGTTCACGTTCTCGATGCTGATGCTGGTGATGAGCAACAACTTCCTGCAGCTGTTCTTCGGCTGGGAAGCGGTCGGCCTCGTCTCGTATCTGCTGATCGGTTTCTGGTTCAAGCGGCCGACGGCGATCTTCGCCAACCTCAAGGCGTTCATGGTCAACCGTGTCGGCGATTTCGGTTTCCTGCTCGGCATCGCCGCGGTTTTATACTTTTTCCACACGCTCGACTACGCCGCGGTATTCAGTCACGCCGACACCTTGCAGGGCAAAACGCTGGAGATCCTCGGCGGCAGTGCCTGGTCCGCGGCGACGGTGATCTGCATCTGCTTGTTCATTGGCGCGATGGGCAAGTCGGCGCAAGTGCCGCTGCACGTGTGGCTGCCCGATTCGATGGAAGGTCCGACGCCGATTTCCGCGCTGATCCACGCCGCGACGATGGTGACCGCTGGCATCTTCATGGTCGCGCGCATGTCGCCGCTGTTCGACCTGTCGGAGACGGCGCTGTCGTTCGTGTTGGTGATCGGTGCAACGACCGCATTCTTCACCGGGCTGATTGGCATCGTGCAAAACGACATCAAGCGCGTGGTCGCGTATTCCACGCTGTCGCAATTGGGCTACATGACCGTGGCGCTCGGCGTATCCGCGTATTCGGCGGCGATCTTCCACCTGATGACGCATGCCTTCTTCAAGGCGCTGCTGTTTCTCGGCGCAGGCTCGGTGATCATCGCGATGCATCACGAGCAGGACATGCGCCATATGGGCGGCCTGCGCAAATACATGCCGATCACCTACATCACGATGTGGATCGGCACGCTCGCGCTGACCGGCATGCCGGGCTTCGCCGGATTCTTCTCCAAGGACGCGATCATCGACGCGGTCGGCGAATCGCATCGCTGGGGCTCCGGCTACGCCTATCAATGTGTATTGTTCGGCGTGTTCGTCACTGCCTTGTATAGTTTTAGACTTCTGTACCTGACCTTCCACGGCGAGGAGCGCTTCGTCGTCGAACATGGCGATCACGGCCATGGTCATGACGACCACGGGCATCACGAACCGGGTCATCTGGCGCATGCACCGCAGGAGTCGCCGCTGGTCGTAACCCTGCCGCTGATCGCGCTGGCGATTCCGTCGGTCATCATCGGCGCACTCACCGTCGGTGCGGTGCTGCATGGAGACTACTTCGGCAGCGCGATTCATGTCGCGAGTGGGGAAGGCGAGGGCGCGCACGCGTTTGCCGGTTGGTTCGCCACGATGATCGCCGGATTTGCCGGCGCACCGTTCTGGTTCGCGTTTGCCGGTTTCGCGGTCGCGACTTATGTCTATCTGCTCAATCCGGCACTGGCGGATCGCGTGCAAAACGCGCTGCGTCCGCTGTGGACCGTGCTCGACAACAAATACTGGTTCGATCCGATCTATCAGGCGGTGTTCGCGCGCGGCAGCGTCCTGCTGGGGCGCGGCCTGTGGAAAGGCGGCGATGTCGGCGTGATCGACAATGTGCTGGTCGACGGCTCGGCGGACACCATCGGGCGCATCGCCAACAGCGTGCGCCGGCTGCAAACGGGATTTTTATACCACTACGCGTTCGCGATGATCCTTGGCTTGGTGGTTTTGCTCGCAGGCCTGTGGTGGGTTGTGCGCGTCTGAATTGAGAATGCAGCCAGGGTGGCTGCTTTGCGATCTTTGCGCTCACGGACGAACGCATAAATGACGGAACAAGAATGCAATCAGCGTTTCCACTGTTGACCCTGTTGATCTGGCTACCCATCGCTGGTGCGGCGGTCGTGCTTCTGTTCGGCGAGCGCGCGAACACCGCGCGCTGGCTGGCGCTGGCGATCGCGGTCGTCACGCTGGTTGCGAGCGTTCCGCTGCTCACCGGCTACGATGCGGGAGCGGGCACGATGCAGTTCGTGGAGAACACGGTCTGGATCGGCGCGATTCACGCAAACTACCATCTCGGCGTCGACGGCATTTCCGTCGCGCTGATCGTGCTGACCACGTTCGTCACCGTGCTCGTGATTCTCGGCGCGTGGGAGGCGGTGCAAACCCGCGTGAGCCAGTATCTCGCTGCGTTTCTTGTGCTCGAAGGCGTCATGATCGGCGTGTTCGCGGCGATGGATGCGCTGCTGTTCTACGTGTTCTTCGAGGGCATGCTGATTCCGATGTTCATCATCATCGGCGTCTGGGGCGGCCCGCGGCGCGTGTACGCGACCATGAAATTCTTTCTGTATACGTTCTTCGGCTCGATCTTCATGCTGATCGCGCTGATCTATCTGTATCTGCAGACGAACAGCTGGGAATTGTCGCAGTTCGCCGCACTGCCGATCGGCGCGACCGCGCAAGGCTGGTTGTTCTTTGCCTTCCTCGCCGGATTTGCGATCAAGGTGCCGATGTGGCCGGTACATACCTGGCTGCCGGATGCGCACGTCGAGGCGCCGACCGGCGGTTCGGTGATCCTGGCCGCGATCATGCTGAAGATCGGCGGTTATGGCTTCCTGCGTTTCTCGCTGCCGATCGTGCCGGATGCGTGCCAGCAATTCACCTGGCTGATCGTCGTGCTGTCGCTGATCGCAGTGATCTACGTCGGCTTCGTCGCGCTGGTGCAGGAGGACATGAAGAAACTCATCGCGTATTCGTCGGTTTCGCACATGGGTTTCGTCACGCTCGGCATCTTCATCAGCCTGGCCCTGATGCGCGTCAGCGGCGACAAGGATGCGGCGTATCTCGGCGTCTCCGGCGCGATGGTGCAGATGGTTTCGCACGGGTTTATCTCGGGCGCGATGTTCTCCTGCGTCGGCGTGCTCTACGACCGCACGCACAGCCGCATGATCAAGGATTACGGCGGCGTGGTGAACACGATGCCGTGGTTCGCCGCGCTGTGGGTGCTGTTCTCGATGGCCAACTGCGGCCTGCCCGGAACCAGCGGTTTCGTCGGCGAATTCATGGTGATTCTGGCCAGCTTCGCGATGAGTCCCTGGGTTGCCGCCGGTGCCGCGTTCACCCTGATCATCGGCGCCGCGTACACGCTGTGGCTGGTCAAGCGCGTGATCTTCGGCGATGTGGCCAACAAGCATGTCGCCGAACTCGCCGACATCGACGTGCGCGAAGCGCTGGTGCTCGGCGCGTTCGCCGCGGCGACCCTGCTGGTCGGCATCTGGCCCGCACCGCTGACGCATTTGATGGACGCTTCAGTCAGGCACATCGTCGACCAGTTGCTGGTGACCAAGCTGTGAGCGCGGGAATCGCAAGCATGAATTTCAACCTCCACGACCTGGTCCTGCTGCTGCCGGAAAGTTTCCTGCTCGGCGCGATCTGCGCGATCCTGTTCATCGACCTGTTCCTCAAGCCCGCGCAGCGCCATATCACGCACTGGCTGGCGATCGCGGCCCTGCTCGGTACGCTCGGCCTGGTGTTGATCGATCACGATCCGGCCAGGACTGCGTTCGGCGGCATGATCGTTCACGACGGCGTCGCCGCGGTGCTGCAGGTTTTCATCCTCGGCGTGACCGCGCTGGTGTTCGTCTACGCGCGCAGCTATCTGCGCGACCGCAATCTGTATATCGGCGAGTTCTATCTGCTATGTCTGTTCGCCGCACTCGGCATGATGCTGCTGGTGGCCGCGGGCAATCTCGTCATCGTCTATCTGGGTCTGGAACTGTTCACGCTGTCGTCGTATGCGCTGGTGGCGATGAATCGCGATTCGGGTCTGTCGTCCGAAGCGGCGATCAAGTACTTCGTGCTCGGCGCACTCGCGTCGGGGCTGCTGCTGTACGGCATGTCGATGATCTATGGCGCGACCGGCTCGCTCGATCTTTCGAGGATCCACACGGTCGCCGCGCTTGGTCTTGGCAATCCGCACTTTGTATTGCTCGCGTTCGGCGTGGTGTTTCTCGTCGTCGGCATCGGTTTCAAGTTCGGCGCCGCGCCGTTCCACATGTGGCTGCCGGACGTGTACGAAGGCTCGCCGACCGCGGTGACGATGTTCATCGCTTCCGCGCCGAAAATTGCCGCGTTCGGCATGGCCTATCGCCTGCTCGAAGGCGGCCTCGCCGGCATGCAGCCGCATTGGCGCGAAATGCTTGCCGTGCTTGCCGTGCTTTCGCTCGGTATCGGCAACGTGGTCGCGATTGCGCAGACGAATCTGAAGCGCATGCTCGCGTATTCGACCATTTCGCACGTCGGTTTTCTGCTGCTCGGTCTCGCCAACGGCACGCCGTCCGGCTATGCCGCAGCGATGTTCTACGCGATTGCCTACGCGATCATGACGACCGCCGCGTTCGGCGTGATGTTGCTGCTCGCGCGCGCGGGCTTCGAGGCCGAGGAGATCGACGACTTCAAGGGTCTCAACCAGCGTAATCCGTGGTACGCGTTCGTCATGCTGCTGGCGATGGCTTCGCTGGCCGGCATTCCGCCGCTGTTCGGCTTTTTTGCCAAGCTGCTCGTGCTCAAGGCGGCGCTCGACGCCGGTATGTTGTGGCTGGCGATCGTCGCGATCGTGTTCGCGATCATCGGCCTGTTCTACTACCTGCGTGTGATCAAGGTGATGTATTTCGACGCAGCGGTCGACAACACGGCGTTGGCGTTGCCGGCCGATGTCACCTTCCGCTGGCTGCTTTCGCTCAACGGCATTGCGTTGCTCGTACTCGGCGTTTTCTGGGGCCCGTTGATCGCCTGGTGCTACCGCGCGTTGGCGGTGCAGTGAGGCCTGTGGCCTAGTTTTTCGCGCGCGTACGCGGCCAGCGCAGCATGCGCTGCAAGGTGCCGCCGATCAGACCGAGCGAGGTCTTCACGCCATCGACCGACCAGTCGAGAATGCGCCGTTCGTCGATGCCGGTGAACGCGCGCACGACGTCGGGCATGCCCGTGATCGGAGAGTCGCGCCATTTCGCCACGGCTTGCGCGCGCTTGCCGATCGCGTAGGTAACGCTGGCGTTGCTCACGGCCGAGGAAACGATCGCGGCGAACGGCAGCAAGCGCCGGGCCACGACACCGCCGACGCGGCCTGCGCTGCGTCGCATGACGCCGCGGATCACGGCATCGCCGACGATGCTGGCGCTGGTACCCAGCGTCTGCACGCGACTGACCAGTTCCGCGTGCAGCGGTGCCGGCAGCTCAAGGCGGTACAACTTGAACGTGTCTTCGATCAGTTCGCGCTGTATGCGCGCAAGAAACTGCGCGTCGAGCACCTCGCCGAAAATAAAGCCGAGCATGCGCCCCATGCCCGGTATTGCCTCGATTGCCGCGGTGAGCGCGCCGGTGACCGCGGCACGCGTGCACTTGCCGCGCAGCAGGGCGACGAATTGCGCATCCAGGTCCTTGCCGGAGCGCACGGCTACGACCTGCTCGCTGGACTCGCGGGTCAGGGCAGCGTTTTTGGCTTTCGATCGCGGCATGCCCGCATGCTAACGGAACTTGCCTGTGCGCTGCCAGAACGCGGGCAGAAATGCTCGCGGCGCCGCATGCATCGCGATCATGCGCTATTCTTCGCGGCTATCCCGACCACACAGTGAAAGGCATGTCCCGGCTCGACCTCCACGACACGATCCGTGCCGTCGTCTACAGCGACGGCGTCCTGCGCGTGCTCGATCAGCGCGAATTGCCGTTCGTCGAAACACAGCTCGAATGCCACGATGCCGGCGAAGTCGCCGAGGCGATTCGCCTGCTGGTCGTGCGCGGCGCGCCGGCCATCGGCATCGCCGCGGCCTGGGGCGCTGTGCTCGAAGCGCGGCTTTTGCAAGCGGCCGGATCGGCGGTCACGCAGGCGGCGCTGGAATCCGCGCTTGTGCGCTTGAACGCGGCGCGGCCGACCGCGGTGAATCTTGCCTGGGCGCTCGCGCGCATGCGTGCGGTGCTGGCGCGCGCGCCAGCCGATCCGCTCGCCGCGCTGGAGGCCGAAGCGCGTGCGATCCAGGACGAGGATCTGGCCGCGAACCGGCATATGGGTGAGCTCGGCGCCGCGTTCCTGGCCAACGGCAGCGGCGTGCTCACGCACTGCAATACCGGATCACTGGCGACCGCCGGCTTCGGCACCGCGCTTGGCGTGATCCGCGCCGGCTATGCAAAAGGGAAAATTGAACAAGTATACGCAGGCGAGACGCGCCCCTGGTTGCAGGGCGCACGTCTGACGATGTGGGAACTCGGGCGCGACAGGATCCCGGTGAAACTGATCGCGGATTCCGCCGCCTCGCACCTGATGAGGTCGGGTGCGGTGCAGTGGGTGATCGTCGGCGCCGACCGCATCGCCGCCAACGGCGACACGGCGAACAAGATCGGCACCTATCAACTCGCGATCGCCGCGCGGCGGCACGCAGTGAAATTCATGGTGGTCGCGCCGTGGTCGACGGTCGACATGGCAACCAGGCAGGGCAGCGACATCGAGATCGAACTGCGTGACCCGGGCGAGCTGTTGTCGATCGCGGGCAAGCGCACCGTCGTCGAAGGTGCCGATGCGTGGAATCCGGTGTTCGACGTCACCCCCGCGGAGCTCATCGACGTGATCGTCACCGAGCGTGGCGCGATCGAGCGGCCGGACGAGTCGGCCATGCGCAGGCTCGCAGGACAGTCCTGATGGCGATGCGCAGTTTCGTCATGTTTTGCATCGGCGGCGTGATCGGCTTCATCGTCGATGCCGGTGTGCTGCAGATTCTGGTCACCGGGTTTGCGTGGGATCGTTTCAGCGCGCGCCTGATTTCATTTCTGTTCGCCGCAACCGCAACTTGGTTGTTCAACCGCAACTACACTTTTCGTGGCCGCCGGCGGCATAGCCGACTCGGCGAGTGGGCGCGCTATGTGTTGGCGATGAGCGGCGGCTTTGCCTGCAACTTCGCCGCCTACTCGGCGCTGGTGCTTGCGTTCAATGTCGACCGGCAATGGCTGGTACTCGCGGTCGCCGCCGGCTCGGTCGCCGGACTGGGCGTCAACTATTTCGCATCGCGCTATTGGATTTATCGCAAGGCGCATCATCCGCAGGCACCCGCCGAGCCCGCGCCGGCTGCTGAGCAAGAATAGTTCTCGCGCGGAATCGGGCCTCGGCCTCTGTCCGCG